>SLBA01000104.1 GCA_007126575.1 Gemmatimonadota bacterium | reverse complement strand
TCCCGCCATCGCGACGGCGGAATCATTGGAGTGAAATGCGGGGGGTGTGGGGGATCAGCGACCGCTCAGGACCGTTCTCATTCGTTGTACATCGCGCTCCGTTACGTACCCGTGGGTCGGCAGCGTCAGGAGCCGGGCCGCCACCTCCCGCGCTCCCGGAGTGTCGACCGGATCGGGGGCCAGTTCGGCCGCCAGGCCGGGTACATCGATCAGGGCGAGAGGATAATATCCGGTTGCGCCCAGTCCGGCCCGGTGCAGGGCGGCGAGCGCACGGTCCCGCGCCTCGGCGCTCTCCATGAGCAGGGGCAGGCGCAGATCGATCCCCTCGGTGTCGGGTCGCGCGGAGCGGGGGAGCTCGATCCCCGCCCCCTCGGGCAGCGCATCGAGGATCATCCGGGCCGTGCGCGACCGCCCCCGATTCACCTCGTCGAGACGGTCGAGCAGGCCGAGGGCCATCGGGGCCAGGTGCGGGGGGTAGGGCTCCACCGGGAAGCCGGGATCGTAGACCGTCCGGCCCAGCTCGAGCACCCGGTCGACGATGCCGTAGGGGCCGGGTCGAAGGAGGGCGCCGTACCCGAGCATCCGCACCAGGTCGCGCACCCGCTCTCCCACCCCGGCGTCCCCCGGGCCCTCGGCCGACGGCACCCGACGCGCGACACCCTCCGCCAGCACCGGGTCACGGGTCACGAGCAGCCCCCCCCGCAGCGAGGTGAGCGGCTTGCCCTTGTCCAGGCTGAGCAGCCCGGCGGTCCCGAAGCTCCCCACGGGGCGCCCGGCGACCCGGGCACCGAGCGCCTGGGCCGCGTCGTCGATCAGGTGGACCGAGCGCTCCTCGGCGAAGCGCTCCAGCCGGGGCAGGTCGTCGGGCATCCCGAACAGGTTCGCGCTCACGATCGCGAGCACGGGGTCGGGTTCGAGCGCCTCGAGCGCCCCGGGCTCGTAGCTCAGGGTGCGCGGGTCGATCTCGAGGGGACGAACGGAAAGACCCGCCCGCACGATCGAGGCGGCGACCGAGTAGCAGGTGTAGCCGGGGACCACCACCTCGGTCCGCTCGGGGCGCCCCGCGGAGAGTTCCTGCAGAAGGAGCGTCAGGAGCGCCCGGGCGGATCCCGCGGCCACCACCCCGCCGCCTGCGAGCTCCAGGCGGTCCCCGATTCGGCTCCGCAGCCGCTCGACCGCATCGGTGCTTCCGCCCCGGACCACCGCGCCGGCCCACCGGACCAGCTCGCCCGCACCCACGGGGGTGCCGGCGGGGGCCAGCATTCGAACCGGAAGCAGTCCGCGCGACGTCCGAGGCGACATGGGCGAAAGACCCTCGGCCGAAGCCGCGGGGCCTATACGCTCAGGTACGGGGTGTCGCTGACGCCGGAGTCGCGCGGCCCACCGGGAAGCACCAGGACATCGCCGTCGCGCCAGGGAGCGATCTCTTCGGCGGGGTCGTACTGGGTCTGCGA
The DNA here is from genome assembly GCA_007126575.1 of Gemmatimonadota bacterium. GTDB lineage: Bacteria > Gemmatimonadota > Gemmatimonadetes > Longimicrobiales > Gaopeijiaceae > SLBA01. Next base: position 9,000 of record SLBA01000104.1, on the reverse strand, counting down.
TCGACGCAGGGCTCCGGCCGCACGCGACACCATGTCGGCCGGCTCGACCGTCGTCGGGGTCGGGTCGCCGGGGGAGTAGTAGCCCGCCCGCATCTCGACCTTCACCTCGCGCCCCCCCACGGGGATCGTCAGATGGCGCATCTCGGCCAGGAGCCGCTCGCCCATCAGCACCGCGCCCCCCTCGTCGGTCGAGGGCGCGACCACGATGAACTCGGTCGGGTTCAGGCGCCCGATCACGTCGGAGCGGCGTCCCATCCGTCGGAAAATCTCGACCAGCCCCTTCTCGAGCTCCGGCCGGTCCCTGAGCTCCTCGGGCGCGACCTCGGGGGCGTCGTCTGAGTCCTCCGGAGGAATCACGGGGCCGAAGACGATGCACGACATCGCGCGGCGGAAGCGCCAGGCCTCGGCGGCCTCCTCTTCGGTGCGGCGCAGCAGGCCCTTCAGGTTGTAGAAGCCCGTCAGCCCGTCGAGCATCCCGTCGTTGCGGGCAAAGTCCGACATCGCCTTGGCGTCCACATAGCGACCGATCTTGAGCAGGAGCTGCTCGGCGTTCGCGGGAAGGCGGATCGTGTCCCAGGCGCCGGCCCGGAGATTCTCGAGGTGCCGTGTCTCGTCGACCACCTCCGAGGTGGTCACGAGGATCGGCGTGGCCGGATTGAAGGAGTTCATCCCGCGCAGGAGCCGACAGATCTCGGGCGGGTCCAGGTCGGCGTAGCTGTCACTGACCATGACCAGGTCGGGACGGATCCCGCGGGTCTGCTCGATCAGTTCGGCGGCGGTGCGCGCCTGGATGACCTCGAAGCCCTCCGGCTCCATGATGGTCTGGAGCGCTCGGAAGGTCCAGTCGTTCGGTTCCCCGATCACGCCGAAAAAGTGACGCTGAAAACGCGGGGGTCCTTCCGGCGAGGGGCTCACTCGGCCTCCTCGAGGGTCGTGGCGCAGACGGAACGGGTGATGATTCCGGACATCACTGGCGTCGCGGAACCGTTACACCGGCGGGAGCCGCCCGGAACATCCCGTTTCAGAGAGTCGAGCATGGGGGCCGCTCGAAATCGAAAGTCGAACCCCGTCCCGCAGATGGGGTACCAGCCCTCGAATCGACGCCGGGTCGGTGACGGCAGACCGCTCCCTGATTCAACCTTGAAGCGATGTTCGGGGACCGAGGGGGCCGCCGGTGTCCGAAACGCTCGGTTGGACGAGGTGAACGATCCCGGGTACACTGAAGGAGAGGCCACTGTGCGCGATCCATGTTGTCGTGAGCGAAGACTCCGGCGCGTCGTCCGGATCCATCCCTTTCATCTGATACAAGATCAGGGCCAGATCGGCCAGTGCGCGTCCACGCACTCGCGAGCCCTCCCACACGGATCCTCCATGGTTCGATTTCTGCTTGCCATCGTCGGCATTCTCGTCTTCGCTCTCCCTGCCCACGTGCAGGCCGCGTCCCCGTCGCAGCCGGAGCCGGTCGATCCATGGCTTCGCATCACGATTCATCTCGGAGAGGACGGAAGCGGCGCCCCGACCTTCGTCTTCTCCGAGCCGGACCGGGCGCCCGACACCCTTCGCACGCTCGCCCGAGCCGAGGCCGAGGCCACCGACGGTGACGCGGCGGCCTCCCCCCCGGTCGAGACCCTGGACGGGGGTGCGCTGTCGATCCGCTTCGGCCCCCGACCCCTGGACCGCATCCAGGAGCTCATCGGGCACCTGCCCCCCGACCGCTCCGAGGTCTCGGTCCTGGTCCGGATTCCCGCCGGCATGATGGGCGCGGACATCTGGGAGTTCCAGGCGCAGCTTTCCGCCGCACGCATCCGCCAGGTGCGCTTCGAGACCGAAGATCCGGCCTCGATTTCATCCACACTTCGGGAGTATCGATGACCATGAACCGCTCCGTCTCCTTCAGCGGCTGTGCCCTCGCCGCCGCACTCCTGCTTTCGCTCTCGACTCTCGCGGCGCCCACTCCGGCCCAGGCCCAGGACCACCAGCACATGGACGCGCACCACGGGGCCGACGTCGACCTGCCCGAGGGCTGGATGGCCCACTTCGACGGGGGGCACGGCGCGCACACCTCGCAGGATCTCGAGTTCGTCGAGATGGATCCGGGCTGGCACCTCACCACCGGGCCGTCGGGGATCTTCTACAAGCACGACTTCCGTGCCGAGGGTGACTTCACCGTCGAATCCGAGATCCATCTGTTCGACCCGGGCGAGCGACGGGAATCCTTCGGGATCTTCATCGGGGGCCGGGCGCTCCACGGCGAGGACCAGCGCTACACCTATTTCCTGGTCCGGCGCACGGGCGAGTTCATGATCCGGCATCGCGCCGGCGAAGAACTCCACAACGTGATGGGCTGGACCGAGCACGACGCCGTGCACGGCTGGGACGATCGGGGCGACGGCGAGTTGTCGGTGCCGAACGTGCTCTCGATCCGGGCCGCGGGGGACGAGGTCGTCTTCAGCGTGAACGGCACCGAGGTGCACCGGACGCAGCGTGACGGCATCGATGTCGACGGCCACTACGGGCTGCGCGTGAACCACAACCTGGACCTGCACATCTCCCGCCTCGACCTCGTCCAGGGATCGTGAGCGGAGGATCCTTCGGCGAGCCCTGGGCCATGGCAATCCTGGGGCTCGCCCTCTGTGCCTTCCTCCTCTGGGACGCCTTCAAGAGCTGAACCCCCCACTTTCGCGCACGGGGTCGCACCGCTTATCATGGCATGGGTGATCGTCCTGGGGGGCGGAACAGCGAGCCCCCCTTGAAGCGACCGGATGGGTGGGGAGGCGTTCGATGGAGGGTCCGATCGGGGGAAAGGCCGGACAGATATCGCTCCTGGTTCTCGGGATCGCGGGCATCCTGGGGCTGACCCTCGGTCTCGGATCCTTCACCTTCTATTACGGGCAGGGCACCGCCTATCTCTCCGAAGACCCGCAGGCCTGCGTGAACTGCCACATCATGCAGGAGCAGTTCGACTCCTGGATCAAGAGCTCCCATCAGCCGGTCACGACCTGCAATTCCTGCCACCTGCCCGAAAACGAGATCCACAAATGGGTCTCGAAGGCCGACAACGGGTTCTTCCACTCGTGGGCCTTCACCTTCCGCAACCATCCGGACCCCATCCAGATCAAGCCGCGCAACGCACGCATCGTGCAGAACAACTGCGTGAGCTGCCACTCCGATTTCGTCCACGAGATGTTCCCCGATCGCCGTGACGGCGCCCAGGGGTGTGTCCACTGCCACAAGGATGCCGGTCATGCTGCCTGGCGCTGACGCGAACCCCTGCTCGTCGAACGCACCCGCGTCCTCTCCGACCGCGGGAGCACCCATCGCCCACCCCTCGGCCGGAGCGGCCTCGACCCGCCTTCTGGTGGGGGTCTTTCTGGGAGGGGTGGTCGCCGCCGCCATCATATCGGCGCTCCTCGTCACCATCGGCGAGCGGATGGGCGAGACGCGGCACCCCTACCAGCTCCTGGTGGCCGTCGACGACCAGACCACCGATCCCGCGGCCTGGGGTGTGAACTGGCCTTCGCAGTACGAGAGCTACCTGCGCACCACCGACTGGCAGCGCACCCGCTACGGGGGCAGCGACGCGGTCCCCGTGCAGAAGCTCGACCAGAGTCCCTGGCTGCGCGCCATGTGGTCGGGGTTCGCCTTCTCGCTCGACTACCGCGAGTCGCGCGGGCACGCCTTCACCCTTCACGACCAGGACCACACCCAGCGGGTACTCCAGCGCGAGCAGCCGGGCGCCTGCCTGCACTGCCACGCCGCCGTCATGCCCCTGTACGAGTACGTGGGCGAGGGCGACATCATGGAGGGCTTCCGCCAGGTCAGCTCGATGCCCTGGGAGGAGGCCCGCTTCTACACCGATGCCGCCGGCAACGAGCTCGTCCAGCACCCCGTCAGCTGCATGGACTGCCACGCCCCGAACACGATGGAGCTGCGCATCACCCGCCCCGGCTTCCTGGTCGGAATCGCGGCGCTGATGGAGCACGAGGAGGGCATCACCGGCTACGATCCCAACCGCGACGCCACCCGCCAGGAGATGCGCAGCTTCGTCTGCGCGCAGTGCCATGTCGAGTACTACTTCGAGCCCGAAGACAAGATGGTGGTCTTCCCGTGGGCCCAGGGGCTCAAGGTCGAAGAACAGGAGGCCTACTACGACGACATCGGCTTCAGCGACTGGACCCACGCCACCACCGGCGGGGGCATGATCAAGGCGCAGCACCCCGAGTTCGAGCTCTGGGCGCAGGGAACGCACGCGGCGGCGGGCGTCTCCTGTGCCGACTGCCACATGCCCTACCAGCGCGAGGGCGCCCAGAAGGTCTCGGACCACCACGTCCGCAGCCCCCTGCTGAACATCAACCGGTCCTGCCAGACCTGCCACGCGATCTCGGAAGGGGAGCTCTTCGAGCGGGTCGCCACGATCCAGGACCGGACCGAAGCGCTCATCAAGCGCTCCTCGGATGCCCTTGTGGACCTGATCACGGTCCTGGGTGCCGCCCGCGCGCTGGGTGCCGGCGACGAGGAGCTCGCCGAGGCGATCCAGATGCAGCGCAGCGCCCAGTGGCGCATCGACTGGATCTACTCCGAGGGCTCCCACGGCTTCCACGCCCCGCAGGAGTCGGCCCGCATCCTGGCCGAGGCGATGGACATGGCCCGGCAGGGTGAGCGGATGGTGGTCGAGATGTACGCCGGCCGCCTCGATCGCGACGCCGTCGACATCATGCCGCCCTTCGGCGTGACCCCCGACTCGCTCGCCCCCACGCGCGAGGGCCCGACCGTGCCGGGTACCACGCCCGCGGCCGGAGGAGGCTGAGCCGAGCAGGAGGCTGGACCGGCCCCGTCAGGCGTCTTCCGTCACGCCCTTCGCCTTGGTCGGCTCCCCCGTACCATTGCCCGATGACTCCTCCGAGGCCTTCGCCTCCTCGCCCCCGTTCGCCGACGCCTGGAAAAGGTGCACGTCGCGCTGCGGATAGGGGATGTTGCAGCCGGCGGCCTCGAGTCCTTCCTTCATGCGCCAGGTCAGGTCCCAGCGCAGGGGCCAGTAGTCCGAGGTCCTGCACCAGGGCCGCACGATGAAGTCGACCGAGCTGTCCCCCAGGCTCATGACCCGGATGTTCGGGGCCGGCTCCTCGAGCACCCGCTCGTCGGCCGTCAGGATCTCCATCATGGTGTCGCGGGCCACCTGCAGGTCGTCGTCGTAGCCCACCCCCATGACCAGGTCGATCCGCCGCGTCTCGTGCGCCGTGTAGTTCTTGATCTCCTGCCCGAACACCTTCGAGTTGGGCACCACCACCTTCACGTTGTCACCGGTGGCGAGGATCGTGTTGAAGATGCTGATCTCCCTGACCGAGCCCGCCACCCCCGACACCTCGACCCAGTCGCCCACGTTGAAGGGCCGGAAAATCAGGAGCATGACCCCGGCGGCGAAGTTCGAGAGCGTCCCCTGCAGCGCGAGACCCACGGCCAGCCCCGCGGCACCGAAGACCGCGATCGCCGAGGCGGTCGGCACCCCGAAGATCCCGAGCACGGCCAGGATCACGAAGGCCATGATGCCCCAGTAGACCAGCGCCGAGACAAAGGGGATCAGGGTCGCATCGATCTTCGTGCCGGACAGGTGCGTGCGCAGCGCGGTACGAATCCGCTTGGCGATCCAGCTTCCCACGAAGAGGACCGCGAGCGCACCGATGGCGGAGAGCCCGAATTCGGTCACGTACCCCGTGAGGGTCTGGGCGGCGGAATCCAGCATGGCGGAGGTCTCTTCCATCGGGACGTCGGTCTCCTGTCTGAGGGGTCGAAGGCGAAGGTCGAACGGCGATGGTCCGACCCGCGCGCCGCTCGCGCATGTCGCGTTCGCGAGGCGGCTTTGCGCACGAAAATTCCGGCGGCTGGGCCTCCGGAATCGTCCACGCTGACCCCTCACCTCACTCGTGGTTCCGACCCCGCGAGGGTCCGCCCCAGGCTCCAAGGGTGGCGGAATCGCCCCCGACTTGTGACCTTCCACGCGACACACGAACAGACCGCACCCCGGGGGCAGTCCCCGGCCGCATCGGAACAGGAGACAGGGCTTTGACGCAGATCGGCGTGTACGGGTGGGGCGTGGTCGCACCACGCTCCCCGGATATCGAGAGCTTCGCCCGCAACCTGGAGTCGTCGGAGAGCTGGCTGACGCCCTTCAACGGCTTCGGGCCCGACAACTTCCTGGTCGGCACCCCGGAGTTCGACTTCGAGGTCTACCGCGACTGGATCGACGAGCGCTTCCCCGCGAACCGATTCTCGCAGCTTACCTCGAAGATGGACCTGACCACCCTGTACGCCGTGGGTGCCTTCATCCAGGCGATCCAGGCCCGCGAGGGCCTCGAGTCCCTCCTGCAGGAGCTGGGCGACCAGGCGCACGTCTACATCGGGACCGGGCTGGGCGCCATTCCGCTCCAGAGCGACGCCGCCATCGAACTCGCCGAAGCCCAGCGCGAGTGGAACAAGTTCTGGTCGCAGCCCGAGCGCAACGAGGCGCTGGCGCGCCATCTTTCCGGAGAGGCCGATGGGGGCGCCGCCGGCTCGCGGGGGCAGGCGACCGGCGGGGAACCCTCGACGGTCGACGGGACCGGCGACGGTGCGGACGCCCCCGACGACCTCCCCCCGAACCCCGAGAGCCTGGCCGACGAGGACGAGCGTTACCGCGCCCGCACCGCCTGGTTCGCTTACTGGGCCCCCCGCTCCTCGGAGCTTCGGCGGTTCCTGACCGAGCTCGAGGCGATCGAGGGGGTCTCGGTCGGCGGGGGCGATGTGGAGTCGAGCAAGATCAAGGTGATCCGCGACCGCGAGCGGCGGAAGGCCCGGCTTCTCGAGGAGTGGGGGGTGCCGGCGCCGCCCTGGACGCGGGTGACCACGAACCTGCTCTGGAACATCCCCAACACGCCCGCCTCGCAGGTGAGCATGCTGGGGCGGATCACGGGGCTGGCCTTCGCGCCGGTGGCGGCCTGCTCGACCTTCGGGGTCTGCCTGAAGCTCGGGATGGACGCGATCCGCAGGGGCGAGGCCAGGGCCGTGGTCGTGGGGGCCACCGATCCGCCTCCGCACCCGCTCACCGTGGGAGCCTTCTACACGGGCCGGGTGCTCGCCGCCGGGGGAGGGGTGTCGAAGCCCCTGACCGGACTGCGCGGCACCCATGTGGCCGGGGGCTCGGCGATCTGGGTGATCGGAGAGCGCGCCTTCATGGAATCGCGCGGGCTCACCCCGCTGGGAATGGAGCCGGTCTCGGTGGGGGTGTCCTCGGACGCGGACCACATCATCACCCCCTCGAAGGAGGGGCCGACGGACGCGATCCGGCGGGCGCTCGGCGGGGCCGGGGTCTCGCCCGACGAGATCGAGAGCTGGGACCTGCACGCCACCGCCACCCCCGGCGACTTCATGGAGATCGACACCCTGCGCGGGGTCCTGCCCCCGGATGTCCTGGTGACCGCCCGCAAGGGGACCTTCGGGCACGGGATGAGCGCCGGGGGCGGATGGGAGCTCACCGCCCAGTACCTGGGGGCGGCGCGCGGCGCCCTCTACCCGACGCCGCTGACCGCCGACGAGCTGAACCCCGAGATCGGCCAGGTGCACGGCCGCTTCGTCTACGAGCGCGAGTGCCCGGTGGGTGGGCGGCCGATGGGCAAGCTCTCGATGGGGGTGGGCGGAGTGAACGCCTGCGTGGTGTCGCGGCCGCTCGAGGGGGCAGGGACGGACCCGGAGTAACGCCGGGGCCGGAACCGACTGCTTGTCCAGCCAGAGACCGCGGCCTACCTTGGCCTTACGCCTGAGGACACTCGACGGGCCTTTCTGTCCCGGACGGGAGCGACATCACGTTCCGTCGCGACGCGTGACCCGGTCTGCTCGGCGCGGACCCCACCCGGGAGGTTGACGTGGATCTCGGACTCGAAGGGAAGAACTGTGTGGTCCTCGGTGGAAGCCGCGGCATCGGACGATCCATCGCCCTGGCCCTTGCGGCGGAACGGGCGAATGTGGCCATCTGCGCGAGAAACGAAGGTCCGCTGAAGGCGGCCGAGGCGGAGATTCGCGAGAAGGGCGTCAAGGTGTATGCGCACCCCTGCGACGTCGCCGACTCGCCTGGACTCGAGGCCTTCCTCGACGGCGCGCGCGACGCGCTGGGCGGGGTCGACGTGCTCGTCCACAACGCATCCGCGATGGCGGTCGGTCCTGACCTTTCGGACTGGAAGGCCAGCCTCGAGGTGGACCTGATGGCCGGGGTCCATGCGGCGGAGCAGGTCATTCCATGGATGACCGAGGCCGGGGGCGGGTCGATCCTCTTCGTGTCCTCGACCTCGGGCATCGAGGCCGACCCCATGCCGGACTATGGCTACACGGCGGCGAAGGCGGCACTGATCGCGCACGCCAAGAAGCTCGCCGTGATGCACGCTCCGCACGGGATCCGCGCCAACGCCATCGCACCCGGATCGATCGAGTTTCCGGGCGGCATCTGGGCGATGATGAAGGAGCAGCAGCCCCAGATGTACGAAATGGCCCGCACATCGATTCCATCGGGGCGCCTGGGCACGCCGGAAGAGGTAGCCGATGTGGCCGCCTTCCTGGTGTCCCCCAGGGCCGCATGGGTCACGGGCGAATGCGTCTCGGTCGATGGCTCCCAGCATCGCGGGATGCGGTAGATGGGCGCTGATGTCGTTCTGGGCTGAGCTCAAGCGCCGGAAGGTCGTCCGTGTGGCGGTGGTCTACGCCGCCACGGCGTTCGTGGTGCTCCAGGCGGCGGATCTTTTGGCGAAGGGGCTCGGGCTCCCCGAATGGGCCTTTCCCACGGTGACCGTCCTGCTGATCCTGGGCTTCCCCGTGACCCTGGTCCTGGGGTGGGCGCTGGAGCTCACCCCGGACGGGGTGCGGGTCACGGAGTCGGTGGAGGCGGGGGAGGAGGAAGGCCGCGTCTCCCCGTCCCTCCTGGGAAGACGGACCGTGCTGACCGCGGGGATCCTTGTCGTCCTGGGGGTGGGGATCGGT
>SLBA01000199.1 GCA_007126575.1 Gemmatimonadota bacterium | reverse complement strand
AGATCCAGGTCTTCGAGGATGACGCCCACCAGGGGCTCCCCCGCCGCCGCCAGCTCCCGAAGCTCGTCGGCCTTGAGGCGCCGGGTGTAGTTGCGCAGGCGCGGGTCGCTCTCGCCCATCCCCCCGGTGTCACCGAATCCCCTCGATGCGTCATCCATACTTGGTCATCCGGAAATTCGCACCCTCGGTGGCGGTCTCCCAGAAGCGCGCGTCCAGAAATTCCGCACCGTAGAAGTTGCCCCCCCTAAGGTCGGCCCGCGCCAGGTCCGCCTTCTCGAACGAGGCCTCGAAGGCGTCGGCGGTGGCCAGCCGGGCGTCCAGCAGGTCGGCCTTGGCGAAGCGCGCACCCTTCAGGTGCGCCGCATAGAAGTCCGCTCCCCGCAGGTTCGCCCCGGTGAAGTCGGCGCCCTCGAGCATCGCCCATGCCAGAACCGCCCTCTCCAGGGTGGCACCCGACCAGACCGACTCCCGGGCCTGCACCTGCGAGAGGTTGGCTCCGGTGAAATCCAGGGCATCGGCCGCGCGCAGCTCCGTCATGTCGGCCGAGGCGAACATGCCCTCGACGGCGCTCACCTGGCCGAACTCCGCCGACTCGAAGACGGCCTCCCGGGCGTCCACCCGATCCATGATCGCACCCGTGAAATCCGCGCCCTTGAAGTTTCCGCGAAGCAGAAGGGCATCGGAAAGATCCGCTCCGGTGAAGACGGCATCGGCGGCTTCCGCGCCGGTCAGATCCGCCCCGGTCATCCGGCAGTCGTCGAGGAGGGCATCGGTCAGGTCGGCCCCGCGCAGATCGGCCTTGTCGAGGCGACTGCCCGAGAGGTCGGCCTCGATCAGAACGGCCTCGGACATGCGCGCCTCGGTAAGGTCACATCCGGCCAGGGTCGCCCCCTGAAGGCGCACACCCGACAGGTCGGCACCCGAGAGCGTCGCGGCGGACAGCTGGGCATCGCTCAGATCCGTACCGGACAGATTCGCACCGGTGAAGTCCGCCTCGAGGGCCTCGAGCCCGGGAAGCTCCAGACCGGACAGGTCCAGCCCCCTCAGATCGGCGTCTTCCAGGGGCTCCCCCTGCGCGTGCAGCTCGACGACCCGCTCGCGCGACCAGGGCGGGGGCGGCGCCTCCTCTTCGTCCTCCTCGTCCTCTTCGGACATTTCCAGGAGGGCCACCAGGTCGTCTCGACCTTCTGCGCGAAAATACTCCTTCGCGGCCTCCCGCTCCTCGGGGGTGGGCTCGGGGGGATTGTCGGGGTCGATGCCCATCGCCTCCATGTCGGCCCGGAGCTTCTCCATCGGATCGAAGGGGAGGTCGATCTCGAGGTCGTCCTCGTCTTCGGGCTCCTCTTCGGCGGGGTCCGAGGCGGGGTCCGGACCTTCGGGCTCGGCCAGCGCGTCGATGAGGTCGGGCTCGTCGGCAGCTTCTCCCTCTTCCTCGTCGAGGAGCGCCCAGAAGGCGGCGCGGCAGGCGTCGAGATCAGCCGGGTCGTCCTCGAGAGCCTCGACATGAAGGTAGAGGTGGCGGACCTCGTCGAATTCCTCGGTGCGGACCGGGGTGTATCCGCGCCAGACCAGCGCCAGGAGCCCCTCCTCGGCGTCCACCCAGAGGGTGTCCAGATTCACGGGGACCTCGCGAAACTCCATCTCCTCACGCGGGGGAGGAGTCCAGTCCTGCCGAGCTTTTTCTGTCGAGGGTGGAGCGTCCACATCTTCGGGGAGGACGTTGAGGAAGCACCGCACCCTCAGGCCGGGAAGCCGGGTGCGGAAGTCGGGCTCTCCGGGCCGGAGGTTCTCGAGATGGACCTCCTCGTCTCCCCTCAGGAAGCCCTCGTGCTGCATGTCGGGTGCGGCGGCGTTGAAGAGGCTCCAGTCCAGATCCTCGGGAAACCAGGGCCAGCGGCTCTCAAGCCAGGCGTCATCGTAGGTGCCCGAGCGGCTGCGGCGCGGCTCCCAGGTCAGGGGGATCGGGCCGAACCCGGCGGGGGTCGGCCGCTCGTCGGGAGACTGCACCAGCTGCCTGGGGCTTTCGATGTTCGGGAGGGGCCAGGCCTGCCGGCCATCCTCCAGGGTTATGGGCCGATCCCCGCGACCGACGGGATTGTCCGGAGACTCCACGCCCCCGTAAGCCCGCTCCCACGAGAGCTCCATCTCGGTGAACGGATGGGGCTCGGTCATCCGGTGGCCCACCCCCTCGCCCGCCCACCAGCGGTCGCCGAACACCTGCAGACTTCGCGCGTGATCGCCCACCTGAAATCCGACCCTGCACGACCCGACCGCCTCGTCCCCCGGAGGATGACAGCGCCCCACCAGGATCAGATCGGTACGCGGCTTGTAGAAGGCGAAATCGTTGGCATAGCGGATCTCACCGGCCTCGTCTTCATCCTCGCCCGCAGGAATGTCGCCAGTCGGAAAAGAGAGCTCCTCACCCTCCAGCAACTCCCGGACCCGCCCCTCGTCGAGTCGGAAAAGCCCCTTCGCCACCAACGTGACCGAATGCCCCGGAAAGGGAATCCGCCCCGCGATGGGCGCGACGCTGAGGGGGTGGGAGGTGAGAATCTTCATACGTCATAATCCGAAGGCCGAGCTGGGTTTCCGATTGGATCAACCAGCATCCAGAAGATTCTTTGTTTTGAATTTTCCGTCAGTGGCGACTACCATTTTTCCTTTTAGTCCTATTATATTTTCCGAGACAATGAAGGCGTTGCGTGAGTCTATTGTGGTGTTTCCCTTTGCTGTT
>SLBA01000039.1 GCA_007126575.1 Gemmatimonadota bacterium | reverse complement strand
CGCATCCCCCGCGGCCACCGGAGCGGCCTCGGCGCGTCGCCGCCCCGGCCCGGTCGACGGCCCGCTCGACTACCGTACGATCGCAGCCTTCTACTATCCCCTGGCGCTCACCTCCTTCATCGGTCTGACCACCCAGCCTCTCCTCACCTTCTTCATGGGACGGGCCCCGGCGCCGGTGGAGTCGCTGGCGGTCTTTCCGGTGGTCATGGCCCTCTACTTCCTCTTCGCCACCTTCGGACTCTCCTACCAGGAGGCCTCGATCGCCCTGGTGGGTCGCAGGGGGGAGCACCGAGGTCCCATGGGACGGTTCGCGGTGGGCCTGGCGCTTGCGGCCTCGGGGGGGCTGGCGATTCTGGCCTTCACCCCGCTTGCACGGGTGTGGTTCGAAGGGATCTCGGGGCTCACGCCGGAGCTGGCGGCACTCGCCTTCGTTCCGGCCCAGATCGTCGCCCTCGGTCCGGCGCTGTCGGTGCTCACCGGCTTTCAGCGGGCGCTCCTGGTTCAGGCGCGCAGGACCCGGCCGATCACCCTGGCCACGATCCTCGAGGTCGCGATCATCGCCTCGCTCTTCCCCCTCCTCGGGTGGGGGATGGGGTGGATGGGTGTGACCGCCGCCATGGGGGCACTGATCGCGGGACGCGTGGGCAGCGTGCTCTTCCTCTATAGTCGGGTCCGCACTCTCTACGACTGAGCGCGCCGGCCGGGTCCAGGCGAGTCGGAGCGGGGGGCGGGCGTGGCGTCGAACCGGCGGAAGACCGACCAGGCGCGCCGCGAGGAGGGGTCGATCCGGAACCCCGAGGCCCGGACCGTGCCCTCGGTGTCGCGATCCGGTCGGCATCCCCCGGCCACAACGGTCCAGAGAGGCTGGACGAGGCGGGCCAGCCGGGCCCCCACCCGGGAGCGCGGGCGCACATGCTCGAGCATGCGAAGGGTTCCCGCGGGCTGGAGCACGCGGGCGACCTCGTCGAGCCCCGCATGCGGATCATCGACCGAGCAGAAGACCAGACTGCTCACCACCACCGGGAAGGCGCCGTCGCGAAAGGGAAGGGCTTCGGCCCGTGCCTGGACCAGGGAGACCGAGGGGGCCCGCCGCCGGGCGGCCCGCAGCACGGTCCGGTCGGGGTCGAGCCCGATGACTCGCACCTCGTCTGGATAATGCGGCAGATTTCTCCCCGTTCCGCACCCGACTTCGAGCCACCGTGCGGGCGGCCGCACCTCGGGCTCACGCGGGGGCGCCTCGAGCAGGCTCCGGCGCAGTCGCCCGAGGGCCAGCCGATCGAGGATCGCCATGAACGAGTCGTAGACGGGGGGGATCTGTTCGAGTCCGCGCATGATCCACGCTCGGGAAATCCGGACGGAACGTGAGGCGAGCGCCTCTCTACCCGAACGCTCGCGGTGAGTTCAAGGAACGGGCTCTGACTTGACGGCACGGTGGGATTGGTGTCATGGTGGGGATCCTCAAATGTTTCCGGACCGCAAATTACGGTACCGGATGTGAGGCTGGGTCAGAAGGAGAGGACTGCACCATGCCATACCTGAGATGCGAGGAGTGCGGAGCCAAGGCACTCCCGATCGCAACTCGCTGTCCGACGTGCGAGTATCCGATCGAAACCACGGATCGGGGCGGTCGGGGATCACGCACACGCGTATGCTCCGCCTGTGATTCCCTGATCAGGCGCGATTCCACCGAGTGCCGATGGTGCGGAGAGGCCGTTCAGGCCGGTCCTTCCCGTTCGGTGCTCGCCTCCTCGCTCGCGGGAGTTCTGGTGCTCCTGCTCGGGGCCGGATGGTGGGTCGCAGAGCAGCGGGCCGATGTGGCCTCGTCGCCCGCCGGGCCCGAACATCCGACGGAGATCACCGACGCGCAGCCTGCGAAGTCGGACGCGCCGGTCCTCGCATCGGCCGAACCGTCGATCGAGAGCGCACCCGACGAGAACGTGGCGGACGACCTCTCGCCACCTGCCGAACCCGAGTCCGCAGGCGATGAGCCTGCCGACGTGGCGCCCTCCGAGGTGGCGAGCGACGCAGGCGATCGGGAGAGCGAAGAGGGGTGGATGCGGGCGGTGGCCCGTACCTTCGTGAACATCCGCTCCACACCCGCCGCCGACGGCGAGGTGAGAGGCGTGGTGGCCGAAAACGACGTGGTGCTCCTTGGAGATGCCCGTGGCTCCTGGAGAGAGGTTCGGTCGGGGGACATTGCCGGCTGGGCGTGGGAGCCCCTCTTCCAGGTGGGCGGCGGGAACGACTGAGGTCGCCCTACCGCACGCCGACCCAGCCGCCGACCGATTCGAAGAGTGCCCGGGAGTCGTAGGCGACCCCGTCCTTGAAGACGAGGCGCATCTGCCGGATCGCGTCAAGATCGGCCGTCAGGTCGCCCTCCATGAGCACCAGGTCCGCCCGCTTGCCCTCCTCGACGGTCCCGATCTCAGCCTCCCTCTCCAGGTAGATTGCGCCATTCCGGGTCGCGACCGCGACGGCCTCCTCGATCGCCAGGCCCATCTCGACCAGCAGCTGGATCGCGCGCTGGTTGGCGTAGCCGGGAACGACGTCGCCGCCTCCGGTGGGGTCGGTACCGGCAACCAGAAGGCCTCCCCGATCGTGAAACACCTTTTCCATGTCCATGTAGCGCCGCAGGAGTTCCGGCGTTTCTGAGGGACCGTCGGGGGCGGGACCGAGCCGACTCTCGACGGCCGAGCGCAGCTGGGGGAGGAGGACGTCGAGGGCCCCCTCGGGAGGTAGCGGCCGGCCCTCGCCCCGGCGTTCGACCACGTTCAAGGTGGAAGTGAGCGCGACGCCCCGGTCGATCAGGTGGTCGACGACGTCGAGGAACTGGCGTCCCTCGAGGTCCAGGGCCAGGTAGCTGGCGTTGCCCCCGCCCACGCACTGGTCCGGTTCCTTGTCCTCGATCCAGTCGGTGGCCGCGAAGAAGCCGTGTTCGAGGTTGTCGATTCCGAGATCCGCCGCCTCGACGTAGGTGATCGAGCAGAGGTGACCGGTGACCTTCGCGCCCCGGGCGTGCGCGACTTCGATCGCGGCGCCCAGCGTGGCTCGATCGATCAGGTTGTATGCCTTGAACGAGGTCACGCCCTGGTCCATCCAGAAGTTCACGTGGTCCCGCGCCTCCTGGGGAGTCGCGAGCTGGGGAAAGGCCCGGATGAAGCCCCCGGGACCTTCGAGGTAGGGGCCCGTGACGTCCATCTCTGGACCCGGAATCGCGCCCTGGCGAATCAGCTGGGCCGTGCGCAGGTCGGTGTACGGGTCCAGGCTCCCCCCGGTTCGGATCGTGGTCGCTCCGCCGGCCAGGTACAGGGTGGGAAAGGAGACCTCGTTCGTGTTGTAGCGACCCTGGCCCGAGGGATAGAACATGTGCTCGTGCAGCATCACCAGGCCCGGGATGAGGGTGGCCCCGGAGCCATCGATCACCTCGGCGCCGGCCGGGGGATCGGCGCGGGTGGCCGGATGGACCCCCACGATACGACCGCCTCGCACCTCGACCGTCATCTCCCGCTGCGCCGGGGTGCCGGTACCGTCGATCAGGACCACGTCGCGAATGACGAAGTGGTCCGCCTCGCTGGCCACGAAGGCGCGGGTGCGATCCGAGAGCTCCGGGAGCGACTGGGCGCCGATGGAAGGCGGGGCCAGGGCCAGCGCCAGGAACAGACCGGGAAGCAGGCTCCACCGAGGCAGGGGAGGGGTCGGGCTGTACGAGGTCACGGTCGGGCTCCGCGGGGAGAAGGGGTTCAGATCCACCGGCGAACTCGGAACATGGCGAGCATCCCGCCCGCGATCAGCCCCATGAGAAGGAGGACGGCGGGGTAGGCCCACGGGATCGCGAGCTCGGGCATGTGCTCGAAGTTCATTCCGTAGACCCCCGCGACGAAGGTCAGGGGGATGAAGATGCTCGCGATCACCGTCAGGACCTTCATCACCTCGTTGGTCCGCTGGCTCAGGTTCGACAGGTACAGATCCCGGAGCCCGGAGCTGATTTCGCGCAGGATCTCGACCGTGTCGATCAACTGGTAGCAGTGGTCGTGCAGGTCGCGGATATAGACCGTGACGGTGGGCTCGATCCAGTCTCGCTCGACCCTCTGAAAGGACGAGGCGAGCTCTCGAAGGGGCCAGACGGAGCGCCGGAGCACCAGGAGTTCGCGCTTCAGGTGGTGCAGGCTGCGCATCGTCTGCTTGGTCGGGTCCTCGACCACCTGCAACTCCATCGTCTCGACGTGCTCCCCCAACTGTTCGAGGATCACGAAGAGGCTGTCGACCAGGGCATCGAGGAGGGCATAGGCCAGGTATCCCGAGCTCCGGCTGCGGATCTGTCCCTTGCCGCTCTCAATCCGCCTGCGTACCGGACCGAAGACGTCGCCGGGCCCCTCCTGGAAGCTGATCAGGTACCCCGGACCCACGACCATGCTGACCTGCTCGTCCAGAATATGGACCTGCGCTTCCTGGATCCGAAGCATGTGGGCCACGATGAAGAGGTGGTCCGAGTATTCCTCGAGCTTCGGGCGCTGCCCGACATTCGCCACATCCTCGATCGCAAGGGGATGGATGCGCACGCCTGCAGCCACGGCCTTCAGGAGTTCCACATCGTGCAGTCCCTCGACGTTCATCCAGAGCACCCCCTCTCCGGGGGGCGGGACGGGGAGCGGCTCGGGGATACGGTCCCAGCGTTCGACCTCGAACCCATCCGGGCCGTACCGGATCGCCTGCACGGTGACGGCTTCGACCCGACGCGGGCCGGTGTGCACGAGGGTGCCGGGAGGGGATCCCGGCGCCTTGGTTCCCCGACGTACGAGCCTGCCCACGATTCGGAGGGGGTCGAAGGGCTCGATGGTCGCCCTGATGAACTCCGGAAGAGAGAGGGCTTCGTCGCGTTCGATTTCGTGGTCGGCCATCCGGAGGCTCCGGTTCGGGAGGGGTGAATGGGCCCATCGTAGGCCGCCGCCGGGATCCGGGGCAAGGGGCGCGTGCGCCCGAGGTGCGACCGGGTCTGGACGAGAGGAGGGCCCACCCGTACCGTGTCACACCAACGGGTCATCCTCATCGTCTCTCGAATGACCCCGTCACCCCGTCCGGACCTGCATCCATGAACCGAACGCATTCGAACCGTGATCTCCCGCCCCGAGTGCGTGGGCTCTGGCTCCTGGTCGCAGCCCTTCTCGTGGGGTGCGGGCCGGGGGAGCCCCCCGAGGTCATCGAGTCCGAGCCGGACTCCGAGGTCGCCACGGTCGCCTCCGACCCCGGCGACCGTCCGATCGCGCTGGTGACCGGGTCGACCGCGGGGCTGGGGCGAGCCCTGGCGCTCCGTCTGGCCGACGACGGCATGCATGTGATCGTGCACGGGCGAGACGAGGAGCGAGGCATGGAGCTCGTCCGGGCCATCGAGGAAGAGGGGCGCGGCTCCGCCCACTTCCTGGCGGCCGACTTCGCCTCGCTCGACGAGGTCCGGGCGCTGGCGGATCGGATCCGTTCCGACTACGACCGGCTCGAGCTGCTCGTGAACAACGCGGGGGTCGGGCCGGGAGCACCGGGGCACGAGCGTGTCCTGACCCCCGACGGGAACGAGCTTCGCTTCCAGGTCAACTACCTGGCGGGGTACCTGCTGACCCGTGAGCTGATCCCGCTTCTGGAAGCCGGGGCACCGTCGCGGGTGGTGAACGTGGCCTCACGCAACCAGCAGTCGATCGACTTCGACGACCTCCGCTTCGACGAGGGATACCAGGGCGGCCGTGCGTACGGGCGCAGCAAGCTTGCCCAGATCCTGCACGTGAAGGATCTGGCCGAAGCGCTCGGGGACCGCGGGATCCTGGCCTACGCGGTGCATCCCGCCCCGGCCATGGACACCGGTCTCGTTCGGGAGACCGGATCCACACCCCAGAGCACCGTCGAGGAAGGTCTCGAGGCCGTCTACCGCGTCGCCACCGAAGGGGATCTTCCGAACGGCGCCTACTTTCACGAGCTGGAGCAGGCTCCGGCCCACGATGATGCGTACGACGAGGCGATCCGGAGGGAACTGAGAGAGGCCAGCGAGCGCCTCGTCGGGTCCTGATCCCGG
The DNA here is from genome assembly GCA_007126575.1 of Gemmatimonadota bacterium. Taxonomy (GTDB): domain Bacteria; phylum Gemmatimonadota; class Gemmatimonadetes; order Longimicrobiales; family Gaopeijiaceae; genus SLBA01. The sequence goes on along the minus strand of SLBA01000039.1, from coordinate 23,478 downwards.
CCCTCGCGATTGAACCCGGAGAGGTCGGTGGGTTATCCTCTCGTAGACAGCGAGGCCCGATGCGGACCGGAGGCAGACTCCGCAGGCAGGGGGCCTCAGGAACTCACCTCGACCCACACGAGCGGGTCGGACGCAGATCGAGGAGACCGATGGGACGCAGGCGCAAAGGGCAGGGAGGCGGGGGCGGAGGATCCAGACCGATCAAGGGGTTTCGACCGGGCAAGGAACCGCCGCAGCTGAAGAAGCAGCGGGCACGGGCACAGCTGCCCAGCGACGCTTCGTGGGCCCAGAAGCAGATGGTCGAGGCGATGGCCGGTCAGGACCCCGAGAAGCTGCAGCGCTCCCTCCATCGGTGGAGCATCGGGCTGCTGATCGCCGCGATCGTGCTCGGGGTGGGCGGGCTCTTCCTTTACGGATGGAATCTCTTCGCTGGATTCGCCGCGCACCTGATCGGCGCCGGAATGGTCTTCCTCTGGTACCGGCTCCGTAAGCAGCGCCAGCAGCTGATCGACCTCGCCCAGGCCCTGAAGTGACGCCGTGACGCCTACGCCGCTTAGAACATCCCGCCGAAGAGCTGGAGGCCGGCGACCGCGCTGAGCTGGTCTGCGCCGCCCACCGAGGCGCGCACCTCGAAGAAGGGGGCCATGGTGGGACGGTTGAAGCGGACACCCCCGATCAGGTTGAGCCCGAGCCTGGAGTCGGATCCTCCCACGTCGGGCGAGATCCGGCCAAGATGGATGCCACTGCCGACGTAGCTCCGGGCCGCGCCGTCCCCGAGCCGGAAGAGGGGGAGGAGGAGGTCGGCGTTCACCTCGGTGTAGTCCGCACCGGACGGGAAGAACTGGTGGATGGACCCCGCGAACTCGAGGCGGGAGACCGCCGAGGCTCCGCGCTGGTCCTCGCCGGTGAGCAGCTGGCCGAGAGGAAGGTTGCCCCGGGCCCCGACTCCGAAGTCCGTGTCGCTGCCGTACTCCACGAAGGTGGCGCAGGCCGGGAGAAGGAGGAAGATCAGGAGGATCGCGGCGATGCTCAGGGGCCGAAGTGGGCGGTTCATCGTGGGGTCTCCATCGGGCGGATCAAGGGGACGGTCGATTCTCCGGGACCACCTCGAGTTCGTGGAGGAGCTCCAGCGCGACCGCTTCGAGGACCACAAACCCCTCATCCTCGTCTGAGATCCCGCGAACCGAGATGGAAGCCACATGGTGCGGGACTCCCTCGGCCCGGAGTTGAAGGAGGATCCATCCCCCGTATCCGTCACTGCCCTGGAGTGCGGCGACCTCGATCACACCCACGGCGTCGAGCCCCTCGCGGTCCGCGAAGGGTCGGGTGTCGAGGACGGCGTCCGGGTCGATCCAGGCCGGTACGGGGTTGGACCGGACGGTGCGTTCCTGGAGTCGGTCGACCAGCCAGACCATCTGGTCTTCGGCCGAAACGCGCGGTCCCTCCTCGACGGCGAGCCCGTCGCTCATCGCCGTGGCTGGATGGACGATCCGGCGGCGCTCCAGGTCATATACCACGAAGGTGCCTTCGACCCCGTGCCGGGCGAAGATCTCGTCCAGCTCCGGGCGCCGCTCCACGGTGTGCGGTCCCTGTCCCGGCCCGCAGGGCACTCGCTGGGGGACGATGAGCGATCGGACCTCCGGGTACGGGGTGTCGGAGCGACGCAGGAACCACCGTCCCGGAATGGTCTGGGCCACCGGGGGGCCCTCCATGAGAAGGGACTGCGTCTCGGCGCCGCGAACGGCCTCTACGAAGACCTGGTCATCGGCGCGCAGCGCCCACGACTCCCGCGTGCGCAGGCCGGCATCGGCCCACTCCGCCCGGTAGGTCGTGGCCCCGGGCGCCGCGTCGAGGCTGGAGCGCTGCGCGGGGAGCCGGTCGAGAAGGATCCTGCGGGGTCCGGGAGCCTGTGAGCCGGTCGGGAACCCGGGCTGGTCGATCGAGGGGCCCCAGTCCTCTTCGTGGTCGAGGATCCAGCACCCGACCCAGTCTTCCACGCCGGAGGTCTGCGCGGTGGCGTGGGTGGGGAGCCACAGGAGCGCCGCCAGGACCATGGGAATGGCCACGAGTCCACAGGGACGTATCGGGGAGTCGGTAGCGTTGGGAGCCATCATGACCTCCGCCGGGTCAGTCGGAGCCGGCCCGGCGAATCAGGAGGATGAAGAGCACGAACGCGCCGCCGAAGAGTAGCGCTTCGGCAGGGTTCTGTTCGAGAAGCCGCCAGAAGTCACGGACGCGGCCCTCGACACCCCCGATCCGACCGGATGGGCCACCTCCCAGCGGACCCTGTCCGGCGAGGAGAAGGGCGAGAAGGAGGTGCGCGTTCATGACGGGGGTCAGCGCCGCAGATCGAAGATCGAGTGGAGCCCCAGCGACAGTCGGAAGTGGTGCACCTGGCCGTACCGGGCCCCGTCCGAGGCCTGGCGGATCGGGGAGCCGAAGGTCATGTGGTCCGAGACCTCGACGCGCAGCCGCACGGGTGCACCCTGCCAGTCCCAGGGAACGTCGACGTCGACGCCCGCGCCGACCATGACCAGGGGAAGAACGCGCGACCCCCCGTCGTGGAAGGCGTCGGCATCTTCGAAGGTGGTGGGGTCCCCGGTTCCCAGGTCGTACCAGAGGCCCCCGAACCCTCCGGAGATGAAGGGGAGTGCCGTGGCCTCGTTCCCCGGGGGTGTGAGCCGGATCAGGGCCCCCACATCGGCCGACACGGCGCCGATCCTGCGCTCGCCCTGGGCCCAGTCGAAGGTCGGGCGCTGATAGGCCCCCTGATAGCGAATCCCGAACCGACCCTCCGGACCGTACCAGCGATCGCCGTGCAGGCCGAGGACGAATCCGGCGTCAGGAGTGAGGCTGAGCGCGTCGCCCGGGGCCCCGGGGTTCAGGTCGGTGATCAGCGACCCGCCCGCGGTGAAGCCGGCGGCATACCGATGGTACTGGGCGTCGGCATCTCCGGGGAGTGCGACGGCCAGACCGATCACGAGGAGGGCCGAAAGGCCGGCCGTCCTGCACGCCGCCGAAGAAAAGAAGTGTCTGCGCATGTTCAGAGCCTCCGAAATGGTTCGCGGGTCAGGGGCAGCGGCCCGTCAGGGCGCGGGGCTGATGTGCGACGCCCGGATGTCGACCACCACGATTCCCCCGGCGTCGGTGACGGCATAGAGTTTGGCCACGACGCAGTCCTGACCCTGGCAGGACGATCCCTGCCCATTGTTGTCGGACGAGAGGGGGCCGGTGACCCGCATCGGACCCGAAATCGCATCCCGGATCGGGATCCGGCCCCGCTCCAGGTAGTGCACGGTGTCGAGGATCCGCACGGCTCGATCGGCAGAGACCGTGAAGGCCAGCGTAGAGGTGGTCGACGCCGAAGGGGCAGGGGTGTTCGGGTGACCCGGATGCAGGGCGGCTCCTCCGCCTCCCATCTCGGACTCCGGCACCGTGCCGCGCAGGCGAAGATCGTTCGAGAAGAAATAGGTCCCGAAGGCCCCACGGGCGACCCCCAGGCTGCCATCGCCATTGAGCTGGAGGGCGCGAACCCGTTCAGAGGCGTTGTTCACCAGGTCTTCGACCCTGAGGCGGCTCGAAAGGGTTCCGGTGCCCGAATGCCAGAGGAGAATCTTGCCGGGATCGGCGGCCGCGCCCCCGTCACCGAAGGCCACGAACTCCCGGTCCGCAGAGGAAGCCACGTAGGTCGTGTCCGAAAAGGAGATCGCCTCGAGGTTCCACGCGACGTCCTCGACCGCCAGGACATCCGAAAGCGGATTGGCTTGCATGGTCTGGACCGCGTCGAGCGGAGCAGCCTTCCCGCTGGAGATGATCTGGCCGGGAAAGCCCGGCCGGTGATCAAAGATCTCGATTTCCCCGTCCATGTAGACCACGACGCTATCGGCGTGTGCGATCACCAGGGAGTTGTCCTCCTGAACCAGGTCGACCTCCTCGCGTGCCGACCCGGTTCCGGGCCGTACGATGATCCGGGTCTCGGGCTCGTCCCAGCCGGACTGATTCTCGACCCAGCGCGCCGTACCCGTGGGGGCCACGGCCGTCGGGCGGGTGGAATAGAGGACTCGCCCTGCTGCATCCTGTGCCACGAACTGGGGTCGATCACTGAAGTTGTAGACCGAGAACTCGTCGACGATCAGGACGCGGTCCTCGTCGTCGGCATCATCGTCGAGATCCTCGCCACCCCGGGGGGTAAGGGAAAATTCGTAGAGGACGTTGTTCCGCGTCTGGAGCCGCCTGGACACCACCTCCTGCGCACCGCCGTCCGAAAGCGCGACGTAGGAGAGGGACGTGCCTCCGGAGTTGGCCACCAGAAGCGTGTCGCCGGTCCGGTTCATGTGTAGTCCCCATGGCTCCGAGCCTACGGCGACGGTCCCGACCCATTGGTGACCGGCGGGATCGAAGTGATGGAGTACGTTCGACCTGCGATTGGAGATGAAGAGGTTCCCTCGGGCCACGTCGACCGCCAAGTCCGCCGCGATGATCGCCTCGGTCGGAAAGAGGGTGGTCCGGCCTGCGACGGCGAGGATCTCGATCGGGCTCGCTCCGGCGGTGGCGACCCGCACGGTCGCGGAGCCGATCTGAACGGTCCGGCAGTCGAGCGAGGTCTCGGAGCCTTCCGGTACGGCAGCGGCGCAGTCACCGGCACGGTTCAGGACCCATCCGTATGCCTGAAGGTCGAAGGAACTGGGAAGGTCCGCTTCGCTCAGCCAGTCGGGACGGAAGGTGAAATTCGTCGAGATCGTGTCCCCGGCGGGCCCCTGTGAGACCACGAGTTCATCGGTCACGGCCTGCTGTGACCCGTCGGGGTGCGTGATCACCAGGGAGTACCCCAGGCGGGCGACGCCGCTCACCCCGGAAGGATCGTATCCGGACAGGTCGATGCTCAGTGAATCCGTTCGCTCGATCCGGTCGCCCACGTCGATCTGGATCGAAATCCCGGCACCGGGCTCGGCGCCGGGCGTCCCGCTCGGGGGCGGGGTCGACGGATCCGGCCCGGTCGGCTCGTAGAGGGTATCGCTCTCACACCCGGCAAGGGCGAACAGCCCGAACAGCAGGGCGAGACCGAACGTCGAGGGGAGAGAACGGTGTGAGAACCCCGTTCGGGAAGGACACGCCATCGGGACCTCCGGGCAGGCTGTATGGGGTCTGGAACCCGTCGGAATACACAGGTCGAGGAACCAGACATGATCGTTTGCCGGACTCATGGTGCCGCAAGGTAGGTGCCATAAACCGGTTGCGACAGCGACAGGACTGATGTCCACGGTCTGACGGGGGTTTTCCACTACCGGATGTTGCGTTGCGTCGACAGAAAACCGAACATCGGTCCGCAGGGTGGAACATATTGTTGGCCCGGACATTGCGGAAGTAGTACAATGAAGATCCAAGTCCGGCCGGCCCGGTCATGCTCCCGATGCCCTTCCGCCGCCTCCCGAAGCGGGCGATGCGGAATCCAGGGGTCATCCGTGGGGAGTCCGGTGCTTTCCAAGGACCCTCGCATTGTGCATGGCCACCGTCGAAGGAGTTACAGGATGACCGACGAATATGAGATCGACCACTACGAAGTGCTGCAGGTGAGTCCGAAGGCGGACCAGGACACGATCGAGCGGGTCTTCCGCCATCTGGCCAAACGGTTCCACCCGGACAATGGTGACTCGGGCGACGCCGATCGGTTCTCGCAGATCTCACAGGCCTTTCGGGTGCTGTCGAACCCCGAGGAGCGGGCCCGGTACGACGCCGGGTACGGGAAGGCGCGGCGTGCCCAGTGGAAGATCTTCGATCAGGCGTCGGCCACGAACAACGTGGAGTCGGATCGACGGATCCGACTGGGTCTGATGACCCTGCTCTATCAGGCACGCAGGAGGGACGTGGACAGTCCCGGGATGGGGATCATCGACCTGGAGCGGATCCTCGACTGCCCCCAGGACCACATGAAGTTCCACCTGTGGTATCTCAAGGAGAGTGGGTGGGTCCAGCGCCTCGACAACGGCTTTTACGCGATCACCGTCGAGGGGGTCGACGAACTCAACCGCCAGGAGATCCCGTGGGCCGGTCGGATGCACCAGCTGCCGGCGACCACCGAGCCGGAGCCAGAGGAGGTCATCCGTCCATCAGCAGCGACCGGATGAGATAGAACACGGCGACAATCCCTCCAAGTCCCAATGCCCGCTTCCAGAGTGCGGGCTGATCCGGGTGGTCCATGCGGGGCCACAGGGCGAGCACCGAGCACCCCGAAGGCATGTCGACCCAGTGGGGGATGTCCCGCAGGCCGAGGGGGGCGTCATTCCATCGGCGATAGTACTCAAGACCCTCCCAGAAGCCCGCGGGGAGCTCGTCCAGAAACTCCTGGATCTGCGCGCGGCTCGACAGCTGGGCGTCGTGGCGCATCAGCCCGTTCTGCCAGACGATCATGCAGCCCTGGTAGGGTCCGAACCACCGGGCGACCTGGTGGACACTCCCTGCTGCGGCGAACTCCGGATCGGTGCGAAGCACCACGCGGTTCGGCCCGACCGAGGGCAACTGCTCGCGGCGGGCGAGCGCACCCTCGAAGGTCGCGTCGAGCCGGGGATCATGACGACGCCCCACCACCGTGAGCGGATCGAGCTCGATTGGCGAGCGGGCAAGCTGCAGCTCCACTTCGAGGATCTCCCGCTCGAGCAGCATTTCGAGCGGGTCCATCGGGGCATACCCGAGGCGCTCCGCGGTCAGGGTGTGGAGCCCGGCCTGTCGAGCCACGAGGTAGAACCGGCCTTCCTCGTCGCTCTCGCCCGCGGCGACCTCCACCCCGGCGTCGTTCAGGAGCGCCAGGGACACCCCCTCGATCGGGTCCCCGAGTTCGGCGTCGATCACGCGCCCTTCCACGGTCTGCGCCTGCGAGAGACTCGGGGCGACCAGACCGACGAGGACCACTACCGCCGCGAAGAGAAGGGGCGGGACGCCATGCCGCGATCCGATGACCTTGATCCTCATGTGTCGGCCTCCGTCTCGATCAGCCGGGTTTCGGGCAGGTCGAGCACCCATCGGGCACCGAAGGCCCGCGCCGGAGTCAGCGCTCCCACGAGCGCCGGACGGGCCAGGAGGGCCTCGAGGGCCCGGACTCCGGCCTCTGCGGTGAACCGGTAGCCCTCCATGGTCTCGAGACCGACGGTGGCACTCCGACCCTCTGCGTCGCGAACGCGGCCCCATGCCCGGGTTCGGGCCGTGTTCCGGGTCTCGGCGTCGGGGCCGGGGGGGCCGGCCGCGATCCGACGCTCGGCCGCCCGGCGCACCAGGGCGAAGGCGAAGAGAAGCTGCAGGACCGGAAGCACCCAGGGCATGAGCGTCACTTCACGGCGAGATCGCGCCATGTAGCAGGTGATGTTCTCGATTCCCGTGGTGCGAAATGCCGTCGCGAGGTCTCCCCACGTGTAGGGGGCCACCGGACGCTCACCCCCCTCGCGTCCCGGACCGAAGTCCACCCGTCGCAGGAACTCCCTGCGACCGGGGTTCGCCCGGCCCAGCTCCCCGTCTCGCCGCACCAGGAGTCCGTCCTTCAGGTGGTGGACGATCGTCCGCAGGGTGCCGGCGCTCGGCGTTCCCCCCGAACGCAGGGCCAGGTCCAGTCGATCCGCCCCGGGAAGGCGCTCGGCGAGGAGCGCGGCCACCGCGTCCGTCGGGATCACGTCCATGCCGATCCCGGGGAGGAGTGCCACCCCCCGGGCCCGAGCCTCCTCGTCGAGGGCGAAGACCATCTCGAAGACCGGGACCTCGCCGGTGATGTCCAGGTAGTGGACCCCCTTTTCGATGGCCATCGCCAGGAGCGGAGGGGCGGTCTCGATGAAGGGGCCCGCGGCGTTCAGGACCGCCCGGACCCCCTCCAGGCCGGCCGCGAGGGCCTGATCGTCGTCGAGGGGAAACACCCTGATCGGGCAGGAGAGCTCCTCGCCGATCGCCCGGACTCGCTCGTGGTCGCGGCCCGCCAGAACGGGTCGGTGTCCGCGTCGAACGGCCTCCTCGGCCAGGAGACGCCCGGTGAATCCATAGGCACCGTAGAGCAGCCAGGGGAGTGAGGAGTCGCTCGACATCGGCACGGGGGGAGGGGAAGGGGATCGTGGGACGATCCTTCAAGCTGCGTGTGCAGGGAGTATTGGGCAAGCCACGCGCGAGGGGGTGACTGTACAGGGCCGGCAGGGTGTATTGGTATACCATGACACTATGGCGGCACCCAACCCGATCGTGCGGACCCCCCTATGCCGACCCCAGGACGATTCCACATCGACCCCGATGACCCGAGGCCACTGTATATCCAGATTATGGATGAAGTGAGACGATCTATCGTCAATGGTATCATGGGACAGGGGGATTCACTCCCCTCGGTACGCGATCTGGCCGGAGAGCTTCGGGTCAACCCGAATACGGTGCAGCAGGCGTACCGTGAACTCGAGCGCGACGGGGTGGTGTACGTGCGGCGCGGGCAGGGCACCTACGTCTCGCCCGATGCCGACACCGGGGAAATTCGGGATCGGGTACTCGGGGAGCTGGCGGATCGGGTGCTCCGCGAGGCCGCCCGGTCGGGAGTGACGCGCGCCGAGCTGATCGCCGCACTCGACACCCATGACGACCGCTCCATCGAACCCTCCAGGGAGGACGAATGACCCAGCTTGCATCGGCGGTGATGACCCGGGGACTCCGGAAGCAGTACGGGAAGGATCTCGCGCTCTCCGGAGTCGACCTCGACGTCCCCGAGGGGAGCGTGGTTCTCGTGGTTGGCCCGAACGGGGCGGGCAAGACCACCCTGCTCAAGGTGCTCCTCGACCTGCTCCCGTCGGATGGCGGAGAGGCCCGGGTCCTGGGACGGTCGCCCACTCGCGAAGGCGAGAGGATCCGCGCGGGCGTCGGTTTCCTGCCCGAGAAGATGGATTTTCCCTTCGCGCGTATGGATGTTCGCACCGTGCTGGAGTTCCACGCCCGATTCCGACCCACCTGGGACGAGGGCTACGCGGCCCACCTGGCGCAGGCGCTCGACCTGCGCATGGATCGGGCCTGGAAGAAGCTCTCGAAGGGGGAGTCGCGGCGTGCACAGGTCGTCGCCGCCCTCGCCCACCGGCCCCCGCTTCTTCTGCTCGATGAGCCGACCGACGGACTCGATCCACTGATTCGCGAGCGCGTCCTTTCCCTGTTGGCGGAGCATCTGGCCGAGACCGGCGCCACCACCCTCTACTGCACGCATGTCCTGCACGAGGCGCAGGGCATGGCGGACCGCCTCCTCGTCCTGCGCACGGGCACGGTCCGCCTGGACGAGGGGGTCGAGGAGCTCCGGCGGACCCATCTCCGGGTCCGATTGCGACCCACCGCCGAAGGCCCACAAACGCCGGTCCGACCGGACTTCCTGGTCCGCGAGGAGGGGCGGTCCGACTCGGAGTACCGATGGGTCGTGCGCGCCTCGGACCCGCAGGTGCGAGAGTGGGCCGCGGGGTCCGGACTGGAGTTCATCGACGCGGAGGCCGTTTCGGTGGCCGACACCGCACTCGCCTATCTGACCGATGGAGGCACCCCATGAGCCCGGAATCCGCCCCCTCCCGGGAGCTGGACAGGAGTGTATCGAGGGCCCCGACGTCGAAGGCGTCGCTTCCGAACGGTCCCGATTTCCTGACGCTCGCCGGCATCCACCTGCGCGGCCTCTGGCGGGAGTTTCCGATCGCCTGGATCGCCTTCGGCGGCTTCGCCCTCCTCCTGCCGGCGATCACCCTCCTGTATCGCGGCGAGTCGATGGATCCGATGGATCTGTCGGCCAGTATCATGTCGATCGTGATTCTCGTCTCGATCCTGGGCTTCCTGACGATCGCGATCGCCTTCCTCTGGCCCGAAGCCGTTTGGCGCAACCTGCCTCCCGGAAGCCGGTCGGTGATGGATTCCCTCCCGGCGACGCGCCGTGCGCACCGCATGGCGCGGGTGGCCGCCGGACTCACCCTCCCCATCGTGATGGCCCTCTCGATCGCCCTGACCGTGGGGCTTCTGAGGACCAACCCGGGGTTCGAGGCCCTTCCGGCCGGGGGGATGGGCCTCGGAGGCGAGGGCAGCGGTGTGGTCGGTCTGCTGATCGCGCTGGGCTCGCTCACGGGGGCCTACCTGCTCAGCTCCGCGCTGGCGATCCGTTTCGGGCGTCCCGTCCTCGCGCTGTTCATGATCGTGGCGGGGGGAACGCTTCTGATCTTCGTGTTCGTGATCGCCGGGTGGGAAGACGGAGCGAGGGCCCTGCAGCAGGGGCTCTTCCTGGGGGAATGGGCTCCGGGGCGCACCCTCCTGCTGGCCCCATCCGCGCAACCGGACGATCTAGGCCCCATGCTTCTCTGGCTGGGCGCCTTCCTGGCGCTCTGCGCCTACTGGGCGGGGCGCTACGACCGGGCGTGAGGGTGGGGTGACCCGGTGAAGTCAGGGGGGAGGCCTTCCGGAGGCATCCATCCCTCCGAAAGGCCTCCCCGAGGCTCAGCGACCCAGCGGTTCAAAGGTTCAATGGCTCAGCGGATCCCGACGATCCCCCGGACGGACTCGATGAGCGCCCGGGAATCCCACCCCACCCCGTGCCGGAAGACGATACGCGTGGCGCGGATGTGGCCCTGCGACTCCACGTCGCCCTCGATCACCACCAGGTCGGCCAGCTTGCCGGGCTCGACGGTGCCCACCTCGTCATCGATCTCGAGGATCCGGGCGCCGTTGTGGGTCATGATCTGAATCACCTCGACCGGGGTGAAGCCCGCTTCCAGGAGGAGCTCGTAGTTGCGCTGGTCTCCAAAGCCCGGAGGCGCGGCACCGTATCCGGTCGGGTCGACCCCGGCCGCCAGGAGTCCGCCGGCCTGCACGAAGGCGTACTCGTACTCGAGCGCCTTCTGGTAGACGGCCGGGTCGATGGCTCCCTGTCCGGCCCGACGCGCCTCGGCGATCTCGCGCACCTCGGCGGCGATTTCGGGGGCCAGGATCTCGAAGACCCGCTCCTCGATCGGGGGCCGGTCCGCCACCGAGATCTCGTAGACGACCAGGGTCGAGGTCATGCCCACATCGCTGTCGATCATGTCGCGGAAGGTCGCCTGGACCTCGGGACCGTTCACATCGAGGTCCACGTAGCCGTTGCGGAAGCCCGAGGGACAGTCGTCGGGCTCCTTGTCCGGGGCGTACTCGCTGTTGGCGAACAGCCCGTGCTCCAGGTTGTCGATCCCGAGCGCGACGGCCTCGCGGTAGCCCACTGAACAGAGGTGCGCGGTGACCTTCACTCCGTGGCGGTGCGCTTCCTCGATCGCGGCGCCGAGTTCGGCCCGGCTGATCCAAGTGTAGGCCTTGAACCAGCTCACCCCCTCTTCACTCCAGTAGCGCACCACCCGGCGCGCCTGATCGGGGCCGTCCAGGAGGGTCATTGTGGTGGGGCCCTGCTCCCCGGTCAGGTAGGGTCCGGTCGTGAACATGGTGGGGCCGACCGTGCGCCCTTCCTCGATTTCTCGCCGAAGGTTCAGCTCCTCGTACGGATACCTCGCGCCGGTGGTGCGGATGGTGGTCACGCCGGAGCCCAGGTACATGCGGGAGCCGCTGAAGGAGAGCTGGGCCGCTCGCCCCCGTCCCCCCGTGTAGTAGCTGTGGTTGTGGAGGCCCACGATTCCCGGAATGACGGTGTGCCCGTCGAGTTCGAGCACACGGGCCCCGTCGGGAATCGGGAGGCTCCCGTCGTCTCCCACCGCCTGGATCCGGTCATCGACGATGATCACCGTCTGGCCGGGGCGCGCCGGGGCGCCGGTCCCGTCGATCAGGGTCACCCCCGAGAGGACCACCGCGGGCTCGTCGACGGCCACCAGGTCCTGGAAGCGTTCGGCCACCCGCTGGCCCTCAGCGGGTGATGGGAGCGCCAGAAGGGCAAGGAAGGCGAGAAGCAGGGGAGCGGTCCGGGTCGAGCGGGTCATGATCCCTCCACGTCGAAGACGAATTTCATTCCGGCCTCCAGGTGTTCGGCGATGTGGCAGTGGACCATCCAGTGGCCCGGGTTCGAGATCTCCAGCAGAATGTCTGTGGTGGAGCCCGGGGGCAACAGCACCGTGTCCTTCCACGCCAGGTGCGGGTTTCTCACCCCGTTCTGCTCCACCACCAGGAAGCGTTGCCCGTGGATGTGAATCGGGTGGTGCATGGCGTGCACAGCCCCCCGGTCGTTGTGGATCCGGAGCTTCACCACGTCGCCCACCCGGAAGTGCCAGTCGATCTCCATGTTCTCGGCGCCGGTGGCGGGCTCGCGCAGGGTCCAGCGGACATCGTCGGCCGAGACCGCCCAGTTCATCATGGGCATCGTTCCGGCCCACTCGACCGGGTGCAGGTAGACCCAGTCCCAGCGCATGGCCTCCTCGACCACCATGGGCAGGTGGTCGGCCTCGAGCGCCAGGACGAGCTCCAGATCGGGCGGATCGTCGAACCGGTCGCGGTAGGCGTCGATCTCGGCGATGACGTCGGGGTGCTCCCGCAGGTGGGCGAACGCCACCTGGAGGTCGGCGTCGCCCGGCCCGTCCTCCACCGAGACTTCCCCCAGAACCGAGCGCTCCTCGATGAAGACCCCGGCCCGGTGATTGACCCCCTGCACGTGGTTGACCAGCTCCCACCGGCCCGGCTCGTCGAAGAGGACCTCGACGATGTAGCGCTCGGCCGGCGCCAGGACCACGTTGCGCGTGTGGGTCTCGCGCTCGAAGCGCCCCACGTCGGTGCCCACCACCTTCACGGGGAGCACCCGGTCGGGCGCGTCGACCGACTGCCACGACAGGTTGAAGGTCCGGGTGTTGGCCGCGTTGGTCAGGTAGAAGCGGAGCACCTCACCCCGTTCCACGGTCAGGTCGTACTCGGTGCGGCCATTCACCAGAAAGGTGTTCCCGAAGCGGCCCATGAGCGCGAAGTTCGAGGCCTCGTGCCCGAAAGGCACGATCCCGCGTTCGTCCAGCAGGAGGTCGTCGAGCATGAGGACCTCTTCGCGGCTCACCTGGCCGTAGGTGTCGGGGTCCAGGGGCTCGACGCGCAGGTTGCCGTAGAGCCCCAGCTCCTGGCCGATGTCCTCGCGGTGGTGCGGGTGGTACCAGTAGATCCCCGCGTCGGGAAAGTGCACGGTGTAGCGAAAGCTTCCGCCCGGCAGCACCGGGTCCTGCGTCACGCCGGGCACCCCGTCGAAGCGGTTGTCGAGTCGGAGTCCGTGCCAGTGGATCGCGGTGGGGAAGGGGGTCCGGTTGTGGAAGTTCACGAAGATGGTGGTGTTCTCGGCCACCTCGAGCAGGGGCCCGGGGTGCTGACCGTTGAACGCCAGCATCTGCACCTCGCGACCGGCCACGGTCTTCGAAACGAAGTCCGCCGTCAGGTCCAGGGTGCCCCCGTCGGGCAGCGCGACCACCTCGCTGGGCCGCACGGCCGGGGGCGTCTCGCCCTCCGGCGCCCGCACGGTGAGGGGAGAGACCCGGGGTTCGAGCGCCATCATCCCCGGAAGCATGGCCACCCCGGGATACCCGGGCACCATGCGCCAGCTCTCGGCGTCGGCGGGTGGGATCGGGTGGTCGGGGTCGCCGTGGTCTCCGGCGGCATGGTGATGAGCCTGCCGGTGCCGGGCCTGCGCATCGTGCGCATCGTGCGCTGGCGCTCCCCCCATGGGTTCCTCGGCCGAGGGGGCCTGCGTCATCAGGTCGTGCGGCTTCATGAGCGACGAGGGAGAACGGCCCCGCAGGAGCAGGGGGCCCTGGCGTTCATCGACGTCGGCCGACGATTCCGGCGAGATCCAGACCATGAACTTCGAGAAGCTCACCTCGCCCAGATCGAATTCGCCCTCACCCACCTCGCCCAGGGAGACCACGGGGTCCAGCTCCAGCGGTGTGGCCCAGGCCACCCAGGTGGTGTAGGGTCCCAACAAGGCCGGGTCGGGGAGGTTCTCGAGCCGGACCGAGAGCTGCCACCGATGGCGCCCCTCGGGGGTGACCGAGACGCCGAAGGGGGAGGGGACCGGGTGCATCGAGACCACACCGGCGGCATCGCCCCCACCCGGCACGGGGACGAGCTCGATGCAGCGGAGGTCCCAGGCCGGCTCGGGTACGCCGGTCGTGGCCTCGGAATGGCCCGTGGGCACGGGGACCGATAGGGGGCATCCTGCCGCGTCGGACAGGTGCCCCGGGGGGCTTCCCGCACCGACTCCCAGGATCAGGGTCGCCGCAACCGAGGCTTTCGAAAGAATTCCCATGAGCCGAAGGTGGCGCCCCGGGGCTCCGGGGTCAAACGGTGGGGGCGGGGCCACGGAACCCGGGTGCCCCCGCCGGGTCGAAGGGACCCCGCAACGCCCTCGACACGAACGCCTTTCCCCAGCCCGAACCCGTGGCGACTCCACCCCCGACATCCTCCACCCCCGCATCCTCACCTCCGGCGACGCCCCCCGTGGTAATCCGGACCGACGCCGGGCTGTACGTGCCCGAGGCCGATCTCTACATCGATCCGCTGCGTCCGGTGCACCGCGCCGTGGTGACCCACGGGCATGCGGATCACGCCCGGCGGGGCTCGGAGCACTACCTGGCCGCGGCGTCGGGGGTGGGAATCCTGCGCAAGCGGCTGGGAGACGAGGCCCGCATCGAGGCGATCGCCTTCGGGGAGCGCCGGAGGCTGGGGGGCGCGACCCTCTCCCTCCACCCGGCGGGACACATCCTGGGATCGGCCCAGGTGCGCATCGAGGTCGGAGGCGAGGTGTGGCTGGTGACCGGCGACTACAAGCGGACCCCCGACGCATCGGCGGAGCCCTTCGAGTCCCTCCGCTGCCACACCCTGATTTCGGAGTGCACCTTTGGCCTGCCCGTCTATCGCTGGCCCGAGCCCGATGGGGTGTTTCGCGAGATCGAGCGCTGGTGGGTCGAGAACGCGGCCGAGGGACGCACCACCCTGCTCTGCGGGTACTCGCTGGGAAAGGCGCAGCGGCTCCTGGCAGGGCTCCTCCCCTTCATGGAGGGGGGTGGCGCACCGGGCACGATCCTGGTGCACGGCGCCGTCGACGAGCTCCTTCCGGCCTATCGTGCCGAAGGGATCGCCTTTCCCCCGACCGAGCGGGTGTCGGTCGAGACCGCCCGCGAGCACCGGGGCGCCGCGCTGGTGGTGGCTCCCCCCTCGGCCGCCGGGACTGCCTGGGTGCGGAAGCTGGGACCGGTGTCGGTGGGCTTCGCCTCGGGCTGGATGCGGATCCGCGGACGCCGTCGACGTCGATCGGGCGACCGAGGCTTCGTCCTGAGCGATCACGTCGACTGGGACGGGCTCATGGCCACCATCGACGAGAGCGGGGCCGAGCGGGTGGGGCTGACCCACGGGCAGACCGGCACGGCGATGCGCTATCTGACCGAGGAACGCGGCCTCGATACCTTCGCGATCGCCACCCGCGAAGGCGACGCATGAGGCGCTTCACCCGGCTCTTCATGGAGCTCGACCGGACCACGCGCACCAACGAGAAGCTGGCGGCGCTGCGGCGGTACTTCGCCGAGGCGCCCGCAGCCGACGCGGCCTGGGCGCTCGCGGTCCTCACCGGCCGGCGCATCCGACGGGCCGTGCCCGGCGCCCGCCTCCGGGAGTGGGTGGCCGACCGCTCGGGGTACCCGCTCTGGCTGGTCGAGGAGTGCTACGACACGGTGGGCGACCTGGCCGAGACGCTGGCGCTCCTCCTGCCCGATCCCGAGACCGACGCAGAACCCCCGGCGCTGCACACGATCATGGACGAGTGGCTGGCACCCCTGCCGGGGGCCGACGATTCCGGGAAGCGCCGGGTCGTGGAGCGTGCGTGGGGCTGCATGGACGAGTCCGAGCGGCTGGTCTTCCACAAGCTCCTGACCGGGGGCTTCCGGGTGGGCGTGGGCCGCAAGCTGGTGACCCGTGCCCTGGCGCAGGAGGTGGGAATGGAGCCCGCCATCCTGGCCCACCGGCTCACGGGTCGATGGGCCCCGACCCCCGAGACCTACCGTCGCCTGATCTCCCCCGACGCGGAGCTCCGCGATGCCGGACGGCCCTATCCCTTCTTCCTGGCCCACCCCCTGAGCGAGGGGCCCGAAGCGCTCGATGGGGGTCCGAAGGCGTGGATGGTGGAGTGGAAGTGGGACGGGATCCGCGCCCAGCTCATCCACCGCGACGGGGAGCGGCTCCTCTGGTCGCGCGGCGAGGAGGTCATCACCCCGGCCTTTCCCGAGATCGGCGAGGCCGCCGGGGCGCTGCCCTCGGGCACGGTTCTGGACGGAGAGCTCCTGGCGTGGGAGAGCACCGCCCCCCTGCGTTTCGCCGAGCTGCAGCGACGGCTGGGGCGGAAGCGTCCGAGTCCAAAGATCCGCCGCGAGGTGCCGGCCCGGTTCCTGGCCTACGACCTTCTCGAGGCCGAGGGCGAGGACCTGAGGGGGCTCCCGCAGGAGGCCCGGCGGCGCCGACTCGAGGCACTGTTCGAGGACCTGGAGGTGCGTCCCCCCGATGACGGGCCGATCCCCGTGACATGGGCCGTGGGGCTCCCCCTGGGGCTCTCGCCCCTGGTCGAGGCGGCGCGGTGGGACGCCCTGGCCGAGCTCCGGACATCGGCCCGCGAGCTGGGCGTCGAGGGGTTCATGCTCAAGCACCGCGAGGCCGAATACGGGGTGGGCCGGCCGCGCGGGGCGTGGTGGAAGTGGAAGGTGGAGCCTCTGACACTGGACGTGGTCCTCCTCTACGCCCAGAAGGGCCATGGTCGCCGGGCCTCGCTGTACACCGACTACACCTTCGGCGTGTGGGACGGCGAGGAGCTGGTGCCCATCGGGAAGGCGTACTCCGGGCTGACCGATCGCGAGATCCGCCGGGTCGACAAGTGGATCCGCCGGAATATCACCGAGCGGTTCGGTCCGGTGCGTGCGGTGGAGCCTGAGCTGGTCTTCGAGCTGGCCTTCGACCAGATCCGGCCCTCGAGCCGGCACAAGTCGGGGCTGGCGCTTCGCTTTCCCCGCATGGTTCGCCAGCGGACCGACAAGCCGGTGGACGAGGCGGACACCCTCGAGTCGGCCCGCCGCCTCCTGGCGGAGCGGCCATGAGTGCCACGCCCCTCTCGCTCCCCGAGTGGTTCCGCCACCGGGGCTGGACCCCGTTCCCCTTCCAGGAGGAGCTCTGGGAGGCGTGGAGTCGGGGCGAGAGCGGGCTCCTTCACGCACCCACCGGGTCGGGAAAGACGCTGGCCGTGTGGGGGGGAGCGCTGAGCGAAGGCCGCCCGGCCGAGGGCCGCCTCCGATACCTCTGGCTCACTCCCCTGCGAGCGCTGGCCCGCGACACCGTCGCACAGCTCGAAGCGCCTCTCGAGGCGCTGGGGCTGGACTGGAGCGTGGAGCTCCGGACCGGAGACACGTCGAGCCACCGCAGGCGGCGCCAGCGGACCCACCCGCCCACCGCGCTGGTGACCACGCCGGAATCCCTCTCGGTGCTCCTCTCGTACGCGGACGCGCACCGCTGGTTCGGGGGTCTGCGGGGCATCGTGGTCGACGAATGGCACGAGCTCATGGGGAGCAAGCGGGGGACCCAGACAGAGCTCGGCCTGGCCCGGCTCCGCCGCTGGAATCCCGGGGTGTCCACCTGGGGCGTATCGGCGACCCTGGGGAACCTGGACGAGGCCCTCGAGACGCTGACCGGGCGGGAAGGGGGGAGGATCGTGCAGGGCCCCGCGCGCCCTCCGCCGGAGCTCGAGACGCTCCTGCCCGAGGACGCGGGCCGCTTTCCCTGGGCCGGGCACCTGGGACTCCAGCTCGTGCCCCGGGTGCTGGAGCGGCTGGACCGGGGCGGGAGCACCCTCCTGTTCACGAACACCCGATCGCAGGCCGAACTCTGGCACCGGGCCCTCGCCGACGCCCGTCCCGAATGGGTGGAGGCGGGCGAGCTGGGGCTTCACCACGGGTCGGTGGAGCGCGAACGCCGGCTCGAGGTCGAGGACGCCCTTCGGGCCGGGACGATCCGATGCGTCGTCTGCACTTCGTCGCTGGACCTGGGGGTGGACTTCCCGGCCGTGGATCGGGTCATACAGGTGGGCTCGCCCAAGGGCATCGGTCGGCTCCTGCAGCGCGCCGGCCGCAGCGGGCACACCCCCGACGGGCGGAGCCGGATCCTCTGCGTGCCGACCCACGCCTTCGAGATCGTGGAGTTCCACGCGGTGCGTCGAGGGCTGGCCCGGGGGCGAGTGGAGCCGCGCCGTCCCCTGGAGCAGCCCCTCGACGTGCTGGCCCAGCACCTGGCGACGGTGGCGCTGGGTGGGGGGTTTCGTCCGGCCGAGTTGCTCGACGAGGTCCGCACCACCCACGCCTACCGGCAGCTGTCGGACACGGAGTGGGGCTGGGTGCTGGACTTCGTCACCCGCGGGGGACGCGCCCTCGAGGCGTACCCTCGCTACCACAAGGTGGTGACCGACGCCGAGGGGGTCCACCGGGTGCCCGACCGCCGGGTGGCACGCCAGCACCGCATGAGCATCGGCACCATCACCTCGGACGCGCAGCTGCGGGTACGGTACCTGAAAGGTCGGACGCTGGGCCGGGTCGAGGAGGCCTTCCTGGCCCGTCTCCGGCCCGGCGAGACCTTTCTCTTCGCGGGGCGCACCCTGCGACTGGTGCGGATTCGCGAGATGACCGCATGGGTGCGACGGGTTCGGAGCCGGACCGCCAGCGTCCCCCGCTGGATGGGGGGGCGGCTCCCGCTGTCGACGGAGCTGGGCGCCGAGGTGCTCGAGACGCTCGCCGGGACCGGTGCGAAGGGAGGGCGGGGTGGGCCGATGGCCGAGCTCGAGGCGCTGGCCCCCCTGCTCGAGATCCAGGCGCGGTGGTCGCACCTGCCCTCGCCGGACCGCCTCCTGGTGGAGCGGACCGAGACCCGCGAGGGCGCGCACCTGTTCGTGTATCCGTTCCTGGGGCGGCTGGTGCACGAGGGGATGTCGACGCTCCTGGCCTGGCGCTTCTCGCGTGCCGAGCCGCGCTCGATCGAGTACTCGGTCAACGACTACGGTTTCGAACTGGTGAGCGACGAGCCCCTGGTGCCTCCCCATGGCTGGGGGTCCCTTCTGAGTCCCGAGGGGCTGGTGGACGATCTGCTCGAGGCGGTCAATGCCGCGGAGCTGGCGCGCCGGCAGTTCCGCGAGATCGCCCGGGTCGCGGGGCTGGTCTTTCCCGGCTATCCGGGATCGGGCAAGTCGGACCGGCAGCTTCAGGCCTCGAGCGGGCTCCTCTTCGACGTCCTGGCGCGCTACGATCCCGAGAACCTCCTGCTCACCCAGGCCCGGCGCGAAGTCCTGGAAGGCGAGCTGAGCCTGCGGCGGCTGCGCCGGGGGCTCGAGACGCTGCAATCCCGTCCGGTGGACGAGCGGGCGACGTCCCGGCTCACCCCGCTGGCCTTCCCCCTCTGGGCCGATCGGCTGCACGCCCGGGTGAGCTCCGAGAGCTGGCGGGACCGGGTGGCGCGCATGGTGGAGCGGCTGGAGCGCTCGGCCGAGACGGGCGAGTGAAGCTCACGTGGAGGGGCGAGGCGCTCGAGCTGCGGCCGGAGCGGGTGCTGCACTGGCCGCGTGAGCGGACCCTCTTCCTGGCCGACCTCCACCTGGGGAAGGCGGCGCTCTTCCGGGACCGCGGCCTGGTCGTGCCCGATGGGGCCGAGGCCGAGGACCTGGCCCGCCTGCGCCGCGTCGTTCGGGTCACCGGATCGCAGAGGGTGGTGGTCCTGGGCGACCTGGTGCACGGCGCCGGGGGGTGGACCCCCGAGGTGGTCGAGGCCTTCGCCGCGCTCGGCACCGGGCAGCGCGGGACTCCCGCGCAGGGGGAGGTCGAGCGCCTTCGGGTGTGGCTGGTCCCCGGGAACCATGATCGGCCGGATGGGCCTCCACCCCACGAGCTGGGGATCGAGCAGGTGGAGGAGGGAGTGCGGCTGGGCCCCTTCCGGCTTCGCCACGCCGACGACGAGACGGGCGATGGGGTGATCTGCGGGCACGAGCATCCGGTGGTGGTCCTGCGGGGCCGGGGCGATCGGCTCCGGATGCCCTGCTTCGTGGTCGACGAGCGACGGCTGCTCCTTCCTGCTTTCGGCTCGTTCACCGGCGGACAACGGGTGCGGCGCTCCGACGGGCGGCGGATCTTCGGGGTGGGTCAGGGGTCGGTGGTGGCGATCTGAATCGGGCATCGACGAGGAGGCCCGGAACCGACGACATTCGACAGGGCGGGAATCGCAGCATGGAATCGAAGGCGCAGGAGGCCGCGACGGCCGGGCTGACCACCACGAAGGCTCCCTTCATCGAAGGCGCGAAGAGCCGGGGCGAACTGTTCATCTCGCAGCCGTGGGAGCAGTACTCCGAAGAGAATCACCAGAGCTGGAGGAACCTCTATGCCCGGATGGCCGATCGCTGGGAGCGGTATGCCAACCACCGGTTTCTCGAGGGTCTGGGATCGCTGGGGCTGAACGGGGAGCGGGTGCCGAAGCTCGAGGAGGTGAACCGGTTCCTGGCCCCGCTCACGGGCTTCAAGGCCAAGCCGGTGAGCGGATACGTTCCGGCGTATCTCTTCTTCGACTGTCTGGGGCGGCGGGAGTTTCCCACCACGATCACGATTCGCGACGTGGCCACTCCCGACTACCTGCCCGAGCCCGACATCTTCCACGACATCGCGGGGCACGTGCCCATGCACACCGATCCCGCCTTCGCCGAGACCCTGGTGCGCTTCGGGCGGGCGGCGGCCGGGGCGGTGGAGCGCCTGGTGGCCGAGGAGCCCGACGATCTCGAGGAGCGGGTGGCCAGCAACATGCGGGCGATGGCGCGCTTCTTCTGGTTCACGATCGAGTTCGGGCTCATGCGCGAGGCCGAGGGGGACGGGCTGAAGGTCTACGGGTCTGGGCTCCTGAGCTCGTACGGCGAGATCGAGCACTCGGTCGACAGTCCCCACGCGCAGCGGGTCCCCTTCCAGCTCGAGTGGGTGATCAACCAGTCCTTCCGGATCGATCGGTTCCAGCCCCTGCTCTTCGTGGTGGACTCCTTCGATCACCTCTTCGACGAGGTGACGCGGCTCGAGGAGTGGATGCGTTCGGGCCGGCTGGACCATGTGGCGCCCTGCGAGCCCGTGATCTCCGAAGAAGAGATCCGGATCTCGCTGGAGGCGGCTCGCGCCAAGCAATAGTCGGGGAACATTGGCTTTCGAACGGGGAATCTCAACGGACCGCGATCCACGCGGGGTCCCCGTTTCCCCCGGTGTTCGACTTTTCAGAAAGGAAGGCCTATGCGTACTCTGAAGATGCTGGCAGCGACACTCCTGTTCGGGACGGTACTCGCGGCTCCTGCCGCCGCACAGCAGGCCGGAGAGGCCTCCGGGTCCATGATCCTCGACCGCGGTGCGATCGAGGCAGCCGTCCTCGACCACACACCGGAGGTCGAGCATCAGCGTCGTGCGCTCGGGGACTTTCTCGGGACGCCCGAAGTCCGCGACGTGGCCGAGGACCGTGGCATCGACCTCTCGCGCGTCGAAGCTGCGGCGTCGACGCTCTCCGACGAGGAGGTCGCGGCGGTGCATCCCCTGGTCGAGAAGGCATCCGAGGCGATGCAGCAGCGGAATACGATCACGATCAGCGTCTACACGGTCATCATCTTTCTCCTCCTCCTGATCCTGCTGACCTGACGCCTCGTTTCACCGCGCGACCCCTCCCCTCGGCGGGCCGGGGGGAGGGGAGCACGCAACGGCCGGGTGCGATGAGCCGCGCAGCCTCGAGGCTGGCCCTTGTGCTCCTGCTGCTTCCGGGTGGCCTCGTCGCCCAGGATGTCGGGACCTGTGCGGAGGAGGCGCGCGCCGCCCTGAGTGGGGCGCGGGCGGACTTCGAGGCGGGGGATCCCGAAGGTGCAGAGGCGCGCCTCGTCGAGACCCTCGAGCGATGTCCGGGGGAGTCGGCCCTCGAACTCGAACTGGCCGGTCTGCGCTTCCAGCTCGGCGATTACCCCGGGGCCGAGGGGTGGGCACTGCGCCACCTTCGAGCGGAGCCCGGGTCCGTCGAGGGGTGGGACCTGCTGGCGGCGTCCCGCTACCTGCGCGATGACCGCGGGGGTGCGCTCGAGGCCTGGAGTCGCGGCACCCCTCCGACCATCGCGAACCTCGGGATCGACATCGGTCCGGTGGGGCTGCGCCCGGGGCCGGCCGGGACCGAGCAGGTCGAGGGGGCGACGGGCCTCGCACCCGGCCGACTACTCCTGCCCGGAAACCTGACCCTGGGGATGCGCCGTCTCGAGGCGATTCCGGCCGTGGATCGGGCCCAGCTCCGCTACGCGATCACCGGAGGGGGGCAGGCAACCGTCCTCGGCTCCGTTCTGCTCGCACACCGAAGTCCGATCCGTTCGACCGAGCTTCCGGCACATGGACTGCGCGCGCTCACGGGCTCGATCTTCGTGGAGTCTTCGAATCCCCTGGGAGCGCTGGAGCGCTGGAGCCTTCGGGGAGAGATCGAGGGGACCAGCCGTGATGCGGCCCTCGCGCTCGCCCATCCGGCACTGCTGGGCCCGGGGGTCTGGCGGTGGCGTGTGGAGCACCACCGGGCCCGATACCGGACCCCGGACTCACCGGACGACCCGATACGCGTCGAGCGATCGGGGATCGGGGTGGAGCTCTCGGAGTGGATCCACGCCGAGTGGCGCGCGGCGGTGGGGGGCGGGATCGAGCGGCGGCCGGGATGGGGCGACTTCGCCGCTACCCGGATCGGCCTCGGGTATCGTTCCGAGGGCTCCCGCCTCCTGGCCGAGCTCGAGGGGAGCCGATGGGCGCGGATCCGTTCGACCGCCGAGGCCTTGGCCGGTCCGCCGCCCTCCTCGGGGTTCTCCCGCTGGGGCGTCGCCATGGGGATGCGGTCGCAGGCTCCGGACCGCGTCGCACCTCCGGCCGGCATCGTGGCGCGCGCCAAAGTGACCGGGGTCACCGGGGGCGCGCCTCCCGACCTGGCCCCCCGCATCGGCGCCGGACGAAACGTCGACATCCTCCTGCGGGCACGGTCGGATATCGATGGAGACGGTGCGCTGAGGGGATGGCCCGC
Organism: Gemmatimonadota bacterium; assembly: GCA_007126575.1. Taxonomy (GTDB): domain Bacteria; phylum Gemmatimonadota; class Gemmatimonadetes; order Longimicrobiales; family Gaopeijiaceae; genus SLBA01. The sequence continues at coordinate 450 of SLBA01000039.1, read as the reverse complement.
CCGGGGCTGGGCGCATGCCGGGGTCGAGTGGATGCAGCCACTTGCCGCGATCGGCCCCGTCGAGTCGAGCGTCGCGCTCTTCGCCGACGCGATCCGCAGCTTCGGAGAGCCGGCCGGGTCGAGTGGAGCATTGCCGGGCTCCCGGCGGGCGCTCCATCTGGGGGTCGGCCTGCGCTTCAGCCCCCTGGGGACCGTCGGAGCCCTCCGGATCGACGGGGCGCTGGACCCGGCGACCGGGGCGACCCGACTCTCACTGGGGTGGACCCCTCAGCCGCGCGCCGGTTCGGATTCCAGGGACTGAACCATCCCGTGCTCGTCGAGCTGGACCGTCATCGAGCCCTGGCTGCGAAAGCGGGCCAACGTCTGGGGGTCCACGGCGAACCATTCCGAGACCGCCTGATCGGAGAGGGGCGGCACGTCTTCTCGCCGCTCCTTGCCACGGAATCGCTG
>SLBA01000117.1 GCA_007126575.1 Gemmatimonadota bacterium | reverse complement strand
GCGTCTGCACCGGATCCGGAATCCGCACCACTACGCGACCGAAAATCCTGTCAAGGGGGGATTCGGGCGATTCCATGTGAAGTTGGGACGAACCGAAGCGGGGGCGCGGGCGCGGGCGCGGGCGCGAATATAAGGGGAGATCGGGCGCGAGGGAGCGCGGAGTAGGTTGGGGCGCGGGCGCCAAGAATTGGGGGCGCGGTCAGGAGGGGTGAGATGGACTCGGGAAGCAGCCGGCCAGGCGGGATGGACCGGACTCGTGAATGCGTCGGGTGGCTCGCAACGTGGACCCCGGGACCCCAGTGCCGCTCGATCCATACCAGGATCCCGCCCCCCTCGATCCGCCGCACACGTTTCCGCGGAAACGCGCCGGGCCCGCCGAGGGGCGGGCCCGGCGAGGGGAGCGGAGCCCACCAAGGAAGCGGGGCCCCCTGAAGGGACCCGGCCCTCAACCCCTCAGAAGAACACCGGCTCCTTGTAGGCGCCGAAGACCTCCTCCATGGCGTCGCGAATCTCGAACAGGGTGCAGTAGGCGCGCGCGCAGTCCAGGATCCGGGGAACCAGATTCTCTCCGGTGGCGGCAGCCGCGGTCAGGGCACCCAGCGTCCGCTCGACCGCATCGTCGTCGCGCTCCTCGCGCAGCTTCGCCATCCGGTCGCGCTGCCGCTTCTCGACCCCGGGGTCGAGCTTGAGGGTGTCGATGTAGGGATCCTCGGAGCCGTCGGTGAAGTCGTTCAGCCCCACGATCACCCGCTGACCGCTCTCGACCTCACCCTGCTGACGCATCGCGGCGTTCGAGATCTCGCGCTGGAACCAGCCGGTCTCGATCCCCGGCACCACGCCGCCCAGCTCCTCGATCTCGGCGAACAGCTCCTCGGCCTCGCCCTCGAGCTCGTCGGTCAGCGCCTCCACATAGTACGATCCGGCCAGGGGATCGATCGTGTTGGGCACCCCCGTCTCGTGCGCCAGGATCTGCTGGGTCCGCAGCGCGATCCGGACCGACTTCTCGGTCGGAAGGGCGAGCGTCTCGTCCATCGAGTTCGTGTGAAGCGACTGGGTGCCCCCGAGCGCGGCGGCCATCGCCTGGTAGGCCACCCGCACGATGTTGTTCTCGGGCTGCTGGGCGGTCAGCGTCACCCCGGCGGTCTGACAGTGCGTACGGAGCCTCCAGGAGTTCGGATCCCTGGCTCCGTAGACCTCCTTCATGCGCCGGGCCCAGATGCGCCGCGCGGCCCGCAGCTTGGCGATCTCTTCGAAGAAATCGTTGTGGATGTCGAAGAAGAAGGAGAGCCGGGGCGCGAAGGAATCGACGTCGAGCCCCCGCTCGATTCCCCGCTCCACGTATTCGAAGCCGTTTCGAAGGGTGAAGGCCAGCTCCTGCACCGCCGTCGCCCCCGCCTCGCGAATGTGGTAGCCCGAGATCGAGATCGGGTTGTACTTCGGCGCATTGTCCGAGCACCACTCGAACATGTCGATGATCGCGCGCAGCGCCGGCTCCGGCGGGAAGACCCAGGCGTGCTGGGCCTGATATTCCTTCAGGATGTCGTTCTGGACCGTGCCCCGCAGCTTCTCGGCCGACACCCCCTGCTTTTCGGCCGCGGCCACATAGAAGCAGAAGAGGATGATCGCGGGCCCGTTGATCGTCATCGACACCGAGACCTTGTCGAGGGGAATCCCGTCGAAGAGGGTCTCCATGTCGGCGAGCGACGAGATGGCCACCCCACACACGCCCACCTCGCCCAGCGACCGGGGATGGTCGGAGTCGTAGCCCATCAGGGTCGGAAAGTCGAAGGCCACCGAAAGTCCCGTCTGGCCATTGCGCAGCAGGTAGTGGTAGCGCTCGTTCGTCTCCTCGGCGGTCGCAAACCCCGCGAACTGACGCATCGTCCACAGCCGGGTGCGATACATCGTCGGGTAGGGTCCACGGGTGAAGGGATACTCACCGGGGAGGCCGAGCTCGTCCAGATAGACCTGGTCGTCGGAGCGATCCAGCGGGGTGTAGAGGGGCTCGACCTCGCGTCCCGACACCGAGGTGAAGAGGCCGTCGTCGCGCTTCGGCGCCTCCTCGTACTGCGCCTCCCAGTCCTCGAGGCGGGCTCGGAGTTCGCGGAGCTCCTCCTCCTTCCTGCGGAGTTCGGCACGAAGGGCCTCGGTGATGGGCACGTCCTTCTCGATCGTCGACATCGGTGGCTCCTGAGCTGGGGTCGACCCGGGATCGGGCCGTGTCTAAAGATGTTTCGACCGGTGACCGGGGTCAACGCAGCGCGATGCGGTATCCGATCACGAAGGCCCGTCCCGCCACCGGGTTCCCGGTGATGTCGAGATGCCCGGAGTCGGCCAGATTCCGGAGCTCCAGGTGCGCCCGGCCGTCCAGAACCTGCCGTTCGAGCCGCAGGTCGAGCATGCGGAAGGAGCCCTCACCGGGCCGTTTTCCATGGAGGCCTTTCACGGACCCCCGCACGCCCCCGGCCAGGTCCCGTGCGACGCCGAGGGTCACCTGCTCCGTCAGGGGCCGCAGCGCGTACTTCGATTCGAAGCCCGGCTCGGCATCGGCATCGAGCGAGAGGAGCGAGACACCCGCGGTCACGAGGAGCGCGTCGGTAGCCCACCGTCCATCGAACTCGAGTCCGAGAAACTCGGCCCGGTTCACGTTTCGGGTCACCCAGACCCCGCCGTCTTCCACCGAGGCCTCGCCGGGCCCCGTCGCCCAGTCGATCAGGTCCCGGCTCACCCGCCGGAACGCCCCGGCGCTGAGCTCGAGTCCCCCGCCCGGGGTCAGGACCAGCGCGCCCTCGATCGAGCTGGAGCGCTCCGGATCCAGGTCGGCCCGGGCGGCGTGGGCCGGATCGACATAGTAGCGCTCGGTCCACGACGGTCCGCGAAAGGCCCGCCCCCAGCTCGCCCGCACCCGCAGGGCGTCGGAGAGCTGCGCGAAGCCGGTGACCGAGGGCGAAGTCGCGCCCCCGAAGGCATCGTGATCGTCATGGCGAATCCCGACCGTCGCCCCGAAAGTACCGAGCCGCAGCCGCTCCCAGCCGAGCTCCGCGAAGACCGACCTGCGGTCCTCGCTGCGCTCGCCGAGCAGATTCGACTCCAGCCGACTGCGCTGGAGTTCGCCACCCGCGGCCCAGGCCACCCCCCGCCCGAGCTCGCCACGCAGGGTCAGGTCGCCGGTCAGCTGCGACGACGTATGCTGGTTGCGGTAGATCGACGGGTCGTCGCGCACCAGGATGAAGTCGTCGTCGTGGCTCCGCCAGGCGAGCCGCGGCTCCACCCGGATCCGGGCTCCCGCGGCCGGTCGCCAGCGAATCGAGGCGGTACTGGCCACGGTGCTCTCGAACGAGGGGAAGGGGGCGTAGAAGTTATCGGCCCCGAAGTCGCGGGTGGCCCGGCCCAGGTCGGCGGTGACCCGCCCCCCCAGGAGGGGCGCCCGGACGCCCGCGTTCAGAAGACGGTGCTCCCAGTCGGTCCCCTCGCGGTGGCCGTCGGAGTTGGCCTCTTCGGCCGAGAGGATCAGTCGCGCGCCGGCGGGAAGCGTGGTGGAGCCCCGCACACTCCCCCGGAAGGTCGCGAAGCTACCTCCCTCGGCGGTCATCTCCCACCCCGGGGCGTCGCGGGTGACGATGTTCACCACCCCGCCCACCGCATCGCCCCCATAGGCCGCCGACGCGGGTCCGCGCAGCACCTCGATCCGCTCGACTCCCGCCAGGGGCAGGGTCAGGTTCAGGTCGAAGTGACCGGTCTGGGGGTCGCTCATGCGCACCCCGTCGACCATGACGAGCACGTGCTCGAAGCCGGCTCCCCGCATCGAGACATCGACCTGGGCCGGAGACCGGGCCGCCAGCTCGACCCCCAGCGCCCACCCCAGCGCGCCCGCGATGTCACTCACCGGAAGCTCGTCGAGGGCGGCGCGGTCGAGCACCTGGACGCCCCGCGAGCGCATCGGCAGGGTGCTGCTCACCCGGGACCCCACGACCGGAATCGTGTCCAGGACCGCGAGGGTGTCCGGCACGGGCACCTGCGCCTCGGCCGCGCCCGTCCACGCAGTGCCGAGTACCGCGGCCCCCAGGAGCGCGACCGTCCCGCTCCGCACCCCGCGCCGAACCCACTCCCCCGCCCCATCGAAAGGTCCCGTCTCCATCGAGCTCATCTATGACCTCACCCCATCTGTATGGTTCGTCCTGTATGGTTTATGCTGCATGGTTCATTCAGGCTCTCGGCAGTGGCGCCGCCTCGGGCTCCACCACGATTCGGTCCAGCATCTCGGCCGCCACTGAATAGGGCGTCGCGCTCCCACGGGTGATCCGCCCGAGGGCGGCCTCCAGCCCCTCGGCATCGCCGAGCTCACGGCGCACCCGACGTCTCATCTCACGGTCGAGGATGTCGCGGATCCGCTCCCGGGTCCGCCGGATCCGGCGCCGCTCCAGCTCGCCTGATTCGACCAGCCAGGTGCGGTGACGCTCGACGGTCTCCATCAATTCCTCGACTCCGTCGCCGGTCTGCGCCATCGTCTGGACGACGGGGGGCACCCAGGGCTCGGGAGCCGACGATTCCGCCGAATCGTCCGAGGCGGGATCGTCCGAGGCGCCGGATTCCGCATCCGACCCGGCCTTCGACGCCACGGCAGCGTGATCCACCCCGTGATGCGCGGGCACCCGGCCGGGGGCTCGTCCACTGCGAAGGTGAAGGGCGGTGCGCACCTCCTTCACCAGCCGATCCGCGCCCGGGCGATCGGACTTGTTGACCACGAAGATGTCGGCGATCTCCATCAACCCCGCCTTCATCGCCTGGATCCCATCGCCCGACTCGGGCACCAGCACCACCACGACCGTGTCGGCCGCACCCGTGATCTCGAGCTCCGTCTGCCCCACACCGACGGTTTCGACCACGAGGCGGGGAAAGCCGAAGGCGTCCATCACGTCGAGCACCTCCTTGGTGGTCGTCGCCAGCCCTCCCAGCGACCCCCGCGAGGCCATCGAACGGATGAAGATGCCCGGATCCAGCGCCAGGTCGTTCATCCGGATTCGATCCCCCAGGAGCGCCCCACCGGAGTACGGAGAGGTCGGATCGACAGCGACGATCCCGACCGACTCGTCCTGTTCGCGATGGGCCCGAGCGATCTCGGACACCAGGGAGGACTTTCCGGCCCCGGGAGGCCCGGTGATGCCCAGCCGGGCGCCTCCATGCCGGCCCTCGGCCAGGAGCGCGTGCAGGAACGACTGAAAGCCCGTGCGCTCGTTCTCGACCACCGAGATCGCCCGCGCCAGGGCGACCCGCTTCCCCTCGCGGATCCCGTCGAAGAGGGTCTGGAGGGCCGGGGGCAGCTCGACGGCGGGGGTCGACGCGGCACCGGCCTTCGCGCTGGAATCGATGGATGGGGGCATGGTCGTCGTACGGTGACAGGGCGGGAAGGTCTGGAAGCGGATGCCCTCGCGGGGCGCGCATGCGGTTCGGGGTCGGCCGGACTCCGGCGGCGCTCTGGCTGGACTCCAGCCACGCTCCGGCCCAACCAAGTTGGCATCACCCCGGGTGCGCGCCAAGGGATCGGGGGAAGAGAGCCCGGCGTCCGATGGAGCCCTGGAGCGCCCCGTCGCGTCGGTGCCCGCTTCATCGCGGACAGCGCGTCGAAGCCGGTCTCCGGCCGTGTCGAGCCACCCCCGCGGAAACACCAGTGCCCCGCGCCGATCGATCTGCCTCGGCACGGGGCACGCGGGTCCGGTCGGTCTTCTCGGCGGATGCCCGGCTCAGAGAACCGTCCACCCGCGGTGTCGGGTCAGAACCGGTAGCGCAGACCGATCTGAGCCTGGAACTGAAGGAGGAGGCCCGAGAACTGGGTCTCGGTCCCGAAGGGGTTGTTGCGCTCGGGGACGCTGTACTGGATCTGATTGGTCTCGGCGTTGTAGCCCACGACCTCGTAGATGTTTCTCGACGACCCGGAGACACTCACGTACCGACCCCAGTCCGAGTTCAGCCCGTTGAGCACGTTGAACAGGTCGAGCTCGATCTCGGCCCGCTGGTTTCCGACCGTCTGGAAGCTGCGGCTGACCCGCATGTCGAGCTTGTTGAACCAGGGCTGGCGGCAGGTGTTCCGCGGGAGGATCTGCCCCACGTAGTCACCCACGCAGGAGTTGTTGGCCAGGTAGCCCGCGTAGCGCTCGCGCTGCTCCTGCGCCACGGCCGGGTCGGTCGTGGCGAGGGGGAGGTCCTCGGGTGCGAAGATGAAGGGCCGGTCGCTGAAGCGTCGGCCGTCGTTGTTCAGGTCACCGTTCTGCTCGGCCCCCCAGGGGCGACCGCTCTGCAGCCGCCAGATGGCCGACGTCCGGATCCCCAGGGGAAGCTCGGTGCTGGCCGAGAAGACGAAGGTGTGGTTGCGCACGTGCGAGCTGGGGCCCCACGCCTTGTCCGTATCGCCCACGCCACCCAGGTCGTTCGGTCCGAAGACCCCGACGTTCGGGTTGCCGTGGCCGCTCGAGGCGGTGCAGCAGGAGTAGGACGAGTTGTCGAACGAGGTCGTGTAGGTGTACGAACCCCGCAGCGCGGTCCGCTCATCGACGGCGAAGTCCAACTCGAAGTTGGCCGCCATCCCGCGCGAGACCCCGTCGTTGTAGTTCACGTAAATCGGTCCGAAGTCGGTGTTCCGGACATGCATGGTGCCGGGTCCGCCAACCGGATCGAAGTGCTCCTGCGGTACGTAGATCTGCCGTCCGCCCTCGTTGTCGAGGGTGAACTGCACGTCGCGCAGATTCAGGTTGCGGACCGTGTAGAGGTTGCGGCTGTCGGTGAACGACAGGTCGACCACCGCCCGGGTACGACCACCGAAGAGCAGGTGCTCGTAGCCGATGTTCGCCTTGAAGGTCTCGGGGTAGCTGAAGTCTTCCTGCCAGAAGGTGTAGCTCGGCGTTCCGGCGAAGGTCCCGCCGTCGCGGCAGCGGATCGGGTTGTCGGTACCCCCGGCGCTCCAGCCTCCGTAGTTGGCCGGGCTGGGGGGTGCATCGGGATCCCCGGGGTCACCCGCGCAGAGGAGCTCGAAGACCGGCTCCTCGGTCTGCTGGACGTTGCCTCCCAGCACGTAGGGGATCCGGCCGTAGAAGATGCCGCCACCCGCGCGAAGGACCGCGTTGCCATCGCCGAAGACATCGTAGGCGACGCCGATCCGCGGCGAGAAGTTCGTGCGCTCGACCGGCGCAACCCCGGTCTGAAGGCCGAAGGCGCGTTCGGCATCGATCACCCGCCCCGGGCGGTCGGCGAAGATCTGCTGATCGTAGCGCAGGCCCAGCGTGGTCGTGAGGCGGTCGGTCATCTGCCACTCGTCCTGCGCGTAGATGGCCCACTCGTAGACCGAGAAGTCCGCGAAGGGCACCACGCCGTCCGGACGCAGCGGACGCCAGAACTCACTGGGGCTCTGAGACTCGAAGGCATCGAGATCGGGGAACACGTAGACCCCCGCTCCCTGGTTCCGCGAACCCATCGACTGGAACCGGTTGAGGATGTTCGTGGCCATCAGGTTCGCGCCCAGCTTGAGGGTGTGATCCCCCGCCGCGTGGGTGAAGTTGTTGATCAATTGAACCTTGCGCTCCTCCATGTTGTTCTGGAAGGCCGCGAAGGTCCCACCGTAGCGAACCAGCTGCCCCGAGGGAAGTCGGGTCTCGAGGGTCGGACGCTGGTCGTTGCCCTCACGCGGGCGACCCTCCCACGAGAACTGGAGGCGGGCCACGTTGAAGGTGCTGGGGCTCAGCACGGACTGCAGCTCGGAGACGAAGGAGTGTGACTGCCCCTTCAGCGTCTCGGCCCGCGACCGACCGTAGGTGAAGTCGAAGGCCCGGCTCCATTCGTCGCCATTCGTGAAGTCGACCCAGTTGTGGCGAAACGAGAGGCGGTGGGTCGGGTTGATCGTCCAGTCGACCCGACCGAAGAGCGTCACCTGGTTCTGGCTCGTCTGGAAGGGCTGGTAGCCCGCCGCCGGATTGTCGATGCCGTACTGGTTTTCGAGAATATTGAAGAAGCGGTTCAGATCCTCCTGGTCCTCGGCTCCGAGCTCCGAGGGGGTCAGTGGCACCTGCGGCTCGTTCCGGATCTGTCCATCCATCGAGACCAGGTAGTGGAGGCGGTCCTCGATGATCGGCCCCGAGACGCGGGCCGCGAACTGCGTCGCCTCGAAGTCGACCGGGGTCTGCCCGGCGAAGTCCGACGCGGTCAGGGCATCGCCCCGGTAGTTGACGTACGCGGTGCCCTCGAGCTGGTTGCCACCCCCGCGGGTGACCACATTGACCACCCCGCCGGAATAGTTGCCGAACTCGACGTCGAAGCCGTTCGTGACCACCTGGAACTCACGGATCGACTCGAGCGAGAACGAGAACGGAAGCCTCGATCCCCCCCGGTTCTCTCCGAAGAAGGAGTTGTTCGAATCGACCCCGTCGACCTGGAGGTTCGTCTGCGAGGGACGCTGGCCCGCGATGGCGAACTGCCCGCCCGTCGTCGTCTCGGGCGAGGGGGCCACCAGGCCCGAGAGCTGGATGAAGTCCGTGAAGTCACGCCCCAGGGTGGGCAGGCTCTCGATCTCTCGCAGTGACACGTTCTGCGAGACGTTGGCCTGCCGGGTATTCACCCGTCGGGCCGCCCCGCTCACCTCGATCCCCTCGAGCGCGATCGCCTCCTGGACCATGTCGATCACGATATTGGCCGTCTGGCCCAGCTGCACCTGGATGTCTGTCAGCTCCTCGACCCGATACCCGATGTACTGGGCACGCAGCGTGTAGGTCCCCGGTGGCAGGAGCCGAAGGGTCAGGCGTCCCTCGGCGTTGGTCTGCCCGCCGCGCTCGAAGCCCGTGTCCTGGTTGCGGGCGATGACCTGAACCGATCCCAGGGGGTTGCCCCCGGAGTCGAGGGTCCGCGCCGTGATCGCACCGGTGGTGCCGGCCTGCGCCTGGACCATCTCGGCCCCGAAGAGGAGGGTCGTAGCGGCCAGGAGGAAGGCGACGCCGAGTCCGAAGGCCGCTCGGCGAAGATCGCCGAGCGCAGGGCCGCGGGAGGCCGGGAGTGCAGAGGTTGGGATCGGGTTGATCATGGTCTCGATAGGGTCTGTATGAGAAGTCATGGCACTCACTCGCTCGCGCATTCGGCGGGGGTCACGTCGGCGGCGGTACGGGGGAAGAGCTGGCCCGTGCCGTTGAAGTTGCCCATCACGCCGACGATGTCATAGCACTCGCCGACCTGAACACCCAGCGCCGTCAGGATCGCGTCACCGGCACCGGAGATCCCGCCTTCCACACGGATTTCCGTCGAGCCCGAACCGTCGTTGATGTTCGCGTTCCGGTTGCCGCCCGAAACGAAGGCGGTCAGAAGCTCCGCGCCCCGGACCACGACGAGCCGGCCCTGCAGGGGATCGGTGTTGTTCGGCCCCGCTGCCGAAACTTCGGCCGTGGTGACCTCGCGGGGCGTCGGGATCGCGACCCCCTGCTCGACGACCTCAGCCAGGCTGGGCCCTGAGATCTGGAGGTCGTTGTTGAAGACCGCGACCTCACCGGTCAGGCTCACGAGGTCGCCATTCTGGACCTGGCCGGCGAAGGTGCCCGAGAAGACTCGGATCCCCGCCGTGCCATCCTGGACATAGGTGTAGTCGCTGCGCATCTCGCCGGCCGTGACCACGATCCCCTGAACGTTCACGAAGGTGCCGGGACCCGACTCCTTCGCCTCCTGGATCGAGATCAGACAGACGGGTTCGGCTCCGAGGAGCACGGCCGCGGCTTCGAAACGATAGATCGAGACCGGAAGCGGGTTCCGGCAGACCAGCGCGCCCTCGGGAAGGGTGCCGGTGTCGACCCACAGGTCATGCGTACCGGGCGGGAGCCCGCTGACCGTGAAGCGGCCATCCGAACCCGACGTGACCTGTCCCCCCGAGAAGGCGCGCGGCGTTCCCCGCTCGCGCACCTCGAGGGAGACTCCCGCGAGGGGCTCGTCGCCATCGGACGGATCGAAGAGCCCCGTGCGGTCGTTGTCGAGATACAGGAAGCCGTCGATGTCGCCCTCGCCGGAGATGGTGAAGGGCGGCGCCGGGTCATCGGAGCAGCCGGCCAGGAGGAAGAGTAAGGCGAAGACGCCCAGGAGCAGAGCCGGAGCCGGTCGGGTGTTCGTTCGCATTGCGTTTCCGAAGGGTGATGGGAGTGAAAGTCGATTCGTCATGTCAGAGCTCCTCGACGTCCTTGAAGCCCCGGGGCTTGATCTGGCCGGTCTCGAAGAAGCGGGCGAGAACTCCGGTGATCTCGTACTCGGCGCCCACCTCCCAGTACTCCGAAGGGATCTCGTTCGGGCTGTCGACGCGGATCTCGAAGCTGGCACCGTCCCCGGTCTCGACGACGACGTTGTGGGCGTCGAAGCTGAAGACCGTGATCTCGACCACGGTCACCGGCCCCACCACGCCCAGCTGCCCGTCGAAGGTGAGCGCCGCCACCTCCTGCCCACTCACCCGGCGGGGCGAGGGAACGGACTCGGTCCCCACACGCATCACCTGCTGGACATTGAGCTGGCGCTCGTCCCGGAAGGTGTTCATGGTGC
>SLBA01000076.1 GCA_007126575.1 Gemmatimonadota bacterium | reverse complement strand
GGATGCTCGGCGGGGTCGAGGAGGACATCCAGGTCCACGAGAAGCACGCGCAGTTGAACGACCCCGAAGAGGCCGAGTCCTTCGTGGAGCAGTCCGGGTGCGATGCGCTGGCGGTCGCGATCGGGACGAGCCACGGAGCCTACAAGTTCAGCGGGGGCCAGGGGATCCACTTCGACCGCGTCGAGGAGATCCAGCGACGGCTCCCGGGATTCCCCCTCGTGATGCACGGCTCGAGTTCGGTGCCCCGCGAGGAGGTGGAGAGGATCAACGCCGCGGGTGGCGCGCTGGATCCGTCCGCGAAGGGTGTCGATGTCGAGGAGTTCGCAAGGGCCGTTCCGCTCGGGGTCACGAAGGTGAATATCGACACCGACGGACGGCTGGTGTGGACCCGGGTGCATCGGGAGCACTTTCGGGATCACCCCGAGAACTTCGACTTCCGAGGTCCCGGCAAGGTCTTCGTGGAGGAGTACGCCCGGTTCATCGAGCACAAGTCCGAAAAGCTGCGCTCGAAGGGTGTGGTCGATGAGGTGCGCACGGCGCTCCTGACCCCGTCCCCGGTGGATTGAGCCCGGGGGCTGCCGCTACTCCTCTCCGATCCTCGTGAAGTATCGGTCCTCGAGGCGGTAGCGGAAGGTCTCGCCGGGACGGGCGGAGATTGATCGGGCGAGGGATTGTCGCTGAGGAAGCTCGGCGCGGATCGCGAAGCTCCCCTCGCGCCACGGAATCAGGAATTCGCCGACCTGGCCGTTGGGAAGCTGGCCGAGCCGTTGGCGCGCCCGATCGCGGATCAGGTAGATCTCGGCCGACATGCCACTGGCGTTTTCAATGACCACGGTCACACCGGGGGCGAAGGGGTCGTACTGCGAGGGTAGGAAGCACCCGGCGAGCCCGAGCCCCAGGAGGCCGGCGCCGACCAGGAGCACCCGTCGGGTCACGGTGCGGCGGTCCCGGCGTCGTGGGCTGCGACCACGAGATCCAGGAGCTCCCAGAACTCGGGGTGCGCGACCGACCGGCCCTGTCCCGGCACGGTCTTGTGGGCCACCACCATGTCGAGGGCGGGGAGGACCGTGATGTACTGGCCCACCGCGCCGACCCCGGTGTAGGCGCCCTCCCAGGGCCCGGTGGCGTGCTCGCCGTCCCAGACCCACCACATGTATCCGTACCCGTGCGGGCCGTCGCGACGGGCTGCGGGGTTCATATCTCCCACCGGAGTGATGACCCCGGTCATCTCGCGCATCCATTCGGCCGGGACGAACTGGCGATCGCCCCAGCGCCCCTCGTGCAGGGCGAGGAGGCCGATGCGGGCCATGTCGCGGGTGGACAGGTGCATGTGGTACGAGGGATGAACCGACTGCTCCATGTTGCCCCCCTTCACATGGCGTTCGCGATCGAAGTCCCGCATTCCGAGGGGAAGGGCGAGCTCCTCGTGGAGCGCGTCGAAGAGATTGCGCCCCGACTGGACCTCAAAGGCCGTGCCCGCGGCGTTGAAGTCCCAGTTCGAATACAGGTAGTAGGAGCCCGGCGGCTGGCTGCCCCGCTCGGGGGCGTCGGCCAGGTTGTCTCCGGGGTTCGAGGCGGGGTGGTAGATCCCGGAGCGTGACGCGATGAGGTGGCGGGTGGTCGCCTGGCGCTCCTCGGGAGTGAGGCCCTGGACATCGTCGATCTCCATCTCGGCCAGGGTTCGGTCGAGGTCGATCGTTCCCCGCTCGACCTCGATCCCGTAAAGGATCGCCAGGATGCTCTTGCGCACCGAGGCGAGGTAACTGACCTCGGTCAGATCCCCATACTCGAAGGCGACCTTTCCTCCGGTCACGATCATCATGGCCGACGAGGACATCGATTCGAGCTGCTCCTGCACCGCGTCGAGTCCCCGGGGGTCGAAGCCCGCGGATTCGGGGGACTCCCACCGCTCCCACTCGGCATCCGGGAAGATCGGCTCGGGCGGGGGGGCGTCGCAGGCGACGACGAGGAGGATGGCCCCCAGCAGGGGGCGGAGCGGGCGGGATCTACTGGATGAGCGCATGGGGGTCCGCATCGAGAAACGGGTGGATCAGCCCCCGGATGGGGCGCCGTCGAGGCACGCCCGGGCACGAGCCCAGAGCGCGTCGAAGGCCTCCTCGGTCAGGGTGCCGGTGAATGTGTTCTGCTGAGAAGGATGATACGAGCCCAGAAGGGTGAGCGCACCCTTATCGCCCTCCATGACCACCTCGGCGCCATGACCGAAGGCGGGTTTCGGCGAGGGCACCGGCCAGTCGCGGTCCCTGAGGATCCGGAGCACGTGGTCGAAGGCATATCCACCGAGGGCGACCACGGCCTGGATGCGGGGCAGGAACCAGTCGAATTCCCGCTCGAGGAAGGGGCGGCAGTTCTTGCGTTCGGCGGGTCGCGGGCGGTTGTCGGGCGGGGCGCACCGGAGGGTGGCCGTGAGCCAGGCGTCGAGGAGCTCGAGCCCATCGCCCCGGGCACGGCCCTCGGGCTGCGTGGCGAAGCCGGCTCGATGCAGGGCCCGAAAGAGCCAGTCGCCGGAGCGGTCTCCGGTGAACATGCGGCCCGTGCGATTGGCCCCGTGCGCCGCGGGAGCGAGGCCCACGATGAGCAGCCGGGCCCCGGGGTCGCCGAATCCGGGCACCGGTCGCCCCCAGTACTCCTCGTCGGCGAAGGAGGCCCGCTTCTCGCGAGCGACCCGTTCGCGCCATTCGACGAGGCGGGGGCAGGCGCGGCAGGCGACGACCTCGTCGCGCAG
>SLBA01000019.1 GCA_007126575.1 Gemmatimonadota bacterium | reverse complement strand
GTTCCGGACGGGCCGCGGCGGCGGTCATTCAGGTTGTGGCGTCCTCAGATCAGCCGCACACCCCGACCACGCACCCGCCCCGTCCGGGAGGGATGATGATGGTGATGCACGTGGTGCCGCGAGGCGGCGCAGATCATTGAGCGCATGGATCCAAGGTAGAGGCGACATGCGGGGGGGTCAACTCCGCGGGGGGTTCGAGGGGGAGTCACCCTCGTAGAGCCCGGTGCCCGGGGCCTTCTCGACATCCCTTCGGGTTCCCGCCCCCTCGAGGGCGAGGCCGACTGCACGCTGCAGCTCCTCTCGAACGAAGGGCTTCGCGAGCACCCGGGTGCCGAGCGCCCGGGCTTCGTCGATCATCGCCTCGCTCAGGAACCCCGACATGAGGAGGGCGGGGACCTCGGAACCCTCGGCGCGCGAACGGCGGATGAGCTCGAGTCCCGACAACTGGGGCATGGTCTGGTCGGTCAGGAGCAGGTCGAAGGGTGGACCCTCGTCTCGGATCAGGGAGAGGAGCGCCCGTTCGCTCTCGGCGACCGAGACGATCTCGAAGCCCATGCGCTCGAGGAGCCGGGCGGTGACCGAACGGACCGAGCTGTCGTCGTCGACGAGCAGGATCCTGCGCTTCGCCCGTCCCGGTTCGTCCGAGGGCGCGTCGCCGGGTCGCACCGGCGACTCGACCGGGGACGGGTCGGGGTCAGGGGCCGTCGCGGTGGTGGGGAGCAGGGGGAGCCGGACCTCGGCCGTGGTGCCCCCGCCCGGTTCGCTGCTCAGCGAGACCCGACCGCCCAGACCCTTCACGATCCCGTGCACCGTCGAGAGGCCCAGCCCGGTGCCCTCGTCGGGCCCGCGGGTCGTGAAGAACGGGTCCATGGATCGGGCCAGGGTCTCGGCGTCCATTCCGATTCCGGTGTCCCGGACGCTCAGGATGGCCTCTCCACCTTCGGAGCGAAGGCCCAGGGTGAGGGTGCCGACGGTGTCCTCCATGGCCAGATAGGCGTTCGTGCCCAGGTTCATGACGACCTGGTGCAGCTCCGCCGGGTCCGCCAGAACCTCGGCTTCGGGGGCGTCGATCACCCTCTCGAGCCGGATCGACGCGGGGAAGGTGTGCCGAAGCAGGCGCTCCGCCTCATCGAGGAGTTCGACGAGTCGGACGGGGACCCGGTCCTCGCTTCCACCCCGGCTGAAGGTGAGGATTCTCCGGACCAGGTCTCTCCCCCGCGACGCCGACCGAAGCACGTCGTCGAGGTGGCCACGGGCCGGGCTGTCGGAGGGGAGGCCGTCGCGCGCCTCCTCGGTGCCGGCGATCAGGGGAACGAGCAGGTTGTTGAAGTCGTGTGCGATCCCACCGGCGAGGGTGCCGAGCGCCTCCAGCTTCTGCGACTGACGGAGGCGGCTTTCGAGGAGGAGTTGCTCGCGGGCGCTGGCCTCGAGCTGCAGTCTTCCCTCTCGTTCGAGTGATGCCGTCTCCTCGAGCCGATCGAGCAGGAGGCCGACCGCGATAGAGAGGATGGCCGAAAGAAAGAGAAGGCTCCCCGAGGTCGCGATCCATGCCGCCAGCGGATAACCCGGGTGGCCGGCTCCGGGAAGGGGCCCCGCCAGATTCAGGTGGATCAGTATACCCAGCCCGACGCAGGTGACGGCGACGCCGACGAGACTCCAGATGGCCCCACGCACTCCGAGGAGGACCCCGGCCATGACCGGCACCGACATGAGCCAGATGGCGCCCGCTCCAGGCGGGCCGATGGCCACGACGAGCCCAACGGAGAGGACGAGGATGATCGCGAGAAGCGACACACCGCGAGCGCGAAAGCCAAGCCCCGGGACGAAGGCCACCAGGATGAGCGCCAGGTAGATCGCGGTGGTCAGGATCAGGACTTCAGGAATGCCCCCCTGCACCGAGGCCCAGGCCCCCGGAACATATGCGATCCCCCCGAGGATCACGCAGGCCCGCAGGGTGGTCCGGAGGATCGTCTCCCGCGTGCTGTGAATGAGCGAGGGGTTCACGGGCGGGGTCCGGAGGAGTGGCCGGCGGGAGCGATCAGCACGATACCCGGGGGGTCAGAGCCCATCGAGCGCCGCCGCGATCGGGGTCTCGCCCTCGAGCAGGTCGAACCGTCGTCGGGAAACGTTCGGATGGTCCAGGGCGGCGACGAGGACGGCCGCGGTATCGGAGCGAGTGACCGAGCCGGGGGTCTCGAGCTTCGGGGAGACTCGAATCCGACCGGTTCCGGGCTCGTCGGTCAGCCGGCCGGGGCGTACGATCGTCCAGTCCAGATCACTGCGGATGAGGTGCTCGTCGGCGATCCCCTTGGCTCGCAGGTAGTGCGAGATCGGGTGTCCTTCGCTCCCGGGGTCGGCCCGCATCGCGCTCAGCATGATGTACCGCTGGATCCCGGCTTCTTCGACGGCTGCGATGCTTCGCACGGCGCCGTCCCGGTCCACTGCCAAGGTCTTGTCGGGTCCGGTCGACGAGCCCGACCCGGCGGCGAAGATCACCGCGTCGCAGCCTTCCAGGGCGGGATCGAGTGGCTCTTCGAGGTCGCCGAGGACCGTGTCGACGCCGCGGTCGGCGAACCTCCCGACCTGGGCCTCGTCGCGAACCATGGCCAGGGGGGTGTGGGTGCCCTCCCGCAGTCGATTCACGACGATCCGTCCCGTCTTTCCATTGGCTCCGATGACCAGCACCCGCATGGTACCCCACTTTCCTGCGTGAACGGTGATAGCGAATACGGCGATCGCACGGTGCGCTCCGTGCAGCCCGTTCCAGAGCGGTGCCCGGGTATCCCGCCGGAAAACCGAGACTTTCGCTACCCCCGGGACCGGGTGGGGTTCAGGACCGCCTTCCGGCTGTCCCGACCGGGCTGTACGTTTGGAGGACCGACCGGGAGAATGTGCCCGGAACGGTGGACGACGAACCCCTCTCCATATCAGCTCCAGCGAGACCTCCATGTCCGGATCCGCCCGTGACGATACTTCGCGCCCCGGCACCGACTTCATTCGCCAGATCATCGATCGCGATCTCGAGTCCGGGCGCCACGACACGGTCGTGACCCGCTTTCCGCCCGAGCCGAACGGCTTCCTCCACATCGGGCACGCCAAGTCGATCGTACTGAACTTCGGCATCGCGTCCGAGCACGAAGCGGGCCGATGTCACCTGCGCTTCGACGACACGAACCCGTCGACCGAGGATCCCCTCTACGTCGAGGCGATCCAGGAGGATGTCCGGTGGCTGGGCTACGACTGGGGCGAGCACCTGTACTTCGCCTCGGACTACTTCGAGCGGCTGCATGGGTTCGCGGTCGAGCTGATCGAAAAGGGACTGGCGTACGTGGACTCGCAGTCCGAAGAGGCGATTCGCGAGAATCGGGGCACGGTGACGGTGCCGGGCACCCCGAGTCCGTACCGAGATCGGACCGTGGCCGAGAACCTCGACCTCTTCAGCCGGATGCGCGCCGGCGAGTTCGACGACGGGACGCATGTGCTGAGGGCGAAGATCGACATGGCCTCTCCGAACATGATCATGCGGGACCCCCTTCTGTACCGCATTCGCCAAATCGAGCACTACCGGACCGGGGACGAGTGGTGCATCTACCCGCTCTACGACTTCGCCCACTGTCTCGAGGACGCGATCGAGCACATCACGCACTCGCTGTGCACCCTCGAGTTCGAGAACAATCGAGAGATCTACGACTGGCTGGTCGAGAACGTCACCCTCGAAGCCCGGCCACGTCAGTACGAATTCGCCCGGCTGAACCTCGACTACACGGTCATGAGCAAGCGCAAGCTGCTGAGGCTGGTCAGGGAGGGGGTGGTCGACGGCTGGGACGACCCCCGGATGCCGACCATCGCCGGGCTGCGCCGCCGGGGGTTCACCCCTTCGGCGATCCGGACCTTCTGCGAGATGATCGGGGTCGCCAGGGCCGACTCGCGGGTGGACATGGGCAAGCTCGAATACGCGATCCGCGACGACCTGAACCGAAAGGCCCCGCGGGTGCTCTGCGTGCTCCGGCCGCTTCGGGTCACGCTCACGAACTGGCCGGCCGACGCCGAGTCCGGGGAGCCCGAGGTGGACTGGCTCGAGGCGCCCTATTTTCCGCGTGACGTGGGCCTCGAGGGCTCCCGGCGGATCCCCTTCTCGGGCGAGCTTCTCATCGACGAGGCCGATTTCGAGGAGGACCCCCCGAAGGGCTTCCGTCGACTGGTTCCCGGCGAGGAAGTCCGCCTTCGCTACGGCTACGTGATCCGCTGCGACGAGGTGGTCAAGGACGAAGCCGGGCGGGTCGTGGAGCTTCGCTGCAGCTACGATCCCGAGACCCGCGGGGGCGATACTCCCGACGGTCGCAAGGTGAAGGGGACGATCCACTGGGTCTCGGCGCCGCACGCGGTCGCGTGCACGGTGCGGCTCTACGATCGGCTCTTCACCGTGCCGGACCCCGATGCCGCCGCGGCGGCGCGGGGGGGCGATGCCGATCTCCGGGACTTCCTGAATCCGGAGTCGCTCGAGGTGGTGACCGGGGCACGGGTCGAGCCCTCGGTGCTCCAGGATCCGACGGAGCTGCGCTATCAGTTCGAGAGGGTGGGATACTTCTGGCGGGACCCCGGGGGGGAGGAGGTGAGCGACAGCGCCCTCACCTTCAACCGGATCGTGACGCTGAGGGATTCGTGGGCCAGGGTGGGGGCGAGGCTTTCGATCGCGTCGGGGAGTGGGTCCGACTCCGGCCCGGGTGGGGAGGAGGCCACCGGGAGTTCCGCCGGAGGGGAGGACGGGGCACCCTCGAGCGCGGGGGAGCGTCCCCCCGTACCGCCCGATGTGCAGGCCCGCGCCGACGCGCTGGTCGGGGACTTCGGGCTCGACGACATCGATGCCGAGATCCTGGCCCGAGACGTCGATGTGGTCACCTTCTTTCGCGAGGCGGCCGGTCTGGCCGAGGGGGAGGAGGGGGGCGCGAGTCGCCTCGCCCTGGCCAACTGGATCATCAACGACCTTCCCCCGGTGCAGGGAAGTCGAAGGATCGACCAGCTTCCCTTCGGCCCGGGCGACCTCGCCGAACTCGTGGCGCTCGTCGAGAGCGGGGCGATCTCGAGCCGGGGTGGGGGCGAGGTGCTGGAGCGGCTGGCCGAGCGGGGTGGAAGCCCGGCGGCGATCGTCGAGGAACTCGATCTCGCACAGGTGAGCGACGCCGGCACACTGCGCCCGATCGTCGAGGCGGCCGTCGGAGCCCACCCCGACAAGGTGGCCGCCTATCGGAAGGGAAAGACCGGACTGATGGGCTTTTTCATGGGCGCGGTCATGCGGGAGTCGGGCGGTCGCGCCGACCCGGAGTTGGCGAAACGACTGCTGGGCGAGATGCTGGACGGGGAATGACCGATCCGGGCGTCGTGCGCCCGTGGGGTCCGAAGCGGCTGAAGAATCGCGCTCCGCATCGCGTAAAGTCGGTGTGGGCTGGTGAGAAACCCTGGTGCCCTGAGTCGGGGCACAACGACCCGAGAGGACGGAATGCTCCCTGTCTACATCTTTGCCGCGATCGTGGGGGGATCCCTTCTGGCGCTGGGGATGCTGGGGGGAGAGGGCGGGCCCGACGAGTTCGAGGGGCTTCAGCTCGACGGCGAGCTCGACCTGGCGGGAGACGGCGTAGACAGCTCCTGGAAGAAGGCCTTCTCCATGCGCTCGGCCGCCTACTTCCTGGCCGGCTTCGGCATCACCGGTCTCCTGCTCACCCTCATCGAAACCGGAGCTGCGCTCACCTTCGGGCTGGCCGTCGGAATGGGCGTGCTCGCCGCGACGATGATCGTGCTTCTATTTGGCTGGCTGCGCGGCTCTGAAGGCGGGTTCGCCACACCGTCCGACAGCTACATCGGGGCGGTCGGCCAGGTTCGCGTGCCCATCCGGGGGGAGACGCCCGGAAGCGTTCAGATCGAACACCGGGGGCGAAGCCTGACGATGCGAGCCCGCGCCCTCGGACAGACGGACTCCGATCCCTCGGAGTGGAGGCGCGTTCTGGTGGTCGATGTGGACGACCGCCAGGGCATTCTCCTGGTGCAGCCGGTCGAAGCGTTCCTGGCCGACGGAGAGGGGTCTCCGCCGGTATCGTCGGACTCGTAGGAGCCGGATCCCGGAGCGGGACTCGATCCCGATGCCGGACAGCGTCCATTTCCAATCCCGGATGGTCAGAATGGCTGAAATCGCGATAGTACTCGGCTTCGTGGCGGTGGGAATCATCGTCGCGGCCGTCGTGACGGTGAAGAGCCTCATCGTCATCGTTCCCCCCAACCAGGCGGCCATCATCACGGGTCGTCGCACCGGTTCCGGCGAGGACCGCAGGAGCTACCGGACGCTCAGGGGCGGCCGGGCCCTTCGGATCCCGATCATCGAGAAGGTGGACCGGATCAGCCTGTCGACGATCCCTCTCGAGGTGACGGTCCAGAACGCCTACTCCAAGGGCAACATCCCCCTGGCCGTGCAGGCGGTCGCGAACATCAAGATCGCGTGGGATCCACCGCAGGCCTTCGACAACGCCATCGAGCGCCACCTGCCCTTCAACCGCGAGGCGGTCGAGCAGCAGGCGAAGGAGACCCTGGCCGCCAACCTGCGCGGGGTGCTGGCCACGATGACCCCCGAGGACGTCAACGAGAACCGGATCAAGTTTGCCGAGGAGCTCCAGAAGGAGGCCCACGACGACATGTTCACCCTGGGGCTGACGATCGACACGATCCGGATCCAGAACGTGTCCGACGACGTCGACTACCTGGCCTCGGTGGGGCGCAGGAAGACCGCCGAGGTGGTCCGGGACGCCGAGATCGCCGAGGCGATGGCCCGGGCGGAGACCGCCGAGCGCTCGGCCGACGCCGATCGTCAGGCGCGGGTGGCCCAGGCGGACGCCGACGCCGAGGCCAAGGAGCGCGAGGCCGAGGCCATGCGTCGGGCCCGTGTCGCCGAGGCGGAGGCCGATGCCGAGGCCAAGGAGCGCGAAGCCGACTCCCGCCGCCGGGCCGATGTGGCCCGCGCACAGGCCGACCTGGCGATCGCCGCCGAGCAGAACCAGCTTCGGGTCAAGCAGGCGGAGTTCGACGAGGAGGCGATGAGTCGGGAGCGGATGGCCGAGGAGCGGGCCCAGCTCGCCGAGCAGCGGGCCCGGCTCGACACCGAGACCCAGCGGGCCGAGACGGAGCAGGCCCGACTCGACGCCGACGTGATCCGCCCCGCTCGGGCCGAGCGCGAGGCCGCCGAGGAGCGTGCGAAGGCCGAGGCCGCCCCGATCCTCGCCCGCGGACGAGCCGAGGCCGAGGTCCTGGAGCTGCTCGCGAAGCGGATCCGCGAGGGTGGGGACGACGCGGTCACCGTTCTGGTGCTCGAAAAGCTCCCGGAGCTGCTGCGCACCTCGGTAGACGCGACCAAGGACATCGCGATCGAGCGGCTCTTCGTGATGGACCAGGGCGATGGGACCGCGGTCGGGAACGCCACCAATCAGAGGCTTCGGGCGGCGGCGGGTCTGATGGAGCAGGTCACCGGGTACACCGGGCTGTCACTCGAGGACCTGCTGGCCGGCGTCGGTCGGCGGTCACGTGAATCGGCGGGCGAGGCACGGCCCACGAAGGCCGCCGAATCCCTGACGCAGGGCACCGACCGCCGGGGGAATCACGAGTGAGCGTGGGGCCCGGGTCGGGCGGATCAGCCTTCGAGGGTGCTCTCGACCCGGGCCAGGAGCTCGTCGATCGTCCAGGGCTTCTGCAGGAAGGGCACCCCTTCCGGCAGCGGCCCACCCTGAAAGGCACGCGACGCGTCGAGCCCGCTCGTCAGAAGGATCGGGGGCGCGGTCCCTGAACTCGAGAGAATCTTCTGGAGTTCCACTCCTCCCATCCCCGGCATGATGACGTCGGCGATGATGAGCCCCGGGCGTTTGCCGGCGTCGAGCAGGTCGAGTGCCTGGTGTCCGTCGTTCGCCGTGAACACCTCGTGCCCCGCCCGACGGAGGCTGCGGGCCATGACCGTTCGCAGCGCCTCGTCGTCCTCCACGAGGAGGATCTGGTGGGATGCGGAGGCCGACGTCGGGGTGTCATCCGACGGCTGCCGACTGGGCGCGATGCCCGGTTCGGGCTCGGCGGCGGGATCTCTCCGGGTCGATGCACCGTCGGCCGGTCGTTCGGGAGCGGGCCGGAGGTAGAGGCAGACCTGGGTGCCCCCCCCCTCGGCGGGAGTGAGCTCGACGAACCCGCGGTGCTGCTTCATGAGCCCGTACACCATCGGAAGGCCGAGCCCGGTTCCCCGGCCTCGCTCCTTGGTGGTGAAGAAGGGCTCGAAAACCCGGGCCATGACCTCGGGGGCCATCCCCGTTCCGGTGTCGGTCACCACGATCGAGACGTACTCCCCCGGCTGACCCCATCCGTGCTGGTTGAGGTGCCGACGATCCAGGGTCGTGCGGCGAAGCTCGACGGTGAGCCGGCCCCCCCGGGGCATGGCATCGCGGGCGTTCGTGGCCAGGTTCATCAGGATCTGCTCCATGGCTCCGGGATCCGCCACCGCGTAGAGGTCGTCGTCTTCTTCGAGTTCGATCTCGATCGTCTGGGGAAGCAGTCGGCGCAGGAGTCGAACGGTGTCGCGCACGACATCGTTCAGCGAGATCGGATGGCGCTCCAGGTCCTCGGGTCGGCTGAAGACGAGGAGATGCCGGATCATCGAGGAGCCACGTTCGGCGGCCCTTCGCAGCTGCTGGATGTCGCTCAGGGCCTCGTCGGTCCGCCCGTCGACGACCGCCTGCTTCAGGAGCTCGGAGTGCGTCAGGATCGTGGCCAGGATGTTGTTGAAGTCGTGGATCACACCCCCGGTCAACTGGCCCAGCAGCTCCATCTTCTGACCCTGTCGGAGCTGGTCCTCCATGTCCTGGCGCTCGGTGACGTCTTCGACCGAGACCTCGAGCAGATCCTCGCCGGTCGCGCTCCATTCGAGCAGCTTCACGGCCGAGAGAAACCAGGCCGAGGTTCCGTTCTTTCGCACCCAGCGCGTCTCGTCTCCGGCCAGCACGCGGTGCACCCCCTCGCTGAGCTGCTGGCGGTCGAGGGGGTCGGCGAGGAGGTCCCTCAGATTCGCGGCCCGTTGCGTGAGCTCGTCCCAGCCCTCGTAGCCGAGCATGCGGGCCAGGTCGTCGTCGCCGTCCACGAGGGTCCCATCGCTCATGCAGTGCAGCGCTCCACGAAGGGGGGCGTCGGGGTCGGATGCGAGGGGGTGCTGGGGCTTCATCGGTCGCCGATCCGCTCGAAGCGAAGGTCGTGAACCCGGGCCTGTCGCAGGCTGAGTTCGGTGATGGCGCCGCCGGCGTCGCGGTGGAAGCGGACGAGCCCCAGCGCTCCCTGGAAGGCGTCGGGGTAAATGGGGTTCAGGGTCATGCGGGCCGATGGCCTTCGATGCACGACGAGTTCCCCATCGGCCTCCCTGATCTCGAGGGTGGTTTCGGCGTCTTCACTTCGGTAGAGGCCCTCGTAGGCGCGCAGGGCGGCGGCGTCCGGTTCGGCGTATTCGGTCGGCAGGTAGCGGCCGTCGGGGTACCCCGCATCAGTGATCGCGAAGGGTGTGCGGGTGTCCGACGGGGGGCCGTCGAAGTGAAGGGTGCGGTCGCTGCCGCCCGCCTGGAACTCGGTGGTCGAGCGGGGGATCAGCGCCGTGTTCCCGAGCTGTAGGCGGCCGTCCTCGACCGTCAGGCGGAGCACCTCGCCATGGATTTCGTGGCGATAGAGGCCGGCACGGGCCTCGAGGTCGGCGGGCGCGAGTTCGACGCCCTCAGGGGGGCGGGGGCTTTCGGGTTCGGGGAGGTCTCCCAGGAAGACGTCCGATACCTGACCTCCCAGCCCTCCCGGATTGGCGTTGGTCACATTGCAGAGCAGGGCGACCGAGAGCTCCTGTTCGGGATAGTGGCCCAGGTAGGCGCGATAGCCCGAAGTGGCACCGGTGTGGCTGATGTGGGGGACCCCGCGACGTTCTCCCACGATGAGAGCCGAGGCGTACTCGATCTGGCGGCCGTCGTTCAGGACTCCCCGGCGATGCATGAGCTCGGTGAACTCGGGGCCGTGCAGGGAACCGTCTCGGAGCGCGCGGTCCCAGGTGAGCAGGTCGCCGACGGTGGTCAGCAGGCCGCCGTTTCCGTGGACATCCTCGATCGGACGGTTGATCCTGAAGCCGTCGCCTGCGGGGGAGTAGGCCGAGGAGCGGCCGGGCACGATCCGCTGGTAGTCGTCGCGCCACTCCGTGTGGGTCAGCCCGAGGGGAGCGAAGAGGCGGTCGTGCGAGAAGTCCGAGAAGGAGTCCCCCGTGACCCGCTCGACCAGGACCGCCATGAGGTTGTACCCGGTGTTCGTATAAGAATAGGCGTCGCCCGGGGGGTAGTTGAGTGCGCTCTGGTGGGCGGCGATCTCGAGCACGTGGTCGTGGGTGTGCGTGCGTTCCGATCGACCCCAGCCGGAGATCGCGGCGACACTGCCCCAGTCGCGGAGCCCGCTGGTGTGGTTCAGGAGGTGGTGGACCCGGATCGGGCTGTCGTACTCGGGGAGCTCGGGGAAGTAGTCGCGGATGTCGTCGTCGAGATCGAGTTCGCCGTCGAGGGCCAGGAGGATCACCGCCGCGGCCGTGAACTGCTTCGAGACCGAGCCCGCCTCGAAGACGGTGGCGGGGGTGTTGGGCACGCCGTGCTCCAGATCGGACATCCCGTAGGCCCGACTCAGGACCGGGGTGCCCTCGCGGGCGACCGCGACCGCGCATCCGGGCGACCGGGTGGAATCCCACGATTCGAAGATTTCGTCGACGGCCTCGACGTCGATGGAGGGGTGGCTCCAGCCCCCGTTCTGGGCCGACGCGGTTTCCGCGGCACCACCGAGCAGAAAGAGTGCGGCCAGGAGCACGGTCAGCCGTCGGCCGGGAGCTCCGGGAGCGGAGGGGTCGGGAGTGGGGAGCGTCGTGAACATCGGGGGCCCGGGTTCGGTGCGGTCAGTGTCGAGGACAGGGTGACACTGAGCAATCTCCGTTGATGAGGGGGGTGCGTCAAACTTCGGGCGCCGTGGGACGATCGCCGCACGCCCCGATCCCGTCTCGGGACCGCCTCAGCAGTCCAGGACGAAGCCATCGGCGCGGTCGGCGGCATGCTCCGCCTCGTCGGCGGATCCGAAGGGCCCGAGGATCACCCGGTGCAGCGAGCCGGACGCGGTGACGACCCGGGCTCGGAACCCCGCCCGCTCCAGGCGGGCACGGGCCTCCGCCGCGTTCGCGTCCGACGTGAACGAGCCGGCCTGCACCTCCCAGCAGCTCTGGGGCTCCGGCGATTCGACGATGGCGATGCGCACACGGGCCGTGCCGGGGCCGAGCATCCCGAGTTCACGGGCTCCGCGGCGGGAGACATCGATGACCCGCCCCCCCACGAAGGGGCCCCGGTCGTTGATCCGGAGGCGGGTGCGACGTCCGTTGTCGAGGTTGTAGATGTCGACCACGGTGCCGAAGGGGAGGGTCTGGTGGGCCGCCGTGGGCCCCTCCATGTCGTAGCGCTCGCCCGAGGCGGTCTGACGGCCATGGAAGGGGTTTCCGTACCACGACGCAACGCCCTCTTCGAACCAGTCGTCGGGAAGGCGCGTCTCCCCGGTCGGGGCTCCCGCATCGGCTCGCGGTGCCGTAGCGCCGGGTGACGGGGGAGGCACGGGCCGGGTGACGAGGGAACAGCCGCCGATCAGCCAGAGGAGGGCCGCGGTGCAGCAGACTCGCCCTGCAGGCGTCAGGGAAGTGGACCACATACTCCAAACTGGATACGCCGATGGAGGCAGGGCAAGTGGGGAGACCCGCACGGGACCCCGGCTCGGCTTGTTCGGAACTCCGATCGGCCCCCGGCGTTCTATCAGGTTTGACTCGAGTTCCTCCGACCCGCGCTCCCCTGACCGCATGGACACCCACATCCGCATTCGCGGCGCCCGGCAGCACAATCTGAAGGGTCTGGATCTGGATCTCCCGCGCGGCCGGTTCATCGTGGTCACGGGACCGTCGGGGTCCGGAAAGTCTTCGCTGGCACTCGACACGATCTTCGCCGAAGGACAGCGTCGGTACGTCGAGTCGCTCTCGACCTACGCGAAACAGTTCCTGGAGCGGATGGAGAAGCCCGACGTGGATCGGATCGACGGCATCTCGCCCGCCGTCGCGATCGAGCAGAAGAACCCGACGAAGACCAGCCGGTCGACCGTGGGGACCGCGACCGAGGTCTACGACTACCTGCGGCTCCTCTATGCCCGGGTGGGGCGGACGCTGTGCCCCGAGTGCGGGCGTCACGTCGTTCCGGACACCGTCTCGGGCGCGGTGGATCGCATCCTGGAGCTGCCCGAAGGCACCCGGTTCATGGTCGCATTTCCCCTCCCGCGCAGCGACCGGACCACCCACGAGGGGCTGGTCACGAATCTCCGGCTCATGGGCTTCGTGCGGCTTCGTGTCGACGGGGTGATGGTCGAGCTCGGAGGCGAGGGTGCCGAGAATCCCGAGACCCTGGGGGTCGATCTGGGCGAGGCCGAGGAGCGCCTCGTGATCGTCGACCGGCTGAAGGTCCGCGCCGACCAGCGAGACCGTCTGGCCGACTCGGTGGGGACCGCCTTTCGTGAGGGCGAGGGCGAGGCCCTGGTCCTCCTGCCGGACGGAGAGGCCGATCCGGGCGACGACGGCCTCCCCGATGTGCTCTCGTTTACGGAGCGATTTCGGTGTCCGGAGCATCCCGAGATCGACTTTCCGGCCCCCTCTCCACAGTTCTTCTCGTTCAATTCGCCGTATGGATCCTGCCCGGAGTGCACCGGCTTCGGCGCGATCCTCGAATACGACGAGGATCTCATCATCCCAAACCCCGAGCGGTCGCTGGACGAGGGGGCGGTGGACCCATGGACCAAGCCCCGGTACCGGAAGGAGCGGACCCGCCTGAGGGAGTACGCCTCGCGCATGGAGGTCTCGATCCACACCCCCTGGCACGAGCTTCCGGAAGACTTCCGGGACGCCGTCGTGCACGGGGCTTCGGCGGGCGCCGGGCGGCTCACGGACCGGAAGTTCGGGGGCGTCATCCCCTTCCTTCGGTCGCGCGAGAAGAAGCGCTACAAGCAGTATATCCGGGTCTTCCTGCGCCAGTACCAGAGCCCGCTGACCTGCCCGTCGTGCGGGGGTGGGCGGGTGCGGCCCGAGGCCCTCAACGTGAAGATCGAGGGCTGTACGATCGCCGAAATCTGTGACCTGCCCCTCGATCGGCTCCGGGAGTGGGTCGACGGCCTCGCCCTCGAAGGACAGGAGGCCGAGATCGCCGAGACCGTCGTTCGGGAATTGCGCGCCCGGGTTTCCTTTCTCGTGGAGGTCGGGCTGGGCTATCTGACCCTCGGGCGCCAGACCCGGTCGCTGTCGGGTGGCGAGGCACAGCGGATCAACCTGGCGAACTCCCTCGGATCGCGGCTGGTCGACACCCTCTACGTTCTGGACGAGCCATCGATCGGCCTCCATCCGCGCGACACCGAAGCACTGCTGGGGCTCCTGGCCCGGCTGCGGGATCAGGGCAACACCGTGCTGGTCGTCGAGCACGATTCCCGAGCGATTCTCTCGGCCGACGAGGTGCTCGAGCTGGGACCCGGGTCGGGAGAGCACGGGGGCGAGGTCGTCTTTCAGGGCATCCCCGAGGCCCTCCTCGAGGCGGACACGGTGACCGGCCACTTCCTCTCCGGGCGGAGGGAGATCCCCGTTCCCACCGATCGGCGGGCCACCGATCGGGGAGCCATCGTCCTCCGCAACGCCCGGCTTCACAATGTCCGGGGGGTGGATCTGCGAATCCCGCTGCGGGCGCTCACCGTGGTCACCGGGGTGTCCGGATCGGGCAAGTCGACACTGATCCACGACATCCTCTACCGGGCCCTCGAACGCGAGCTGGGCCAGGGAGAGACCTCGGCGAAGGAGCACCTGGGAGAGGCGGTCGGAGCCTACGACGCCCTCGAGGGCCTGCATGCGCTGGACGCCGTCGTGCTGGTCGACCAGAGTCCGATCGGGCGCACCCCCCGCTCCAACCCGGTCACTTACATCAAGGCGTGGGGCGAGATTCGCAAGATCTTCGCCGCCCAGCCGCTGGCCCGGGCGCGGGGCTTCGAGCCGGGCCACTTCTCCTTCAACGTGAAGGGCGGCCGCTGCGAGGCCTGCAAGGGGGCCGGTCAGGTCGAGGTCGAGATGGTGTTCATGGCCGACGTGTACGTGCCCTGCGACGTGTGTCGGGGGCGCCGGTTCAAGCCCGAGGTGCTCGAGGTCACCGTGCGGGGTCTCTCGATCGCCGATGTCCTGGGGCTCACCGTCGACGAGGCGATCCGCTTCTTCGTGAAGGCCGACCGGCTGGGCCAGACCCTCTGGCACCTGCAGCAGGTCGGGCTGGGCTACCTGAGACTCGGCCAGTCCGCGACCACCCTGTCGGGGGGCGAGGCGCAGCGGCTCAAGATCGCCCGCGAGCTGGCCGGGGCGGCCGGAGGAGGTCGGGGACGCTCCGGAGGCGGGGGCAAGGCGCGCTCGAGGAACCTCTACCTGCTGGACGAACCCACGACCGGCCTGGCCGGAGAGGACGTGCGGAAGCTCCTCGAGGTACTGAGCCGCCTGGTCGACGCGGGGCATACGGTCCTGGTGGTCGAGCACAACCTGGACCTGGTGAAGACCGCGGACCACGTGGTCGACATGGGGCCCGACGCCGGGGTCCGGGGAGGCCGTATCGTGGCCACCGGAACCCCCGAGGAGGTCGCCGTCGCTCCGGACTCTCTCACCGCCCCCTTTCTCGCCGCCGCATTGAACCTCGAGGTGAGTGCGCTCACTCCTTCGGGCGCCTGACCCCTCACGGCAGCCTTCCCGGCTCCGCTGACGGCACCCCTGCCGAATCGGGTCCGCCCTCCACGCGCTCCTGTCCCGAGCGGGCCATCGTCCACTGCGACCGTCATCTCGCCCTTGACGCACGGGCCCCCGGGGCCAACACTCCACCTCTCCACTTCACCACTCCCGTGCGAACGAGGTCGTATATGACGAAGTCAAAGGTGCACCCCCGCGGTGTCCGGTTGCTGCTCTCCACGATGGCGCTCTTTCTGGCGGTCGGGGTCTTCGCGGCGTGCGAGGCACCCGAAGAGGACCTCCTGGCGCTCTCGCAGTTCGAGCTTCCCGAGGAGCAGGACGCCTTCTGGTCCTCGATCCTGGACCTGTGCGGGATGGCGTTCGAGGGGACCGACGACGAGGTGCGGCGCGTGATGCACGTGCGTCAGTGCTATCCGGACGAGATCCGGATTCCCCTGCACGTCGACGACAACCGGTCGAGGACCTGGATCCTGACCCGCACGGCGCAGGGAATCCGGCTCAAGCACGACCATCGCTACGAGGACGGCACCGAGGAAGAGATCACGCAGTACGGGGGAGACACCGACGAGGTGGGGACCCCCAACATGCAGACCTTCCCGGCAGACGAGTTCACCCGCACGGTCATTGCCGAAATGGCCAGGGGCGCCGAGAACAACATCTGGCGCATGGAGATCGAGCCCGGAGAGGAGTTCGCGTATCGGCTCACTCGCAGCACCTTCGACAACGCCCTGCGTTGGGCGTTCGACCTGACGAGTCCGGTCGATCCGCCCCCCGCCCCATGGGGCTACGAGGAGACGGAGCCCACCCACGAACCGGGCTGAATTTCCGGGCGCCCGAACGGTTGCCTGACCCCCCCGAAGTCCGTTATTTTTCAAGGACTGTAGACCGACCCGCCGCCCCCTTCTGATCAGGGGGCGGCTGGGTCGGTATTGCTTCATGGGGGACTTCCCCCTGAACCGGGATGCTTCATGGATTCGGACAACGAGACGGGCACCACCGACGATACCGAGAACCTCGGACAGCGAGTTCTCACCCGCCTGCTCGAAGACGAGATGAGAGACTCGTTCATCGACTACTCGATGAGCGTGATCGTGCAGCGGGCCCTGCCGGACGTTCGGGACGGGCTGAAGCCCGTGCACCGCCGGATTCTCTACGCCATGAACGACCTGGGGCTTTCTCCGGGTCGGGCGTACAAGAAGAGCGCGAGTGTGGTCGGAGAGGTGCTGGGAAAATACCATCCGCACGGCGACTCGGCGGTATACGACTCGATGGTCCGGATGGTTCAGGATTTCTCGCTTCGCTATCCGCTGGTCGATGGGCAGGGGAACTTCGGGTCGATCGACGGAGACTCCGCAGCCGCCTACCGGTACACCGAGGCGAAGCTGACCGCGGCGTCGATGGAGATGCTCGAGGACATCGACAAGGAGACGGTGGCCTTCTCGCCGAACTTCGACGGGCGGATCGATGAGCCGACCGTCCTGCCTTCGAAGCTTCCGAATCTCCTGATCAACGGGTCCTCGGGGATCGCGGTCGGGATGGCCACGAACATCCCTCCGCACAACCTGCGCGAGGTGGTGGCGGCGACGAACGCACTGATCCAGGATCCCGAGCTGCCCCAGGAACACCTCGAAGCACTCATCACCGGGCCGGATTTCCCGACCGGCGGGCACATCTGCGGTCGCGACGGAATTCGCGACGCCTACCGCACGGGGCGCGGACGCGTCGTCATGCGGGCCAAAGCCGAGATCGAAGAGGTCGAGGGCGGCCTCCGCGAGCGGATCGTGATCCGTGAGATCCCCTTCATGGTGAACAAGACCCGCCTGATCGAGCAGATCGCGGGGCTGGTCCGCGACAAGAAGCTGACCGAGATCTCGGTGCTGCGCGACGAGTCCGATCGCGAGGGGATGCGGATCGTGATCGAGCTCAAGCGCGACGCGGTCTCGCACATCGTGCTGAACAAGCTCTACAAGCACACCCAGATGCAGGCGACCTTCGGGACGATCCTCCTGGCGCTGGTCGGGGGCGAACCGAAGGTGATGACGCTGCGCGAGATGCTGCAGCACTTCATCGACCACCGACATGTGGTGGTGGTGCGGCGCAGCGAGTTCGACCTTCGCAAGGCGCAGGCCCGGGAGCACATTCTCGAGGGTCTGAAGATCGCAGTCGACAACATCGACCGGGTGATCAAGATCATTCGCGGCTCCGACGACACCCCGCAGGCGTCGGCCGAGCTTCAGGAAGTCTTCGAGCTGTCCGAGAAGCAGGCCGAGGCGATCCTCAACATGCGCCTCGCCCGTCTGACCGGGCTCGAGATGGAGAAGCTCGAGGCCGAGCTGGGCGAGGTCCGCGCCCGGATCGCGGAGCTCGAGGAGTTGCTCGGGAGTCGCGAGATGCGCATGGCGGTGATCTCGGAGGAACTCGAGGAGCTCGCCGAGAAGTACGGAGACGAGCGCCGCACCTCGATCATCGGGGAGCACTCCGACCTGAGCATGGAGGACCTGATCGCCGATGAGGAGATGGTGATCACCCTCTCGCACCAGGGCTACGTGAAGCGGATTCCCGTGGGGACCTACCGTGCGCAGCGACGCGGGGGCCGGGGACTCGTCGGAATGAACACGAAGGACGAGGACTGGGTGGAGCACCTCTTCGTGGCTTCCACCCACGACTATCTCATGATCTTCACCCGGGACGGGCAGTGCTACTGGCTCAAGGTGTGGCAGATCCCGCAGGGGAGCCGGATCTCACGGGGCAAGCCGATCGTGAACCTGCTCGAGATCGAGAAGGACTCGCGGATCGCTTCGGTCGTGCCGGTACGTGAGTTCGCCGACGATCGATTCCTCCTCTTCTGCACCCGCAACGGCACGGTCAAGAAGACGGCGCTTTCGGCCTACGGAAACGTGCGCTCGGTCGGGCTCAACGCGATCAACATCCGTGAGGGTGACGAGTTGATCGATGTGCAGATCACGAATGGCGACAACGAGGTCATCCTGGCGACCTACGAGGGGATGGCGATCCGGTTCCACGAATCCGACGCCCGGTCCATCGGTCGGGCGACCGAGGGTGTGCGGGGGATCGACCTGGCCGAGGGGGACCACGTGGTGGGGATGGTGGTGGTGCGAGATGATTCCACACTGCTGGTCGTGACCGAAGGGGGCATGGGCAAGCGCACCGAGATCGACGCCTACCGGCTTCAGCGCAGGGGCGGGAAGGGCGTGATCAACATGCGGATCTCGAAGCGCACCGGGAAAGTGATCACGATCAAGTCGGTGCTCGAAGAGGACGAGGTCATGCTGATCACCCGAAACGGGGTCGTGAATCGACAGCCGATCCGCGATGTGCGTGTGATCGGGCGCGCCACGCAGGGGGTCAAGCTCGTCAACCTCGACGACAACGACCACATCATGGACGTGGCCCGGATCATCCCCGAGGACGCCGACGAGGAGAACGAGGACGAATTGACGGGTGTCGAGAGCCCGGTCGAGGCTCTCGCCAGCATCGAGGCCCGCAAGTCGGAGGAGGGCGCGGGTGAGGCTCCCGGCGACGACGCCGAGGACGACGAGTCCGGAGACGATCCGGCGGAGGAGGAGTGAGCCCGGGGCTGGGAGCGGCGGACCCGAAGCCGAAACCCGACCCGACCGCGAGCTCAGGTCAGGGACTGGGGCCGGATGGCCTCGTCCCCTTCACCGAGGTCGAGGCCGCCGCGGAACGACTGCAGGGGATCGCGGTCCGCACTCCGCTCCTCGACGCTCCGGCGACGAGTGAGACGGCCGGGGCCGAGGTCCGCCTCAAGGCCGAGTCGCTTCAGCGCTCCGGGTCGTTCAAACTTCGCGGCGCGTACAACCACATCGCTCGACTCTCCGACGATGAACTCGCCGCGGGGGTGATCACCTATTCCTCGGGCAACCATGCGCAGGCCGTGGCGCTCTCGGCACGCCTGCGTGGGGTGCCGGCCGTCGTGGTGATGCCGACCCGGGCCCCCGAGGTGAAGCGCCGAGGGGCGATCGCTTACGGAGCCCGGGTGATTTCCGAGGGCGACACCTCGGTCGAGCGGAAGGCCCGGGCCGAGGCGATCCAGCGGGAGGAGGGCCAGCACATGGTCCCTCCCTTCGACGACCCCTGGATCATCGCGGGACAAGGGACCGCGGCGCGCGAGGCCGCGCTGGAGTGGCCGGAGATGGATACCTGGCTCGTCTGCGTCGGCGGAGGAGGCCTCGGATCGGGATCGGCCGTCGCGCTCCGTGCGCTGCGGCCGGGGGCCACCATCATCGGGGTCGAGGCCGAAGGTGCCGCCTCGATGCGTCGTTCCCTCGACGCGGGTCGGCCGGTCACCCTCGAGTCCATCGAGACGATCGCAGACGGGCTCGCGCCCGTCCGGCCGGGGGACCTGACCTTCCGCCACTTCGATGCCCTCTTCGACGATGTGGTGACGGTGACCGACGAGGCGATCCGCGAGGCGACACGGCATCTGCTGGTGGAGCACAAGCTCGTGGTCGAATACTCGGGCGCGGCGGCCCTGGCCGCCCTCCGCTCCGGGGCCGTGAAGCTCGAGGGGCGGCGGGTCGGGGTGACGCTGAGCGGGGGCAACCTGGACCCCTCGTTCCTTTCCGAACTCGTCTGAGGGGGGCCGATGTCACGTTTGAGTGGCCCGGGGTGGGCGTTGGGTCCCGTGGAGGGATGGGCATGAACCGCCTCCTGCTCTTCGATATCGACGGGACGCTCGTGGCGGGTGGACCGGCCAAGGAGGCCTTTCACGAGGCTCTTCTGGCCGTATTCGGCACTGCCGGGCCGATCGAGAGCTGGGACTTTTCGGGGAAGACCGACCCGCAGATCGCCCGGGAGTTGCTGGTCGAGGCCGGTCTCGACGCCGAGCGGATCACGGCCGGCCTCGACGGCCTCTTCGAGCACTACCTGAAGGGAATGGAGGCGCGGCTTCCGGCGGTGCCGACGCGTGCGCTTCCCGGTGTGGTGAGTCTGATGGCGGAACTCGATCGCCGGAGCCGGGCCGGCACGGTGGGGCTGGGGCTCGTGACCGGAAACCACGTGCGGGGAGCGGCGCTCAAGCTGGGCTCGGCCGGGCTCGATACGCCCTTCTTTCCCGCGTCGGGAGAGTCGGTCGGGGCCTTCGGGTCGGATCACGAGGAGCGAAACGAGCTTCCGGCGATCGCACTACAGCGTGCGAAGCGAAGCTGGCGGATCGACTTCGAGGCTGACAATGTGGTGATCATCGGCGACACCCCGCGGGACGTCGCGTGTGGACAGGCGCACGGCATGCGGACGATCGGGGTCGCGACCGGTGGATTCAGCGCCACGGAGCTCGAACGCTCCGGCGCGGACATCGTGGTGGAGGATTTCTCGGAAACGGAGCGGATGCTTCGGTTCCTTCTGGATTGAGCGTTAGAACACAGGGAGGCAGAGCGTGGCGCAGCGGACGAGGAAGAACAAGGGAAAGAAGGAAAAGGAAGAAAAGAGCACACCCAATACCATGGTCATGGTCCTGGGCGGAGTGGGGGTCCTCGCCGTCGCGATCCTGGCCTGGAACATCGTGTCGACGGCGACCGACCAGACGGTGCGGGCGCCGGTCGATATCGAGTTCGATTCTCCGACCGAACTGCTCGCGATGGCCGAGCCCGTGGTGCGTGGGGATCCCGGCGCGCCGATCACCCTCATGGATTTCTCGGACTACTCCTGCAATGCGTGCCAGGCGTTCACCATGCAGGCCAAACCCACCCTCGACCGGGCCTATGTCGACCGAGGGCTGATGCGGTTCGAGTATTATGACTTCCCCACCGGCATGTTTCCGAACTCCTTCATCGCCGCTCGGGCCGCGCGCTGCGCCGGAGATCAGGACGGGTACTGGCCCTTCCACGACCTCCTCTTCCAGAGACAGACCACCTGGGGCACACAGGCGGACCCGAACCGAACCTTCGAAGGGTACGCCGACGAGGTGGGGCTGAACGCGTCGGATTTCCGTTCCTGCCTGCGGAGCGACCGCCATGCCGAGGTCGTGACCGCGAACCTGGAGCTCGCACGCCAGCTGGGAGTGGCGGGAACTCCTACCCTGATGCTGAACACCGGCGAGGGTACCCCCGTGCGGATTCCGGACTGGCGAGACTTGCAGCAGATGCGGGATCAGATCGATTCCGCCCTCGAGCGACGCGGGCACACGCCCCCGGGCGCCGCCTCATCGCAGGACGAAGACGAATCGGACGACGACGGAGCCTCGATCATTCCCGACGGTGGGGAGGGGCTGTGAGCGACGGATCGATGGTGACGCTGAGACTCCTCTTCGTCGACGAGGGGGAGTATCACCACGAGGAGCTGCAGGTGCCCGCCGAGGCGCTGGAGCGCTACGACCGACTGATCGACCTCCTCCAGGAGGAGCCCTCGGTGCTCAAGCGGAGCTTCGTGGACCTCGACCGCCTCTGCTCGGCGCAACTGGTCTGACCACCTGACCCGGATCAGCGCCGCGGTTTGGGGACGGGGCCCCGCACTTCGGCCAGGCACCGATCCCGGGTCCATTCGTCGACCACCGCCGGGGGCCAGGCGCCTGTCCGGGCCGCTGTGAGGAGCTCGGCGGCCTCCTCACGGGCCCTGGCTGCAAGGGCCCCCGACAGCCGACCCTCGGATTCCGCCTCGGCGAGCTCCTCTTCGTCGAGCAGTCGAACGCTCGAGGGGGGATCGCCGGCGGGGATCCACAGGTCCAGGAAGAGGTCGGTGGTCTCCCACTCCCCGCCCGGCTCGAACACGCAGGGGGTGATCAGGTTGGCGTACGTTCCTGTGAAACGCCCATCGGCCCGGTGGAACCGCCCGATGTCGTGCCAGAGGCCCGGAAAGGTGAACCAGACTGCGTCCGAGCCCGATTCCAGCGCGATCTGACCGTCGATGCGGACCGGCTCGGTTCGGACGAGGTTCCGGGCGAACGTGATCTTCACCCACCCCGCGTCACGGATCAGCAGCTGTTCGAAGATCGTGACCCGGTCCGGAGGTCGGCAGTAGTGGATTCGCACCGGGCGAGGGAGCTCCGGCATGATCGGGCCGAGGCTCACGCCCTCTCCACCCTGATCTCCATGATCCCTCCACAGACGGCCGGGGAGAGGGTGAGCAGGTCCTCGGTGAGGTCGACCCGCACCGTTCGACTCTGCCCGTCGCTCAGCGTCCTGGCGGCGGCCTCGAGCACCTCGCCTTCGCCGCAGCCTCCCCCCACCGTGCCGGCGCGGACTCGTCCGTCGGCCCCCACGACCATCCGGGCCCCCTCCTTTCGGGGGGTCGAGCCGCGGGTCCGCACGATCGTCGCGACGACCATGGGCTCGCCCCGCTCGGCGCCCTCGACCAGAGTGCGAAGCACGTTCAGGTGCTCGTCACTTTCTCGCATCGTCGGCCTCGTCGGGGAAGAATCGTTCGGCGACTCGCTCCACCTCGACCATCGGGCGGCCACTGCCGCCCCGGGCGATCGCGACCCACTCGGCGGCCACCGCGACCGCGATCTCGCCGGGGGTCTCGGCACCGAGGTCGAGCCCGACGGGAGCCCGGATCCGCTCCAGGGCCGCCCGTGGAACCCCTTCCTCGAGGAGCTGGTGGAAGGTGGCACGCACCCGGCGACGACTCCCGATCATCCCGATGTACTCGGGCAGCGGGTCCTCGACCACCAGCCGACGTAGACACTCGTAGTCGTAGCGGTGCCCCCGGGTCACGAGGATGACGTGCGACCGGTCCGCACGCTCGATCTGGTCGAAGGGATCGGTGAAGTCGATGCGAACGACCCGATGGGCCCGGGGAAAGCGTGCCGGGTCGGCGAAGTCCGGGCGATCGTCGGCCACGGTGACCCGGAAGCCCAGGAGGGCCCCCTGCAGGTGAAGGGGTTCCGCGATGTGCCCCGCCCCCACGATCAGGAGTCCGGAGGGAGGGCGGGTTCGCTCGAGATAGACCGGGACCTCGGTCGTGGTGCCCGGAAGGACCACCGTGCGCGTGCCGGCCTCGCTGGAGCGGGCGCTCAGCGGCTCGCCGTCGAGCGCGTCGTGAAGGAGTCCGTCGACGAGGCCTTCGAGGTGGGGGTGTCCCAGCGCTCCGACCGAGTGGTTCCGAGGGCCACCTTCACCCGAGCGCTCGCGGATGCGGAGCCGCCGTGCTCCTGCGCAGGGTCCATCGAGCACGAGGGCCACAACGACCGTGGCTCCTCGCTCCCGTGCCGCCAGGGTCTCCCGGGCGGCCTCGACCACCGAGAGGCCGGTCGTCACCATTTCTGAAATCGCTTGCGGTACGCGTCCGGGAACCTGCGCCGATACTCGGGAAGGGTGTCGATGTCGATCAGGATCCCCTCGTCGTCGACCTCGATGATCCGGGCGTCGGCGCGGTGTCGCTCGACGATGGTCCGTGCCCCTTCGGCGAGGTCGGGCTCCAGGAGTTCGTCGAGGAGCACTCCCGAGAAGAGCGCGGGATGTCCGGTCCGGCCCCGGCTGGCCGGGAGCACGAGCGGTGCGTCGAATTGACACCAGCTCTCGACCAGGGCCCGGACCACCTTGGGAGTGACCTCGGGGATGTCGACCGGGAGGAAGAGGATCGCCGCGGGGGCCTCACCCTCGTCGCGCAGCGTCCGGATCACGGTCCGGATGGTGGCGATCGGGCCGTCGTCGACGTCGACCGGTACGTGCGGGCGGGCACCCAGCCGTCGCACCGCGGCCGTGACCGGGCCGGCCTCGTGGCGTACGCCGACGTGCACGGACGCCGCGCCGCCTTCGCCGAGGGCCCTCACGGTGCGCTCGAGGAAGGTCCCGCTTCCCGTATCCAGGAGAGGCTTCGGGTTTCCCCCGATCCGGGACGAGCGTCCGGCGGCCGGTATGATCCCGATGAGCCCCTCGCCCGGGGTCATCTCTCCGGCGCCGGAAAGGCCTCGTAGAACCGCTGGTCGCTCGATGCGAGGCGCAGGAGAAGGGATGACGGGGCGAACCGCTCGCCGTGCTCCGCCTCGTATTCCCGAAGTCGCTCCACGACCAGGCGCGGGTGAAGCTCGTCGGCGAAGCGCAGCAGACCTCCCCGGAAGGGTGGGAATCCGGTGCCCATGATCATGGCGAGGTCCACATCGGCGGCCGATGCGGCGACCCCGTCATCGAGCACCCGCGAGGCCTCGTTCATCATCATCAGGACGAGACGGGCCCGGATGTCCTCTTCGGGAATCGTGCGGCGCTCCGACGGCACGGCATCGCCGAGTGCCCCGTACACGTCGGGGTCAACCCCCTGCTCCTTCCCGTTCTCGTAGCGGTAGAAGCCCAGCCCACCCTTGGTGCCGAGCCGGTCGGTCTCGCCGATCGACACGAGGGGCCCCGAGGGCTTCATCCGGTCGCCGAAGGCCTCGTACAGGACCTCGCCGGCGTGGCGCGCGAT
This sequence comes from Gemmatimonadota bacterium, assembly GCA_007126575.1. Taxonomy (GTDB): domain Bacteria; phylum Gemmatimonadota; class Gemmatimonadetes; order Longimicrobiales; family Gaopeijiaceae; genus SLBA01. Next base: position 5,340 of record SLBA01000019.1, on the reverse strand, counting down.
GTCGATCCCGACCTCGTCGACGAGCCGCAGGGGGCCCATCGGCATGCCGAACTCCGTCGCCGCCCGGTCGATCGATTCCACCGAGGCCCCCTCGGCCAGGAGGTGCCCGGCTTCGTTCAGATAGGGTCCGAGAATCCGGTTGACCAGGAAGCCCGGGCCGTCGTTGACGACGATCGGCACCTTGCCCAGGCGGAGCGAAAGGGCGTAGACGGTGGCGATCGCCCGATCACTCGAGTGCTTGCCCCGGACCACCTCGACCAGGGGCATCTTGTGGACGGGGTTGAAGAAGTGCATGCCGCAGAAATCCCGGGGCCGCTCGAGGGCCTCGGCCATCTCGTCCACCGAGAGCGTCGAGGTGTTGGTGGTCATGACGCATCCCTCGGGGACGAGCGCCTCGGCCTCTGCCAGGACCGTCCGCTTCACCCCCATCTTCTCGACGACCGCCTCGACCACCAGGTCCAGCTGGGCGAAGCCCGTGTACTCGAGGCTCCCCGAGATGAGGTCCATGGCCTGATCGGCCTCCCTGCTCGAGATCTTCCGGCGCTCGGCCGCCTTGTCGAACAGAGAGCGGGCGTACCGAAGTCCGCTGGCGACCGCGTCGTGCCGGATGTCCTTCATGCGCACCCGGATCCCGTTGTAGGCGGCCAGCTGGGCGATTCCCCCTCCCATCACGCCGGCGCCCAGCACGGCCATCTCCGAGACCTCGCGGGGATCGACCTCGCCCTCGACACCGGTCCCCTTCCGGGCGGCCTCGCGCATGTGGAAGACGTGGATCAGGGAGCGAGACACCCGGGATGCGATCAGCTCGCCGGCTGCGAGCGCCTCGTACTCGAGTGCCTTCTCGACCGAGCGGCCCGCCGACTTCGAGAGCACGTCGATGATCTTGAGCGGGGCGGGGTAGTGTCCCCCGGTCCGATCCATGACCCGGGATCGGGCGGTGCGAAGGATGATCGCCCGGCCCGGAGCCGTGTCCTCGACGATCCGCTTGAAGAAGCTCCGGTCGGCTCCGGTCGGGAGTTTGCCCTCGGTCCCGATGCGTTCGCGCAGGAAGGCCTCGGAGGCACTCGCGAAGGTCGAGGCGGGGAGGACGTCTTCGACGAGGCCCAGCCGCCTGGCCTTCCGCCCGTCAACGGTCTTTCCGGTCAGGAGAAGATCGAGGGCCGCCTGGAGTCCGATCAGTCGGGGGAGGCGGGTGGTCCCGCCCCATGCGGGAAGGATTCCGAGCTGCACCTCGGGCAGCCCCATCTTGGTGCCCGGTGCGTCGGAGATCAGGCGGTAGCGACAGGCGAGTGCGAGCTCGGTGCCTCCGCCCATGCAGGTCCCGTTGATCGCGGCGACGGTCGGGATCGGGAGGCGTTCGATTGCGAGATAGAGGGCCTGGCCCTCGCGAGCGGCCTCGGCGCCCTCGAGGGGACTCTCGATCCTTGCGATCGCATCGACGTCGGCCCCGACGATGAAGCTGGACTTGCCGCTGCGAAAGAGGACGCCCTTGACCGTTTCGTCTTGCGCGCCGGACTCGATCTCGGCCTGTACGTCTTCGAGGCGACGCATCACGGCTTCGGTCAGAACGTTCGCGGAGCGCTCGGGATCATCGAAAATGACGTGGGCGATGCCGTGGTCGTCGATTTCGAGGTGTGGGCTGGCGGCGCTCGGGCTGGCCATGAAGCCTCCGTCACGGGAATGAAGTACATCGGATCACCAAGCGCCCCGAGAACCCGAGATGGTCCCCGGGGCGCTGGGGGCGCCCGGCTTCGAACGGCTGGTGGGAGCGGTATGCCGCCCCCCGGCGACTACAGGACCGGGCGGGTTTCCGCGTTGCTCCGATTCAGCAGGACTTCGACGGGGTCCCCTCGCTCAACCTCGACACGTACGTTCCAGTAAAGTTCCTCGGTGGGGAGGCGATGACGGGTGTGGATCCACCACGTGCCCGGTCGGAGCTGCAGCCTCGCCATCCCGGTGGCGTCGGTGGTGTCGTAGGCCATGTCCCGGCCAGCTTCGGAGAGCTTGGCTGCGACGACATCTCCGTAATCCGCAAAGGCCTCGTCCTCCCACGTTTCCTGCTGGAGGCGTGCCTGCTGGAGCTGATCGAGAACCGTCGCCTGGAGCTCCTCGAGTTCACCGAAGAGCCGATTCATATCGGACTCGGCGGCATTCAGACGATCCTCCTGGTCCTCGAACTCGTTGAAGAGCTCGCGGTAGCGGGTCTCGCCCGATGAATACTGCTCCATTTCCCTGTTGATCTCCTGGAGCCGTTCGCGGCGCGTCAGCCACTCGATCTCGGCATCACGCGCGGCGGCCTGAACCTCGATGTACTCCTGACGCCTCTCCTCGAGGTCCGCGGAGAGTTCAGGCTCGGGGCGCGGAGCCGCCTGGGTCAGAGAGTCGAAAACGGCGTCCCGATCGAAGGGGAGGAGCTGAAGCTCCAGGTCTCCGAGTGGACGGGTCTCGAGTTGTCCGGTTTCCGGATTGTTCACGTCGATCTCGGCGGTCACCATGACCTCTCCGGGGCCACAGGCGACCAGGAGGACGAGAAGGCCGGCCAGCGGCAGATAGAACGCTCGCTTCATCGTTGATTCGCTCCGACAGTTGATCGTGGAAGATGGGGCGAAAGTACCACCTGACTCTCATCGCATCAAGGCGAGAGCGAAAGTCGGTACCCGTTTATCGATCCATGACGCTTACGGGACCGAAGAGGAGAACCCGGGGTTCGCCCCGGGCCGCCGCGAGTCCCGATACCCCCTCCCTCGTCAGTCCCCAGACCTGCGCAGGGATCCGGGGGACCTCGCCCCCCTCGGCATGGCGTCGGGTCATCCAGCGGGCCCGCTCTTCGGGAATCGCGTGTTCGAGCAGGCGTTGAGCCCGATACTGACGTCTCGCCAGTTCGAAAAAGGCGCCTTCCGGCGGGGAGGCCTCGAGGGACTCGAGCGTTCCCACGATTCGGTCCTCCCAGCTGTAGGCGGCGCGGGGGTCGACGCTGGCGGATACGACCAGTACCGACGCGTCATCGATGGCCCGGATCTCGGCGTCGATTCGGTACACCCCGGGGTCGGGGGGCGACGGGTTCAGCTCCAGGTCGACCAGATGGACGAGGAAATCCTTCAGGATCATGGGAGCGTCGGCCGGCAGCGGCCATGCGACCATGATCCATGTGCTCGTGACGTCCTGGTCGATGACCCGGCGGTCCCCCGAGCTCCAGGGGCTGCCGACCGGTGAGGAAGCGGGGACCTGCAGCGGGCTCGCCCGCTCCTCCATGAGGACCCTGGGGCCAGTGGGGGCCGGGGGCGGCGTGGGCTCGGCTCCGGGATCATCGGCCGGTGCGGGGGCCGCCGCGGCCGGTGGGGGGACGGGTGGTGGGGGGCCCACCCGCTCTGCCGGTCCGCTGAAGGTCCGACCGGCATCGTCGAGTGAGACGGGGCCCACGACCCCGATCACCGCATCTTCCCAGCGGAGGTGGGTCGAACGCAAGGACTCCAGCGTTGCCCGGTCCAGTCGCTCGATCCCGCCCCGGGTTCCGGCGGTCGGTCGGGCGGCGGGGTGGTTCGATCCGAAGAGGTATCGACTCTGTTCGAGATCGAAGGTGCGACCCGGCGCACCCTCTTCGAAGAGGAGGCGCTCGCGGTGCTGCTCACGGGCCGAGACCACGGCGCTCTCGGGGAGCGGGCCCCCGTCGAGCAGCTCTCGGACTCGCCGCCAGGCCTCTTCCCAATCCTCCGCGGGGGCGACGATCGTCACCAGGAACTCGGACCGGTCGACCTGAACCGAGACCCGGGCACTCAGTTCCGCGAGCCGTCGGGCACCCTCGTCCTCGAGAACACGCCCGAGCAGGAAAGCCGCTCCGTTGGCCTCTCCCGGATCGTTCTGGGCGCCGGCGGGGAAGCGAGCGGCGACCGCCACCACGGCATCGTGTTCGCGAGGATGCACCAGCAGCTGCGCCACGGTCTGAGCTTCGGCTGGGGCCGGCCCCAGGAGAGCCGACCAGCCCAGGAGCGCCAGGGCGAGAAGGACCGGTACGAACCGTATCCGACGCCGAATGGGAAGGAGAAGGGGCGTCATGGATCCATGACCTCGCGGACCGGCTGGACGTCGACCAGGGATTCGAGAAACCGGACGACGTCTCCCCCTCGCATCGTACGCAGTTCCGCAAGGAGCTCCTGGATTGCGTCGGGTGCCTCTCCGGCATCGAGCGCGTGCCCCACGACATCGGCCAGCCCCCAGGGGGTCCGGGCCGCCTCTAGGAGTTCGGAGCGCAATCCGGCGACGTGTCTGCGCACCTCGTCGTCGGTGACCCGGGCGACGGTCTCGCGAATGAGGCCCTCGACCCGGGTGCTCATGGCCTGGCGAGCCCGGGGGTACGCCGCGCCGGAGAGGACCAGAACCCACCCGCGATTGAGCTCCCACAGTTCGACGCCCACCTCGTAGTCACCGGGATCCGAGCGGATCGTCTCGGCGATCATGCGGGTCGCGACGAGGGCGCGGGGGTCGCGCCCACCCGGAACGCTGCGTGCCTCTCCGACCCAGTGTCGGATCAGTTCCGGCGTCGGGATCGGTTGCCCGGTGCCGGCCTCGGAGGGGGGCGGCGCGTCACGGGCCGACGCGGGGATCCCCAGGTCGGTCAGAGAGGCCAGGATGACCTCCGGGGACACATTTCCGACGATCACCACCGTCAACGCATCGCGGGCATGCGTCCGCTCCCACAGGGCCCGGACGCGGCCGGGATCCATGCGCTCGAGAGCCGTGAGGGTGCCGAACATGGGGGGCGTTCCGGGAGAGAGACGATCGCGGAGCCGCAGGGCGAGAGCGCCCTCGGGGGTCTCGAGCCGGCGCTCGACATCGATGCGAGCATCCCGCTGGAGCTGCGAGAACCGACCGGCGTCGGGCTCTCTCAGCCCCTCGCGGAGGACCCAGGCCAGAAAGTCCATGTCTGCCGCCGGCCCCGCCACCTCGTAGACGAGCGCGTCCGGTGAGCGGGCGACCCGTGCTCGAGCTCCGATTCTCGAGGCGACGGCGTTCATCCGGTCTTCGGCGAGAGCCCGCAGGATCTGCCCCGCGCCCGCCTCGGTAGGCCCTTCGGAGATCGGCACCGAGACCCGCAGTGCGACGACGTCGGAGGTCCCCGTGGTGTAGAGGTAGAATCGCGCCCCACCGGGGGGGGTGAGGACCTGGTCGGGCACGAATGCCCCCGGCCCGCTCAGCGTGTCGGCCGCGGTTTCGGCCGCCGACGGGGCGGGGTTCAGGAGTGCGAGCAGTGCCAGGAGGGCAGTCAAGGTCGAGGGGGATCCGAGGGGGTCATACAGGGAACCGGGAGAATGTCCCGACGCGGGTGCAGCCCGCTCGGGAGAC
>SLBA01000202.1 GCA_007126575.1 Gemmatimonadota bacterium | reverse complement strand
CGACTTCGATCAGTCCCCGGCCTTCGACCTCGCGGCTCCCGAGCCCATCCCGGAGTTCGAGTTCGATCAGTCGCCGCCCAGGACTGGGAGGCCTGAAGCGCGAGCCGGGCCCATCCGCGCCCCCCCCCGGCCTGTCGGGCTCGACCGTCTCCCGGCGCCCATCGGACCATCCTTCCGGCCCCGACTCCCGGGGCGCATCGTCCACCGTCGCTTCGCCTGCTCTCCGGCACTTCAACGGCTCACGGCCCGCTCCGCCACCTCCCCCTCCTCGGCAATTTGCACACCCAGACCCCGCATCCTACCTTGCTTCCGGCCCTGAGAGGGCTTTTGAATCGCCGATTCTTTCCAGGTCCCTTGCCATGATTCTCTCTCGACTTGCATTCGTTGCCGGTACAGCGTCGTTGGCTTTGATTCTTCCGGCATCTGGTCCCGATGAACGGTGCAGCCTTGCCCCGTTCCCGACGTTGCGGGACAGTACGGCGACCTATGTGGTGGGAACTGCCTTGCTCGATACCGTGCGTACCGGGGCGGGACCTGTCGCGCTGGCGGACGGGGGAGAGACCCCATCTCGACCGATCCATGGCCAGGTGATCGAGATCGACCGGGTTGGGGGCGCGGACAGCGCAGCCCTGAACCATGCGTTCGAAGGTCAGCAAGTCGCGAGGGCAGTAGTCGTTCCGTGGGCCTACGACGCCGGTTGCCGCACGATAGCCTGGAATAGCAGCTGGGCGTGGGTGCCTCTTGCGGAGAGCGGGATGTTCAGACCTCAGCTTCGTCCACGAGGCCGCTGGGCTGAAGAAGTGCCAACGTTCGATGCGTTCATGGCGCCTCTCCAACCCTATCCGCTCGGCGGTTTTTTCAGCGCGGCTACCGGGGAACCGATGCGCTTCGCACGGAGCCGTCCCTGACGGTAACCGAATATTTCGACCTGTACAGCGCACTTCCGGATTACGGCATGCCCCGGGAGGACCCGGAGGCTGCGCTCGCCCGGATCTCAGCCTGGGAGAAGGCGAATCCCGACCTTGCCCGGACCTATCCTGCGACCCAGATACTCTCTGGTGCCCGGGAGATCGTCGACCGGTATCGATGAGCGGTACCACTCGGAATGACCCGGGAGGGATTGGTGCGCATGCCCCCGGGAAACCCCTCACCGCCGGGGGTAGCAGGGGCCATGTCCGAATCGCACGGGGCCCGAAAGAGAAAGCAGAAACCTCCGCTCTCGAGCGTGAAGCGCGAGGCGGGCGAAGGAGCTGATCTGGCGCTTCAGGGGGACCCTCACGGTGGGGTTCGGCCTGATGGTCATCAACCGCGCGGCGGGCTTCGTGCTTCCGGCCTCACTTGCACACCCAGACCCCGCACCCTACTTTGCTTCCGGCCCTGAGAGGGCTTTTGAATCGCCGATTCCTGCCGACCGGAGACAGCGAATGACGGATCGGAGCTCTACCTCACACTGCGAATCCGGACCACCTTTTCCGGAGCCCGGAGCCCGGAGCCCGGAGCCCGGAGCCCGGAGCCCGGAGCCCGGAGCCCGGAGCTGCACATGAGCTGAGGGGGAAACCGTCGGAACCGGAGACTTCCATGCCCACGACCTGGACCGCCGCGATTGCGGCAGCGCGCCGCGCCGCGACCCTCATGCTGGTGTGCGGCGGGGTCGGGGTCTGTGCTCTCCCTCAGGGTGTCGGTGCACAGGTCACCGAGACGGGCGAGCTCGGCCCACGAGTGTCCGGAGTGGTTACCGACGCCTCCGACGGGGCCGTACTCGCTTCCGCTCTGGTGTCGGTCCAACGGGAGGACGGTACGGTCTATCGTTCCGTTCTCACGGGGGGCGACGGTCGCTACTCCTTCGTCCTTCCCGAGGCGGGCCGGTGGGGCCTGGCCGTGTCCCGCCTGGGCTACCAGCCGTCCGAGGTGCGGATGGTCGAGCTCGAGGCGGGAGACGCCAGGGTCGTGAACCTGGAGCTGACGGGGGCGCCGATCGCCCTGGAGGCCATCGAGGTGGAGTCGGCGGCGGACGGGGTCTGCCGCGCGCTGGGCGACGAGGAGGGAACGCTCCTGGTCCGGTTGTGGGAGCAGGCACGGACGGCGCTCGACATCGTGGCCTGGGCGGAGCGCGAGGAACGGTATGAGTTCGATCTGGTGCGCTGGGAACGCACCGTCGAGCTCTTCACCAACCGGGTGCAGTCCGAGGAGCGGGGGGCCGCCTCGCGTTCGGTGCGCCCCTTCGAAGCCGCGCCCCTCGACGAGCTCCTCGAGGAGGGGTGGATCCAGCAGGGAGAGGAGCCTCAGGAATTCGTGTACTACGGCATCGATGCCGCCACCCTCCTGAGCGACCGGTTCCAGCAGCACCACTGCTTTCAACTCGCCCGGCCCTCGAACGACGCCGAGCGGGTGGGCCTCGCCTTCGAGCCGGTCCGGGACCTCGGGGTGCCCGGCGTCCAGGGGGTGCTCTGGCTCGACCGCGAGGACGCCAGCCTCGAGGAGCTGGAGTTCCACTACACGCGGCACCCGCACGAGCCCCCGATTCCCCCCGAGGTCTCGCCCCTCTTCCGCGGCCAGGTCGAGTTCCGCACCCTTCCCGACGGGGGCTGGATCATCGACCGCTGGTCCCTCAGGATGCCCCAGTACCAGTTCACCGAGGTCGCCGGGCACCGCTTCAGCGCCGGACGGGATCTCGGCTTCGCCGGGGAGTTCGCCGAGGTCATTCGGAGGCAGTCGATCGCATGGCAGGACCTCGCCCGCGAGGCCAGG
>SLBA01000030.1 GCA_007126575.1 Gemmatimonadota bacterium | reverse complement strand
GCGGGGGCCGTCGTACTCGTGCTGCAGGTGCCCCTTCTCGACCAGGATCCGAAGGGTGGACCGGACCGCCGCGTCGGTGGGTGGATCATCCATCGACTCCCGGATCTGGGCAGCGGTCGCCCGCCCGCTTCCATGGATGATCTCCATGACCTCCCGCTCTCTTCGGCTCAATCCGCTCTCCGGCAACATCGACAACCTCCTTGAAGGTGGCTTCGCACCCGGCCGGACCGTTCGGGACCGGGCAACGAAATGGCAATATGCACCCCCGTGTGCTGAAAAGTCAACATCACGTTGAAAATTCATCAGGTCCGGGGGTAAGCTGCCCGGGGTCGCGGAACCTCGGCGACGCTGCACCCGGGCCCCTCGCTGGGGCGCCCCTTGCCCCTGCACACGCGCCCTTCGCCGGATTGCCCCTTGCCCCGGCCCGAGGTATTGACCTATCCTATGGGCAGAGCTTGCGAGCTCGGGGTGATTTGCGGCGTATTGCGACCCGGGAAACCGAACCGCTAAAAAGTCCTGTCCCCGGCGTGCACTCTCGCGTGGGGATTTTTTTGTGCCCCTCCGGGACCGCCGCCGCACTTGCCGGGGGCCTTCCAGAAGGCCGGTACCACCATGTCCGACGTTCCTCCCACCTCCTCGCTCGAGGAGGCCGCCCGCCAGCGCATCCTGGTCCTCGATGGTGCGATGGGCACCATGCTCCAGGGCCACGACCTGGTCGAGGCCGACTACCGGGGCGACCGTTTCCGGGAACACGACAGCGATCTGAAGGGGAACCACGACCTCCTCTCGCTCACCCGTCCCGGGATCATCGAGGGGATCCACCGCGCCTACTTCGACGCGGGGGCCGACATCGTCGAGACGAACACCTTCTCGGCCACCCGCATAGCCCAGGCGGACTACGGCACCGAGGGCGTCGTGCGCGAGATGAACGAGGCGTCTGCCCGCATCGCCCGCCGGGCCGCCGACGCCGTCGAGGCCCTCGATCCCTCTCGTCCCCGCTTCGTCTGTGGAATCCTGGGGCCGACCAACCGCACGGCCTCGCTCTCGCCGAAGGTCGAGGACCCGGGCTTTCGCAACATCAGCTTCGCCGAACTGACCGAGGCGTACCGGGAGCAGGTGAACGGGCTCCTGGACGGCGGGGCGGACCTGTTCATGGTCGAGACCATCTTCGACACCCTGAACGCCAAGGCGGCTCTCTTCGCGCTCGACGAGGTCTTTCGGGCCCGTGACACCCGCCGGCCGATCATGATCTCGGGGACCCTCACCGACGCGTCGGGCCGCACCCTCTCGGGGCAGACCGTCGAGGCCTTCCTCAACTCGGTGCGCCACGCCCGTCCCTTCTCGATCGGGCTGAACTGCGCCCTCGGTCCGCACCAGCTGCGCCCGTACGTGGCGGAGCTCTCGCGGCTCGCCGAGTTCGCGGTGTCATGCCACCCCAATGCCGGGCTTCCCAACGAGTTCGGGGGCTACGACCTGGGGCCCGACGAGATGGCAGACCACATCGGCCGGTGGGCGCGCGAGGGCTGGCTAAACGTGGCGGGCGGCTGTTGCGGCACCTCGCCGGAGCACATTGCGGCCATCGCCCGGGCGGTCGAGGGGGTCTCTCCCCGCACGCCCCCCGAGCGTCCGACCCGATGTCGACTGAGCGGCCTCGAGCCCCTCAACATCGGGCCCGAGTTGAACTTCGTGAATGTCGGGGAGCGCACGAACGTCACCGGCTCCCGCCGCTTCCGCCGCCTCATCGAAGAGGATCGCTACGACGAGGCGCTCGACGTGGCTCGCACGCAGGTCGAGGGCGGCGCGCAGATCCTCGACGTGAACATGGACGAGGGCCTCCTCGACTCCGAGGCCGCCATGATCCGCTTCCTGAACCTGGTCGCCGCCGAGCCCGACATCGCCCGCATCCCCATCATGCTCGACTCCTCGCGCTGGGAGGTCCTCGAGGCGGGCCTCCAGCGGATCCAGGGCAAGGGCGTGGTCAACTCGATCTCGCTCAAGGACGGCGAAGAGCTCTTCCGCGAACGGGCCCGGCGGGTCCTGCGATACGGGGCCGCCGTGGTGGTCATGGCCTTCGACGAAGAGGGCCAGGCTGACACCACCGAGCGGAAGGTGGCCATCTGCACCCGGACGTGGCGAATCCTGACCGAGGAGGTCGGATTCCCCCCCGAGGACATCATCTTCGACCCCAACGTCTTCGCCATCGCCACCGGGATCCCCGAGCACGACGGCTACGGGGTGGCCTTCATCGAGGCCGTTCGCGAGATCAAGGAGACCCTCCCGCACTCCCTCACCTCGGGGGGCATCTCCAACCTCTCCTTCTCCTTCCGGGGGAGCCCCCGACTCCGCGAAGCGATCCACGCCGTCTTCCTGTACCACGCGATTCGTGCCGGCCTGGACCTGGGGATTGTAAACGCGGGAGCGCTCCCGGTGCTCGACGACCTGTCGGACGAGCTGCGCACTGCGATCGAGGACGCCCTCTTCCAGCGCACCGACGACGCCACGGAACGCCTCACCGAACTCGCCGACGAGTACCGCGGCAAGGAGACGGCGAGAGTCGAGGACCTGGCCTGGCGGGAGGCGGGAGCCGAGGGCCGCCTCACCCACGCCCTGGTCAACGGGATCGACGAGTACGTCGAGGCCGATGTCGAAGAGGCCCGTCAGGCGGCCGACCGCGCCATCGAGGTGATCGAGGGCCCCCTCATGGCCGGGATGAACCGGGTGGGAGACCTCTTCGGATCCGGGCAGATGTTCCTGCCGCAGGTGGT
>SLBA01000042.1 GCA_007126575.1 Gemmatimonadota bacterium | reverse complement strand
CGGTCCATCGTCTCGCCGAGGGTGTGGCCCCGGATGATGTCGGGCAGGATGGCGAACGTCGAGGCGGTGTCAAGCGTCTGCCCGAAGGACTCCCCGATCGGCTTGACGATCGAGTCCCAGACCTGGCTCTCAGGGTTGCCTTGCTCGTCCCGCCAGAAGCCGGGGTGACCTCCGGGGGTGATGGACCAGGCTCCGTGTGAGCCTGGGGGTCGCCGGGTCGCGGCCCGACCCCTGAATCTGGCAGGATCGAGGCGCCGCCGCATGCCGCGCCCCCTCGCGTGTCCATTCGCGGGACCCTGCGCGTGCCGGCCGATCCCGTCCCGGCCCCCGCGCATGCCCGCTCCGGTCCCGACGCCGCGGTCCCGACGTTTCCGCGGAAACGCGGGTGGGGTAGGTTATGGGCGCGCCCCCGCGACCCACTCTTTTCAGGGAGTCCCATGCCGAAAAAGCCGAAGGCGACCGCTTTACTCGAGCTGGGGGGTCGGTCGATCCTCTTCGTGGGGGGGAAGGGGGGCGTGGGCAAGACCACCACCGCCGCGGCGCTGGCGGTCCAGATGGCGGAGCGGGGGGAGCGGGTGCTCCTGGTCTCGACGGATCCGGCGCACTCGCTGGGGGACCTCTTCGATCGTCGGATCGGGGACCGCGAGGTGGAGCTCCTGCGCGATGGACCGGGGGCGGTCGTCGGGCTCGAGGTGGACCCTGAGGCCGAGGTCGACCGCTATCTCGAAGAGGTGAAGTCGAACATGCGCAGCTTCGTCCGGCCGGGGATGTTCGCCGAGATCGAGCGGCAGGTCAGCCTGACCCGACACGCGCCGGGTGCCGCCGAGGCCGCGATGATGGATCGGGTGGCGGATCTGATGCACCATGCCCCCGAGCGGTTCGACCGGGTGCTCTTCGATACCGCGCCCACGGGGCACACCCTGCGCCTCCTGACCCTGCCGGAGATCATGTCGGCGTGGACCGACGGACTCCTGCGAAGCCGGGATCGGTCCGATGCAGCGGGGGCGGGGCTGCGGCGCCTGCTCGGTCGCAAGGCCGAGCGGGAGGCCCCTTCGGGCGACGACCTTGCGTGGTTCGAGCAGCCGACCGACTCCGACGAGGATCCGCGCAGCCGGAAGATCCGCGAGATCCTCCTGGAGCGCCGCCGCCGATTCACCCGGGCCCGGCGGGCACTCCTGGACCCGGAGACCACCGCCTTCGTCCTGGTGCTGATCCCTGAGAAGCTCCCGATCCTGGAGAGTCTCTCGGCGCTGAAGGTGCTCGAGGAGCACCGGGTGCCGGTCGCCGGGCTCGTCGTGAATCGGGTCCTGCCGGTGGAATCCGGGGGCGCGTTTCTCGAGGAGCGCAGGGTTCAGGAGGCCGAGTACCTCGATCGCATCGACCGCGAGTTCGATCACCTCCCTTGCATCCGGGTGCCCCTGCTCCCGCGCGATGTCGAGGGAATCGAAAGCCTGAGAGCGGTGGCCCGACAGCTGGCCACCGCTCTCGAGTGATCTTCGCCTCCGCTCAGCTGCCTTCCGGCAGCGCGAGCGTCACCAGCTCGGCCGTGTGTCCCTGGCCCGCCACCGGGAAGGTCAGGTACTGACGCCCTTCGTGCATGAAGGTCATGGGCGCGGTGCTCGTCGGGCCCGGAAGCTCGACGATTCCCAGCTCCTCACCGGTGCGCTTGTCGACCGCATGGATCCGCGGCTCGCCTCCACGCCCCTCGCCGTAGATCAGAAGGGTGGATGTCACCAGCGGGGTGGCGTGCGAGCGCTGTCCGGTCTGGCCCACATCGATCCCTTCGAGGGCGGGGTGGTCACGGATGCTCTCGGGGGTGTCGCCATTGGGGATCCACCAGAGGTGCTCGCCGGTGTTCATGTCGATCGCGGTGATCCGGCCGTAAGGGGGCTTCCAGAGCGGAAGGCCCATCGGGCCGCCCACTCCACCGGGGCCCCGCGTGGCGTACTCCATGTTCGACGTGGGGTCGACCTCGGTGCCGGGCAGGAGCCTCGGCGCGCTGCATCCCTTGATCGAGGCGACGTAGAGGATCCCGGTCTCGGGGTCCACCGCGGACCCGCCGGGAATGTTCGTGCCCCCGTTGGCCCCGGGGCAGTGGATCGAGGCCACGATCCCCTCCTCTTCGTTCTCGACCGCCGGGGGGTTGAAGAGGGGGCCGATCCGGAAGTTGCTGATGATCTCGCGGGCGAGTTCGTTCAGCTCGGGGGTGAAGTCGATGAGGTCGTCTTCGCTCAGCCCCTGCATCTCGTACGCCGCGGGCTTCGTGGGGAAGGGCTGGACCGGCGAGAGCTGCTCACCGGGCACGTCCGACTGTGGCACCTCGCGGTACTCGAAGGGCCAGAGCGGTTCGCCGGTCTCGCGGTTGAAGGCGTAGACGAAGCTCTGTTTGGTGGTCTGGAGGATGGCGGGGATCCGCTCCCCGTCGATCGTCACGTCGAGGAGCTGGGGCGCGTGCGGAATGTCGTAGTTCCAGACGTCGTGGCGGACGAGCTGGTAGTGCCAGGCACGCTCCCCGGTAGCGACGTCGATGGCCACGATGCTGTTGCCGAAGAGGCCGTCGCCGGGCCGGTGCCCCCCGTAGTAGTCGTTGGTGCCGGCCTTGGTCACGATGTAGACCAGCCCGAGCTCCGGGTCGGCCGAGATCGGGGCCCAGGAGCCGAGGTTGCCCGTATACTCCCACGAGCCGTCCTCCCAGCTGTCGTTTCCGTACTCGCCCGGCTGCGGGATGATGTTGAAGCGCCAGAGCTTCTCGCCGGTGGCGGCATCGTACGCCAGGATGTTGCTCGCGATGTTCTCCTTGTAGACCTGATAGTACCCCTGCTGCCCGGTGCTCGGGACCACGATCACCCCGTTCACGACGAGGGGCCCCGCCGAGGTCGTGATGTGTCCCACCTCGGGGTCGTGTCCGGTGACCGGGTCGTAGGGGTAGTCGCCGATGTCGGCCATCAGGTCGATGATCCCGTTGCCCTCGGGCCCGAAGCCCTGGACGGGAAGGCCCGTCTGGGCGTCGAGCGCCGCGAGCCAGAATCCCGGAGTGAGCACGTAGATCACGCCCCGCCCGTCGACGACCTCGTAGCCGACCGACTTTCCGTAGTTCTGCCGCTCGGACTTGGCCCAGCGCGGGTTGTCCGGCATGCGCCAGAGCCAGACCGTCTCTCCGGTGGCGGGCTCGATCGCGGCCACGGTGCGCCGCTGGCCGGCCAGGGTGAAGAGCATGCCCTCGCGCTCCACGTAGATCGGGGTGGCCCGGTAGACGTTGTCGGGTGTGGGGCCGAAGTTGTCGGCCTTCCAGCGCCAGACGACTTGGAGCTCCTCGAAGTTGCCGGCGTGGATCTGGTCCAGCGGGCTCCAGCGTGTGCTTCCCGCGTCCCCGCCCCATGTCGCCCACTCGCCCGGGCCGGTGCGGTCCTGCGCACTCGTCGCGTCGGGCAGCAGGAGGGCGAGCGTCAATCCGGCGGCGGCTCCCACGAGCAGCGTGCGGAGCCCGGATCGGCCTCTCCGAAGGATCGAGGCGAAGGACGGGTTCGGGATGCGGGCTGGGAACATCAGCGGTTCTCCTCGTTCGGGGTCCGGACTTCGGGTGTGGTGGTGCCCCCGGCGGAAGCGGGTGGGGGCATCTGCGTCATCTGCCGAACTGCGTGCGGATCTGCGTATGGGTCCGCGAGAGTGAGCCGGTGTCGGGCTCCGGAAGGCGCTCCATGCGGATCTGGCCCAGATCCTCGGTCGACGAGGGGAGGGTGGCGTCCCCGGTCGGATATCCGTTCAGCTCCAGGATGTAGGCCAGGACGGCGACGTACTGCTCCTGGCTGAGGCCGCCGGGGTTGTCCAGCGGCATCGAGAGGCTGATGTGCCGGTAGAGCGACGAGAGGGGCTGGTCGGTCCAGGTGAGCTGGAAGAGGCGCCCCGAGAACTCCTGGGGTCCGTGGCAGAGGGAGCACTCCACGTCGTAGACCTGCTTGCCGGCGCGCGCCTGCTCTTCGGTGAACACCCCATCGAGGGTCGAGATCGTGTCACCGGAGAGGGTGGGTGTGATCGCGGACGTAGGGGTCACCGGTCCGGCCTCGGCCGGGCTCATGCTCCAGAGTCCACCGGCCGCCAGGAGGGTGCCGACCGCCAGGAGGCCGCTCGCGAGGCTCGAACCTCGAATAGTGGGGATCATAGGAATCTGCGGTTGAGTGTGGTTTGAGCGAGTCAGAATACTAGAGCGCCGGACCTTTCGCCAGCGGTCAGGAATTCGTACACCGCTCGAGCACGGAAAGGAACGCCTGGCCGTACCGTTCCAGCTTGACGGGCCCGACACCTGCGACGTCGAGGAGTTCGGCGTCGGTGGTCGGGCGCCGGGTGGCCATCTCGCGCAGGACCTGGTCGCTGAAGACGATGTAGGCCGGGACCCCCTGGGCGCGGGCCAGCTCGAGACGGAGTTCACGGAGTTCTTCGAAGAGGGCTTCGTCGGCGGTGGAGAGGCTCGGGTCGCGCCGCCGTGCGGTGGGCGTGGGGCCCGACGTGGGGTCCGAGGCGGGGCGGGAAGGGGAGCGGCGGGGGACGGCCGCGGCTCGCTCGGACACCGACTCCCCGGTGCAGATGTCGCAGGACGTCCCGCAGGCGTCCATCGCCTCGTCGAAGTGGTGGAGGATGGCGCGGTGGCGGCACACCCGGCGCTCGACCATCTCGAAGAGGTCGACGGTGGTCTGGCGCTTTTGTTGCCACAGTTCCGGGTCGTCGATCTCGTTCAGGAAGCGCTCGTGCATCTTCACATCCGCCCACGAATAGAAGAGGATGCAGTCGCTGGGGAGGCCGTCGCGGCCCGCCCGCCCGATCTCCTGGTACCACGACTCCACATCCTTGGGCATGTCGCGGTGGATCACGAAGCGAACGTTCGACTTGTCGATTCCCATCCCGAAGGCCACGGTGGCGACGATCACCTCGATCTCGTCGTTCTGGAAGGCCTCCTGGTTGCGGATCCGCTCCTGGGGGTCCAGCCCGGCGTGGTAGGGGCGGGCGTCGATCCCCTTCGAGCGGAGGAAGGTCGCGGTGGAGTCGACGGCCTTTCGCGAGAGGCAGTAGACGATCCCGGACTCGCCCTCCCACTCCCGGATCAGGGCCAGGATCTCTCGACGGGTATTGCCCTCGCCCTTCTTGCGAACGCCGATTCGAAGGTTGGGGCGGTAGAAGGACCCCTTGTAGCCGGCGGGCTTTCGCATCCCGAGCTGGCGCAGGACATCGGCGGCGACCCGGCGGGTGGCGGTGGCGGTCAGGGCGAGCACCGGAACGTCGAGTTCCCGGCTGAGTCCCTGAAGGCGGCGGTACGAGGGGCGGAAGTCGTGGCCCCACTGGCTGATGCAGTGTGCTTCGTCGACCACCAGGAGCGAGATCGGGCACTTCTCGATCAGGAAGCTCCGGAGTCGGCCTTCGAGGGCTTCCGGGGCCAGGTAGACCAGCTCCAGCTCCCCTCGCCGCAGTGCATCGAGCCGGGCCTCGCGCTCGTCGAAGTCGAGGCTCGAGTTGATCGCCTCAGCTCTGAATCCCAGGTCCTTGAGGGCGTCGACCTGGTCCTTCATGAGGCTGATCAGGGGAGAGATGACGAGGGTCGTCCCACTCAGGATCCGGGCCGGGAGCTGGTAGGTGAGCGACTTTCCCGCTCCCGTGGGCATGATGGCAATGCAGTCGTGCCCCTCGAGGACGGCTTCGACGACCTCGCGCTGTCCCGGGCGAAAGTCCGGGAACCCGAAGACCTTCTGAAGGACCGCGCGGGGGGCGAGAGATGCGGTGCTGCTCGACTCGGGCATGACGGATCGGAACGAGAGGGCAGAGGTCGGCGGATCATCGCGGGGGTGGGGCGCCGGGTCCCTCTAGACTAATGCGCGGTCGGGTGCGGGAACATGGGCGGAGGAGTCGAGGGCACCCTGCCCGTGCCGCATTTCGTTGCGGCCGCTCGGTCGTTATTGTGAAAAACCCATCACAATCGAGGCGGCCCGATTTTCGGTCCGATGCCGGCGAGCCCGCTGACTCGTGTTCCACATCTGGAGATTCCGTCATGAAACCCATCGCTCGTTCGAGGTTCACGACTCTTCCCGCGGTGTCGGAGGGCGGTGCGGGGAGCGGGGACGATGTCGGGCGCGGGAACGGTGCCGGGCGGGCCCTGATGCGCGCGATCATCCTGGCGGCCATCCTGGGGCTGGCGATCGTCGGGTGCGACTCCGGGACCGAGGCCGAGGTGGGCCCTCGTCTGACCCTGACGGTCGACACCACGGCATATTTGGTCGGAGGGATTGGAGAGCTGCGACTGGTCAACGAGGACACCATGACCGTGCGTTACCGATCGCTCTACTGCGCCCCGGTGGAGCGCAGCGGGCCCGGGGGGTGGGAGGCCCTGGGCCGGGTCTTCGAGACCTGGGAAGAGGAGCTGCCGGGTTTCACCGAAGGCTGCGGATTCCTGACCCGGGGCTTCGACAACATCGGTCCCGGAGAGGTGGTCACCGAGATCTTCGAACTGCGGGAATTCATGGGTGTCGAGGGCACCTACCGGATCTCGACCTTCGAGACCCAGGGGGAGCGGTTCTACGTCAGCCAGGAATTCACCGTCGAGGCGGCGGGCGACGGGGGCTGACGGGGGCGGAGGGAGCCGGACTGACGCACACTACCGCATCAGCAGGCTCCCCACGAAGATGGCCGCGATCAGGCTCATGAGCCCGAGCCCGACCCACGCGAAGCCCCTCAGCAGGGGGCCCGGGCGCGCGGCCTCGGGCATGGTCGGAAGGGTAACGGCCCTCAGGTTCAGGTACCCCAGCACCGGGGCGGTCACGAAGGTGACGAGGGTGGCGAAGTCCACCATCGTCGTGAGCGTTCCGGCGAACTGGGCGAAGACCACGACGGTCAAGGCCGCCAGGACCACCAGCGCCACCCAGTAGATCCGCCCGGCCTCTTCGTGTCCGGCGCCGGTGTCCTCGCGGCTCTCCGGATCCCACTCCCGCAGGACCTGGACGGAGCGTGCGATCGCGCGGGGGAACCCGTCCATCACCGTGAGCGAGGTCGAGAACATCGTCGTGAGAACGGCGATCAGGATCACGGGACGGGACCAGCTCCCGAGGGTGGCCGCATAGAGATCCACCAGCTGGAGCGAGAAGACACCGCCCTCGGGGCTGAAGCGCACCTCGGCCGTGTACATGACGGTGGCCCCCAGGGTGAGAAAGGCCAGCGCGATGACGCCGGTGCCCAGGTAGCCCAGGCGGAAGTCGAAGAGGGCCTCGCGCAGGGTGGCTGTGACCCCGGAGCTCCGGTTGCGCGCGAGCGTCCACAGGGAGCTCCAGACCGAGATGTCGATCGCCGAGGGCATCCACCCAACCAGGGCCAGCACGAAGATCCAGCCGACCGCGGCACTCCCCTCGAGGGGCCAGGGGGTGAAGGTCGCCTCGCCCATGCGCGGCAGCGTCAGCGCCGCGGCGACCATCGTGCACAGCGCGAGCGCGGCCAGCACGACCTTGATGGTGCGGTCGAGCGCCCGGAAGCGCCCGATCAGGAGAAGGAGTCCGCATCCCGTCAGCACCACGCCTCCCGCCACCGCCATCGGCCATTCGACGCCGAGGACCGCGGCCAGGAGGAACGAGGTGAAGAGCACCACCGCCGACTGGACGATCAGCGCGGTGCTGAGGGTGATCAGGAGGTAGAGCCAGACCCCCCAGCGCCCCAGCCTCCGGTAGCCCTCGACCAGACTCTCGCCGGTCGCGGCGGCGTATCGCGGACCGAACTCGAAGAAGGGGTACTTCACCGCGAGTGCCACGAGCACCACCCAGACCAGCGCGAAGCCGCCATCCGCCCCGGCGCGGGTCGACTGGACCAGGTGCGAGACCCCGATGGCCGCCGCGGCCCAAAGGAGGCCGGGTCCCAGGGTGCTTCGCAGTCTGACGAGATTCGGAGCCGACAGGGTCATCCGTTTCCGGTCTGGAGTGGAAGGTTCGACGCACCCGTTCACACCCCCCGTCGCGGGAGAGGGGGTGCGATTCGGCGGGTAGTGTAGCGGACAGCACCGCACACAGAAAGGAGGGCCGGCCGCCTTGCGCACCCACCCGTGGACCCGGGGAACGGGACCCGCCTTTCCTGCATTGGGTAGAACGACGCATCTGCCCCCCTGTCCGGAGTTCATCCATGCTGTCACCCATCTCGGTTCTGCCCGGACTGATCGTCGCCCTGATCACACTGGTCCCCCTCGCCGAGCGGCCGCATTCGGAGGGGGACACGGGTGCGACGACCCGGGAGCTGACCGCGGATTCCGTGCAGATCCTTCGTGGCGCCCGCTCCGCCCAAGAGGACTTCGAGCGCTTCCGCGAGACCCGGATCCCGGCCGAGCGCCGGATGGGGGGACGCCCGTGCGACGAGCCGATGGGTCGACTCTGCCTGATGTATCCGAGGGAGGGTGAGGAGTCACCCCCGATCGCCTCCGCACCCCGTCCGATCGTCGATGCCCGGGTGGAGCTGCTCGATGCGCTGGCCGTGGCCGGCGAGGCCCTCCCCGGCGACGAATGGATCCTGGGGCAGCGGGTGCGCTACCTGATCGAGTCCAACGACCTCATCGGAGCGCGCCAGGTGCTCCAGGACTGCCGCGCTCGCGAACACTGGTGCGCCGCGCTCGCCGGGTGGGTCTTTCACGAAGACGACGACTGGGTCCGTGCGGGCGACGCCTTCCTGACCCTGCTCGAGACCCTGCCTCCCGGCCAGGAGGATCAGTGGACCGGGGAGCGGTACCTTCTGGAGCGCGATGGTCGCAGCTTCCTGGACGTGTCGGACCCCGAGGAGCGGATGCGGCGGCGCGCCCTCCTCTGGAGGCTGTCGGACCCCCTCTTCATGGTGCCCGGCAACGCCCGGTGGACCGCTCACATGGCCCGCCTGACCCAGGTCCGGACGCTCGAAGACGCCTGGAACCCCTTCGGCCTGCCCTGGGATGTCGACCTCGAGGAGATCCTGCTGCGCTATGGCTGGGCCCTGGGGTGGGAGCGGCAGCAGGGCGGGGTCGGAAACATGCAGCAGCTCTCCCGCAACCGGATGACCGCTCGCCTCGACCCCGACCGCCGACGGTATCTCCCGCTGGGAGAGGAGCTGGTGCGGTTCCCCGTGGGTGACGACGGCGATCTGCGGGTGCAGACGGGACGGCAGCCCGCGGGATTCACACCCGCCTACGCGCCCACCTTCCTGAACCTGCAGAGCCAGACCGCACGGTTCCTGCGCGAGGGCGAGATGTACATCGTTCACTCCTTCGCCCGCCTCTCGGACGATGCCGAGGGGGCCGTGGCGCAGCGCGCCCCGGAGCGATCCGATGACCCCTTCGGAGGATACGAACCCGCTGCAGCGATTACGGGGCCGGACCTTCCCCGGGACCTGCGGACCGCGCTCTATCTGCTGCCCGTCGATGGGCCGGTGATCGAAGAGGGCCCCATCCCCGTCCAGGAGGGGGCCGAGCTCGAGGGGGTGTGGACCGCACAGCTGGACCGCCGCACCGATCACATCCTGAGTCTCGAGGGGTGGTCACGGGTCGAGGGAAGGGCGTGGCGGACACGGCGCGCGCTCCCCGCGCTCGAGGCGCCGGCGGGGCGGGTGAGCCTGTCCGACCCCGTCTTCTTCACCGTGAGCGACGAGCTGCCCCCGGAATCCCTGGCCGAAGCCCTCCACGAGGTGCGCCCGTCCCTTCGCTTCCCCGCGGGGGAGACACTGCGGGTGGGCTGGGAGGTCTACGGGCTGGACGAGGGGGACATCGCCTCGGTCTCGATCGGGGTGGAACGGGCGGAGCGGAGCCTGCTGCGGGCGATCGGGGAGTTCTTCCGCGTGATCGAGACCGCAGAGCCGGTGACGATCCGGTGGGATGATGCCCCCGACGATGACACGGGCATCGTGTTCCGGGCGATCGACCTGTCGATCCCGGATCTCGACGCGGGGAACTACGACCTGTTCATCGAGGTCCAGGTGCCGGGCGAGGAGCCGGCGGTCGCCCGCCGGCGCCTCGTGGTCGAAGACTCCTGATCGTGCCCCGCGCTCACCCGGGGGTCAGCCGTCTCCACCCCCACCCGACGTGCGGGTGGGCCGGGTGGTGCGTCCGCTACTTCCCCCCGAGCTGTGGCCAGTGTCCGGGTTCACCCGGCTCCCTCCGCTCGAGCCCTGCGAGCTGCCGCTACGGCTGGGACGGAGACGGTTGATCACCGAGCCCAGCCCCTGGCTGGACGCCGGCCTCGTTTCCGACGGACCGGTCTGCGGCACGGCCGGCCGGACCCGATTGGTCGGGGCACGGTAGCCCTGATCGGGATTCACGGTGCCCCCGCTGCCCCGCACGGTGCCAGGCTGGTAAATCACGTACCGTGGACCCCGGTAGCCCCATCCGTATCCTCCCCCGAAGGCGTACCCGGGAGGACCGTAGTATCCGAACATGCTGCGATATCGCATGTCCCAGCAAAACCGGTCCCAGGTGGGGCAGCGGGTGCTCGGGCCGTAGTAGGCGGATCGGGGCGGGTACGCATCGTGCCTGCCGTCGGCCAGCCGGGCGGGCACCGCCTCGGCCTGCCCGGCGTCGATCACGAAGCGATCCGGATAGCTGACCGCGATCATCATGTCGATGACCTCGCCCGGCACACCGGCCGAGGCATGGGCCCTCAGGGTGGCTGCGTCGAGCCGGTAGGGCTCTCCCATCTCGGCCACGAGGGCGGCGGTGACCTCGGAGCCGATCACCGAGACGGCCTCGAGCAGGTCGTCTCGGTCGAGTGCATCGGACGCCGCCAGGCGCGAGGTCTGGATCGCCAGGTTCCGCTCGGCTCCCGCCGGAGTCACATCGTGCCGCTCGAGCGTCGCCCGCGAGGCGGTCCGGAAGGCACGCACGGCCATCGTCTGGTCACGGTCCGCCGAGCGCACCCCGTGGATCTCGAGCCACTCGCGACCCTCGTTGGCCATGGCGAACACACCCCGCGTGACCCGGTCGACGCCTTCGGCGCAGTTCAGGTCGGAGAGGACGAATGCGCGCCGTCCGTCATCGGACCAGCGAGCCTCGCGTGTGCCCTCGCACCCCCCGTCGGCGGTGGGCACCGGGCGGCCATCGGCCACGATGTGCTCCTCTCCGAGCACCTCACCGTCGCCGAGGGTCAGGACGCGGACGCCCTGGTCGGTCGGCTCGAAGCAGACGAGCAAATCGGATCCCTCGGCGTTGTCCGAAACGTCGGACGGCTCCCAGCACCCGATCCACGGGAGCCAGCGGGTGTCCTCGGCCGCCTGCGGCACGAAATCGGTGGCCCCCGGCTCTGACGCTTCGACTCCCTCGGGCAGCGCAATGGCGACCAGAGCGAGGGTCAGCAGAGGCAGTATCGAACGCAACATGATGGCTCCCGGAAGAAGATCGTTCAGAATCGTACGGACAGGCCGGCCGTCAGGCGGAGCCCGTTGAGGTTGATGGGTTCGAAATCGCCGAAGTCGCCGTCCAGTTCATCTTCGGACCACTGATAGCGGCCTTCAAGGACCAGTGCGAGGTTTCGCCGCAGGGTGACCTCGCCCCCTGCCCCCGCATACATCAGGAAGGCCGCTCCCTCCGACTGGTAGTCGTCGCTGAAGATCAGCGCCGGATCCGGCTCCTCGTTGACGAAATCGCCGAACTGGCGAAACTCGTAGGCGGTCACCCCGATCCCCCCGCTCACGAAGAGGTTCGCCCGGTTGGGGACCCAGGCGAACTGTCCGATCTGTTCGCCCTGGGGCAGAATATAACCCTTCAGGCCCAACTGCCCGGACGGCCCCGAGCGTACCCGGGTGGTCTGCCGGATCGGGGATCCATCGACCTCCTCCCAGTCGCGGCTCTCGTGGTTCACGGTCACCTGGCCGCCGTCGAGGCCCAGCGTCGCCTCGAAATGCTCCGAGAGGCGCACGCCCAGCTCGATTCCGAGGGTCCGCCCCCGGAAGTCCGAAGCGTCGGTGGTGAACAGATCCGAGGTGAAGTCGAAGAGCTGGCCCGTCGCCTGGTAGTCCATCAGTCCCCCCCGGAGCGTCACATTCAGGGAGGGGGGAGAGAAGAGGAAGTCGGGCTGGCCGGACTGCGCGTGCAGATCGGCCGAAGGAGCGGCCACCACGACGACGGCGAGTAGCGTACCCAGTGGCGCGAACGGTGCGAGAAACCAGGGGTTTTTTGACATTACGGGGACTCCGAAACGGGGATTCGAGGCCAGGGCCTGTTCCTCCCCCCAAGGAACCTCCCTACCATTAGGTGATACGGACGGCACGGCGAAGGAGTTCCCTCGCCGCCCACCCTGCCCTCGATCGAACCACGAGACCCCATGCCCGACTCCACACCCGATTCCACGCCCGACTCCCGGTCGCCGGGCTCCACCGGCGCCGGCTCCGATCGATCCCGAAATCGTTCCGATGCCCTTCGCGCCTGGTTCCTGGGCCCTCGGGGCGAAAACGCCGAGCTCCTGGAGCGGCTTCTGACCGAGGCGCTGCGCGACCACGTCTTCTGGCGCCGGAATCATCATCCCGAAGACGGGTTCACGATCCGCGAGACGGACAAGCGCCGGCCCGGTTACGACAACGCGGTCGCGACCCTCACCCAGGAGCTGATGGGGCTGCTGGCCGAGCTCAAGCGTGGGGTTCCCTTCTTTTCGGGGCGCTACAAGGGACACATGGCCTTCGAGCAGACCATCGCGTCGCAGGTCGGCTACTTCGCTGCGATGCTCTACAACCCCAACAATGTGGCGATCGAGGCCTCGCCGGTGACCACGCGGCTCGAGCTCGAGGTCGCCGCCCAGCTCGCGCGGATGGTGGGCTACGAGCGGGGGGCCTCGTGGGGACATCTGACCTCGGGGGGGACCGTCGCGAACTTCGAGGCCCTCTGGGTGGCCCGCAACGTCATCTACTTTCCCCTGGCGGCGCGGGGTGCCGCCGACGAGTTGGCGCTCGACCTCGAGGTGGAGCGGGCCGACGGGAGCCGGGCACCGCTGCGTTCCCTGGAGCTGCGCGAACTGGTGAACGTTCACCCCGAGGCCGCGATGGACCTGTGGGAGGCGCTCTGGACCGGGGCCCCCCGGGCCGAGGTGCACACCGCCCTGCAGGAGCACTCGCTCCAGCACCTGGGCTACCAGGAGTACGTGGCCCGGCTGGACCGCGCCTTCGGCGACCCCCTCCCGCCTTCGGTGGTCCTGGTCGCGGCCACCGCGCACTACTCGTGGGAGAAGATCGTGCGCGCCCTGGGCATCGGGTCGAACCAGCTCGTCTTCATTCCGGTCGACGATCGGTATCGGCTGGACCCCGACGCCCTGTGGGAGACGATTCAGGAGCTGACCGCCCGCAACGTGCCGATCCTGGCCTGCATCTCGGTCTGCGGCACCACCGAGGAGAGCGCGGTCGACCGCCTCGATCGGGTGCTCGAGGTCCGCGAGCGGGCGCGGCGCGAACTGGGGGTCACCTTCCACCTGCACTCCGACGCCTGCTACGGTGGCTACGCCGCCTCGGTGATCCGGGGCGCCGATGGAGGGCTCCGGAGCGCCGAGGAGATCCGGGACTCGATCGGGCTGGATCCGGATCCAGACATCGAAGCCTGGCCCACCCCCGGATGGGTGAAGTCCATGGAGGCCCTCTCGGGCGCCGACTCGATCACGATCGACCCCCACAAGCTGGGCTATATCCCCTATCCGGCCGGTGCCATCCTCTTTCGCGACAAGCGGGCCCGGGAACTGGTGGCGGTCGACCCCCCCTACCTGCTCCCGACGCAGGGGTTGGGCTCCTCCGAGGACCTCTTCCTGGGACGCTTCATCTTCGAGGGCTCCAAGCCCGGCGCCGCGGCGGCCTCGGTCTGGCTCTCGCACAAGGTGCTGCCCCTCGACGAGCGTGGGTACGGACACCTGGTCGAGCGCACCGTGGCCGGTGCCCGCCAGCTCTACCGGGCGCTGCGTGATACCTCGATGGACCCCTTCCGCCTGGTCCTGCTTCCGGAGCCCGACATCAACATCGTCTGCTTCCTGCTCACCCATCCGGCCTTTCGGACGATCGAAGAGGTGAACCGGCTGAACGAGGGGATCTACGCCCGCATGAGCCTGAGTGAGCCGGGAGCGCAGCCCGACTACATCATCACCCGCACCCGGTTCCAGACGCCGATGTACGACGGGGCCGTCGAACCGGTCCTGGAGCGCCTCGGCGTCGGGTCCGTCGAGGAGTGGGAGCGCTCGGGTCCCGAGGGGCTGGTCATTTTGCGGGCCACCGTCATGGACCCCTTCCTGGCCGACGAGGACGGGCCGGACCATACCTCGGGGTTCGTCGCCTCGGTGCTCGAGGAGGCCCGGCGCACCCTGGCCGGAAGTGGCCGTTGACTCCCGGCCGGCACGCCCCGGGGCGTTGTCATCGGGGGCCGGCGACTCTATCGTTAGAGGTGCATCGGGCTCGATGCATGAGGTCTCTCTGTTCGCCCGCACCCCCTGACCGTTCCAGCCATGCGTGAAGCCCTCTCCCGCGCCTTCGCTCCCGCTGCGATCGCAGCGCTTGCACTCCTGCTCGCAATTCCCGCCTGCTCGGACAGCGATCCGACCGGTCCCTCCTCGCGAGAGACCCTGACGAATGCGTCGGTCTTCGAGGACGGGCGAAGGATCCTGCAGCTCCGTCGGGACGCTCCCGCCAACAACCGCTGGAGATTCGCGCCGAATCAGACCTCGGGAGCCCAGCCGCCCGAGGGGGAGGGGGCTCCCTCCTTTCTCAGCCTGAAAGTCACGACCTTTCCCGAGTCGGCCGGAAGCGGGGGACAGTGGCTCGAGCTCGAGTTCGAGGCTCGGGGGCTGGAGCTCCCTCTGGAGCCGGGCCGGTACCCGGTGGCCTTCGTTCCTGCCGACGAACGGCTGTTGGCCGAGAACCTGGGGGTGCTCACCGGCGAACTGAAGATGGGTCGCGGGCTGGGCGGACTCGAGCTCTGGGCCGAGGCGGTCTCGGGTGAGCTCATCGTCAACAGCGTGGTTCGAAACGATCCCCCCAGCCGACGAATCCTGCTCGACGGTCGCATCGAAGTCGATTTTCGAGAGATCTCTCCGGCGTCCGGTGAGTCCCCCCGGATGGTCCGGGCCGCGGTGGACTTTCGCTCGGCCAACCACCAGGGGTTCTGAGCTCCGACTCAGCGCACGTCGATCCCGAGGCTCATCGAGAAGGTGAGGTCGTCCTTGCCCAGTTCGGACGGAGGCCGGGTGTCGCGTCGCCACTCTACCGAGAGGGTGAGGCGCACATGCTCGGTGACCGGCACGACGAGCCCCAGGTCGTTCAGGACGCGCAGGTCCGAGAAGTCCGTGATGTCGGGCTGGAAGTAGAGGATGTTCAGGATCCGCGCTCCGGACGCCAGCTCGAACGAATAGATCGCCTGGTTCGCCATCCGCAGCGCCTCACTCTCGGTCGGGTCTCCCTCTCCGACCGCATCGGCGTTCAGTCGCTCCCATTCTCCCATGAGCCCGGTGCCCAGCGAGAGGGAGGTGCGCTCGCTCTCGACGATGGTGTGCCGGAGCCCGCTCCCGAGAAGCCATCGGCTGCGCAGCCGAAGTGTCTCGTTCCTCTGCGCCTGGACGAAGTGGAAACTCTGCGTGCGGTCCGAGAAGATGTATGAGTAGCGGATCTGACCGAAGCGGTTGTCGAGGATCGAGCGCTCCTCGTTGGAGAGGAATTTCCCACCGAAGATGAAGCGGGTCCAATGGCTCCCCGCCAGGACGCCCACGATCCCCGACGACGCGATGTTCAACACCTCGGAGTTGCCCCGGTCCCCGTTCATCGAGAAGGACGCGCTGAGGTGGAACCCATCCACCTCCGAGAGCTGGAAGCGCTCGGTGTTCAGGATGGTCTGCGCCGCGAGCCCGTGGGGGAACAGGAGGGTCCCGAGGGTGGCCAGCAGGAGCAGCGGGGCGAGGAGGGGTCGGCACGTCATGGCAGTTCCTCTCGAAGGCTGAGGGCCCGATCTCGAACGACCGGGTCCATGGGGCGGTGGTCGGGGAGGGCGAGCAGGGTGGCGATCACCGCTTCGGCCTCGTCATACCGTCTCTGGCTCTGGAGCATGCGCACGAGCTCGTAGCGATGCACGAGCGCGTCGGGCTCCCCCTCCATTGCCCGGGCGATGTGCCACTCGGCGTCCTCCCACGCAGCCTGCCGCAGGGTGCTCTCGCCGACGAGGCGAACCGCGATGTACCGGACGACCGGATTGAGCCGCATGATGCCCGCGTGGATCCGGGCCATGGCGTGGTGAGCCCCCGGATGCAGCGAGTCGGTGGCCAGGATCCGGGTTGCATCCTCGTGCACCTCGCCGGCCAGCCGGATCTTCGTTCGGGGGGAGACGTCATCGACCCGAAGGCCCTTTGCCGCGATCCGCCACCAGCGCGCCTCCAGGTCGTCGGGGTCCGCCTCAAGCGCCCGAGTCGCCCGATCCTCGACCAGCTCGTAGAGCTGCCGCCGGACCTCGGGGTCGTCGTGCGCCCGCGCCTGGGCCAGGATCTGCTCCGCGCTACTCAGGTCGCCGGCGGGGTCCTGCGCCCCGACAGAGGGCGTCGTGAGGCTGAGGGTCAACAGGACGATGGGGAGGAGACGAAGCATCGGGTCGTGTGATTCGGGGCGGGCGGCCGGATGGCGAAATGCGGAACGCTGAGGAAGGTAACAAAATAGTCTCGGAAGCGGGTGGGGGTTTCGGGAGTCGGGTGGGTTCTATATTTAATCAGCCGGTGGTTCCGATCCATTCGGGACGCCGTTCCGTGCTCGAGCATCGGCGCACCGCCGACCGTCTGCCCGCCGTCCGTCCGCGAGGAATGCCCCATGCGATACGCCCTGATCTCCGATATCCACGGGAATCTCCCTGCACTCGATGCGGTGCTGCGCGACATCCAGACGCGGCCCGGCATCGATGCGATCCTTCACCTGGGAGACCTGGTCGGGTACGCTCCATGGCCGGACGGGGTCTGTGATCGGATTCGGGAGCTGGGGATCCAGGGGGTGGCCGGAAACTACGACTCGACCACGGCCACCGGGTACGAACACTGCGGGTGCCGGTACGAGGATCCCCGACAGGAGGTGCTGTCGCACGAGAGCTATCGGTGGACGCTCGACCACACGTCGTCGACCACCAAGGCGTGGCTCGCATCCCTCCCCTTCCGGATCGACCTGAGGCCGATGGGGGGGCATGCCTCCGGCCCGAGGCTCATCCTGATCCACGGCAACGCGGTCCTCAATACGGTCTACTGGACCGAGGATCGGAACGATGCCTTCGCTCGCAAGATGATCGGGACGCTCGGGGCCCGGGAGGGGGACGCGATCGCCTTCGGCCACACGCACATTCCGTGGAGTCGGGTGGTCGACGGGGTTCGCCTGGTGAATACCGGTTCGGTCGGGCGTCCCAAGGACGGGGATCCCCGGGCGGGGTGGGCCCGGGTGGAGTTCGGTGCCGATGCCGATCCGAAGTGGGAGCCGATTCGGGTCGAGTACCCGGTCGACGAGGCCGCGGCGGCCATCCGGTCGAGCAGCCTGCCCGACGAGTTCGCCTTCTACCTCGAGACGGGAGGGAAGCTTCCCCCGGAGGGACAGAAGGCGGGCTCGCGGTAGTACGACGAAGCCCCCCGGCCTTACCGGAACTCCGGGAGGCCGAGGGGCGTCGACGTACTCAGGCGTCAGCGGGGTCGGTTCAGCCGATCCCGCCCATCGCAGCCTGGATCCGCTCCGCCAGATCCTCGAGTCGGTCCAGCTTCTCGGGGGCGTCGGGGTCCTGTCGCGTCATCTCGGCCAGGAGCTCGTCCTCGAAGACCTCGATCTCTTCCTGGATCTCGGGAAGCTCGACCGCTTCCTGCTCGGCCGTCTGAAGTCGGGTCTGGAGCTGCTGAGCCTCCATCTGGAGCTGCTGGAGCGCCTCCTGGTCCTCGGACTGCTGCGCGGCCATGAACTCGGCCTCGAGCTCACCCATCCGCTCGATCAGCGCATCGAACTCCGGCTCGATCTCGGAGATCGCGGCCTGCACCATCTCCCGAAGCTGGTTTTCCATGACCTGGAGCTCCTCATTGCTCGCCATCGCCTGCGACTGCAATCCCTGGATCTCCTGCTGGATGGCCTGCGCCTCGGTGATCATCTCCTGCACCGAGTCCGGCATCTGCATCTGCATCTGATCCTGCTGCACCGGTGGGCCCTGCGCCACGAGGGGCGTGGCCATGAGAGCAGCGGCGATCATCGCGATCGAGAGGCGGCTCAACGTCGCTTCGAAAAATCGCATAGTTTGGCTTCCTGTTTGAACGCACAGTGAACTTATCGTCGCGGATGAATGTACCACCCGTCAGCCGCGAGGTCGATCGTGCGTTCTCGACCCCCGGGGAAGTGCAGGGTCCTACAGTGACACGACTCCGAAGTTCCGGGGTTCCCGATCGGATCCTGAACCGCTCCGCCCGCTCGGTGCGCACCCCACACCCCAGCGATCATTCCATCAGAGGGTCCCGGACATGCGAACGACCATCACCCTGATCCCCCTCCTATTCGTCTTCGGTGCCCTGGCCGGGCCCGGCGTCGCACAGACACCGGACGACCCCGACCTGCCCGCGGTCTCCGGGAGCGAACCGGAGTTCGAGGAGTGGGATGTTCCCTGGGAGGACACCCGGCCTCGCGATCCCTTCGTCGGGCTCGACGGATCGATCTGGTTCGTGGGCCAGCTCGGGGACTACATGGGCTTCCTGGATCCCGAGACCGGAGAGATGTACCGCTACGCCCTCCCCGAAGGCTCCGCGCCGCACAATGTGATCGTCGACACCGAGGGCTTCCCCTGGTACGCGGGGAACGGCGATGCCCACATCGGGCGCCTTGATCCGGCCACCGGCGAGGTGCTCCGATACGACATGCCCGAGGGTGTGCGGGACCCCCACACGATGGTCCAGAACGCGAGCGGTGAGATCTGGTTCACGGCCCAGCGCTCGGCGCCGGCCGGATACGTGGCCCGCTTTTCACCCGTGACCGGCGTGATCGAGGCCGTGGGGGTGCCCGGCGAGGAGATGCGGCCCTACGGGATCGTGCTGGACTCGAGCGATCGCCCGTGGGTGGCCTTCATGGGGAGCAATCGGATCGGCACCGTCGATCCGGAGACCCTCGAACTCGAGATGTTCGAGACTCCATTCGAGGGCAGCCGGATTCGACGGATCGGGGTGACGTCGGACGATCGGATCTGGTGGGTGGACGCCGCGTACGGATTCGTGGGCGTGTTCGACCCGGTCTCGGGCGAGATGGACCAATGGCAGTCGCCCGGGGGAGAGGAGAGCGGTCTCTACGCGATGGCGGTCGATGCCCGGGACCGGATCTGGTACGTCGAGAGCAACCGTTCGCC
This sequence comes from Gemmatimonadota bacterium, assembly GCA_007126575.1. Lineage (GTDB taxonomy): Bacteria > Gemmatimonadota > Gemmatimonadetes > Longimicrobiales > Gaopeijiaceae > SLBA01. The sequence continues at coordinate 49,910 of SLBA01000042.1, read as the reverse complement.
CAACCGCTTCGTGGGGTTCGATCCCGCGACCGAGGAGTTCTTCTCGGTCTCCGAGGTGCCCTCGGGAGGCGGAAACGTGCGGCACATGGTCTTCGACGCCGCGAGCAACGCGATCTGGTTCGCGACCGACACGCACACGATCGGCCGCGCCACCATCCCCTGAGCCAATGTCAGTCGGATGAGGGTGGCATCACGGGATCGGGTTGCGCCCCCCCCTACATGAACAGCTGGTGCTCGAGGGTCAGGCGGGTACTTCGGTCGGAGAGCCCGGTGAGCATGCCGCGCTCGCGGGTGAGCTGGAGTCGGGTCTGGACCGCGTGGTCCCTGTGAAAGAGGGTCAGCCCGATCGCGGACTCGCGCTCCCCTGAGCCTTGCCGGGCCAGATCCCAGCGGGCCCGGGAGTGCCGGACCACGACCTCCATGTCGGGGACGGGCACGCCGGCCTCGATGGGCAGGAGCCAGCCCGCACCGACGTACCACCCTTCTCCCGGGATCTCGACCGAGGTGGGGGACTCTCCCGGTGGGGGCGTGGTGACGGACTGCGCGAACCACGCGCCCGTTACCGAGAGCCCTCGGGAGCGGACCAGGAGGTCGATCGTCCAACTCCTCCAGTCGGCGGTCTGGTCCGCGGCGAATCCCGGACGCGGACGCAGGAAGCTGTCCCTCGACCCCATCAGGGCTCCCCCGAGGGCCACCACCGTGCCCGGGGTCCGGGCCAGGTCGGTCTCGCCGTTCGGGACGGGACCCCCGACGGCGACTCCGGCGCGGGCTGCGAGCAGAGGGAAGGGCGAGGGATCGGACCGATTGGGGCCTCGGCCATTGAAGGCCCCCGCGCTCACTCGCAAGTGGCCGGCCGACGTGCCGGTCCCCACGACGACGCCGATGTCCCGACCCCCCGAGAGCTCGAAGCGGCGGCCGGCGAGCGCCCGATCGCCGAAGTGGCCCCGGGCCATCGTGACCTCTCGCTGAAGAGAGAAGGGGACGGTCTGCTGACCCATACGGACCCACCCGGCGTTGCCGTCGAGCTGGATCCAGGCGTCGCGCAGCTGGGGGGTGCTCGCCAGGTCGGGCATCAGGCGAAAGCGGAGCCGGCCGTCGAGCCCCTGCCCATTCACGATCAGGCGGGCCCGCCGAAGTCGGAATCCCACGGTCGACTCGTGGTCCTGCCAGTCCCGAAGCTCGAAGAGCGGCTGGATCCAGGTTCCGAAGGTGAAGGGTCCGAAGAGGGGGGCGGCGAGCTCGTGCGTCGGATGCGCGATCGAGACGGGAGGCTTGCCGGCCCCCTCGACCTCGCCACCGCCGGGCGCGCCGGATCCGAGACACGCCGCGGATGCCACGAGCAGCGCTGTGCAGAAGATGGAAGTCACCGAAACACCTGAGCTTGGGGGCCGTTACGTTCCAGTAACAAGCTGGAGATGTTTTCACGATTGTACAGATCTGTTTCTGTACTGTTACTCGATGTGTCAAAGCAGCGGGGTGCCGACCGGCAGGAGGGACCAGAGGAGGACGCCCGTGGCGAGAGGGATCGTCAGATTGTCATCGAGGGGCCACGGCACCCGTTCGATTCCGGTGACGAGAAGCGCCGTGACTCCGCCGGGGATCCAGCCCGCCAGGGGGACAAGGAGGAAGGCGGAGACGCAGAGGAAGGTGAGTGAGCCCTCGACCGTTCCCGACCCGAAGGGCGTGCGCCCCCACCGCCGGCCCAGATAGCTGGCCGCGGGGTCCGCGAGCGACAGGACCAGGATCGCCCCCACCGCCACGGCTTGTGGGAAGAGAAGAAGGGTGAGCGAGATGCCGATCAGGAACCAGGTCGACGAGGCAATCCCCTCGGCCTCGCGGGGAGAGGCGAGACGCTTCAGGAGCCGGAAGAAGAGGCGGTTGACCCGGGGGGATCGCAACCGGAGCCAGTCGAGGAGGAGCGCGCCCACGGCAGCCGCCCCGAGGAGGATCGCCAGCTCGAACTGGGGCACCGGAGTGAAGAGCAGGAGCGCCAGGACCCCCAGCCCGTTCGCGGCATGAAAGACCCGTCTCCACGGCTGGAGCCCTTCGGTCTGGGCCACGAGTGGGCTGATCGGTTCCATGCGCTACCTCTTTGCGGGCACTCCGGGATCCGGAGCCTCGTTGGCGGCGAACCATGCGACGGCGTCTTCGAGCTTGCGGGCCTCGAAGAGATGGTCGACATCTTCGCTCTCCCGGATTCGTCGGGCGAGCCGGGTCATCAGGCGAAGGTGGTCGAACCGTCGTTCCATGGGCCCGAGGAGGATGAAGACCGCCCGGGACGGGGCCATCGCATTGGGGAAGCGGACCCCCTCGGCCGAGATGCCGAGAAACATCAGGGGAGACTCGATTCCGGGGACCAGCGCGTGGGGCAGGGCGATCCCCTCGCGGATCTCCGACGAGAACTCCTCTTCGCTTGCGGCCAGCCGTTCCACGACGCCCGTCAGGTCGGTTCCGGGTGGGAAGTGCGAGGCGAGAATGGTCCGAAGCCCCTCGCGGTACGGGCCTCCCGGGACATCGAAGACCACCCGTTCCGCGGCGAGGGCGCTGGGCAGGGAATCCTGGATCCGCAACGCCGGGGAGGAAGCATCTGCCGAGGGCGCCTCGGCCTCGGAAGGATAGACGATCAGGAAGCTTTCGGGTACGAGCGACGAGAGCTGTCCCGGCAGCTTTTCGAGCTCGCGGCTCCACGAGAGTGTGCCTTTCCGTGCGCTGAGGAGCACCACGAGGTCTTCGGGTTCGAGGCGGGTCCGGAGCTCCCAGAGCAGGGGCCCCCATCCCTCGACGCCTTCGAAGCTCATGGGGTGCTCGGGCTGCGTCTCCACGAAGAGCCGCTCGACGCGCGAGGGGTCCTCGCCCACCACGAGGGTCTCGAGGGTCGCGTCGACCTCCGATGCCAGGCTCTTGATCAGGCTCGCGGCACCTCCGAACCCGGGGTTCCGATCGCTCCCCGGGGGAACCACAAGGACCATGCGACCCGTCGTGTTGAGGGGGTGGCCCATGCGCGCCACGATCACCGTCTGCTTCGTCTGCTCCAGGAGTTGATCAAGCACGGTGCCGAAGACCGCGGTACGGCTCCCGCTGCTCCGTCCATCCCATCCCACCACCACGATCGAGGTCCGGGTCTCGGCCATGGCGCGAGAGATGCCGGTGGCGATGTTGCGGTCCACCCGGGTGAGCGGGGCGACGGGAACATCGGCCCCGGCCGCGTAGAGGACCGCGTGCGAGAGCATCTTCTCGGCCTCGGCCACCTGCGCCTCGGAGCCCTCTTCGGTGCCGCGCACAACCATGAGCGGGTACAGCGCCTCTTCGGAGTCCTTGCCACGCAGGAGAAACGAGATGTCGAGCAGCGCGTCGGCCGTGGCCGGATTGGAGATCGGAATGAGGATCCGGCGGGGGGCTTCGGACGGGTCGTACGGCTTGCGCTCCTCCTGCCTCGCGAGCTCGCGGCCGAAGCGCTCGAGGACCGAGGGGCCGACGAAGACGGTGACCACGATCATGATGATCACGGCGTTGACGACCTCCTCACCGAAGAGCCCGATCTCGAGGCCGACGAAGGTGACCGCCAGGGTCGCCGCGGCCTGTGGGGACGAGAGCCCGAACATCGCCATCCCCTCGGTGCGACTGTAGCGGAAGAGGAGCCGGGAGATCCACGCGCCCCCGAACTTTCCGACGTGGACCAGGACCGTGAGGGCCCCGGCGATGATCCAGACGTCGGCGCTGCCGACCATGACCCGGGGATCGACGAGCATTCCCACCGAGAGGAGGAAGAAGGGGATGAACAGGGCGTTCCCAACGAAGCGCACCCGGGTCATCAGGGGGCTCTGAAGCGGGATCAGCCGATTCAGGGTGAGCCCCGCCAGGAAGGCCCCGATGATGGGCTCCGCGCCCGCAAGGTTCGCGGCCCACGCCACCGCGAAGAGCACGACCATCAGGAAGATGAACTCGGCCGGGGCCTGGCTGGGCACGTTTCGGAAGAACCATCGTCCGACGCGGGGGACCGCGATCAGGACCGCGGCGACGTAGATGCCGAGGACCCCGAACAGCTGCACCCAGAAGGCCGGGGTCAGCTCTCCCACCATCGAGCCCGCCACGACGGCGAGCACGGTGAGCGCCAGGGTGTCGGTGACCAGGGTGCCCCCGATCACGGTGATGATTGCGGGATTCTTGACAATGTCGAGGCGGCTGGCGATCGGGTACGCGAGCAGGGTGTGCGAGCCGATGATCGCCCCGATCAGGATCGATGCCGGAATCGAGAATCCCAGGAGGGGCATGAATCCGACCGCCAGCCCCATCGGGAGTCCGAAGGAGAAGAGCCCGAAGATGATCGAGCGGCGCCGGTACTCGTTGAAACGATTGAGGTCGAGCTCGAGTCCGGCCAGGAAGACCAGGTAGAGGAGTCCGACCTGTCCGAGGAGCTCAAAGGTGAAGTCGCGTTCGAGCAGGTTCAGCACGTTGGGGCCGACGATCGCCCCGAAGACGATCAGCCCCACGATCCCCGGGATCTTGAACCGTTCGAAGATGACCGGGGCCACGAGGAAGATCCCCATGGCGAGTGCAAAGATGAGGACCGGGTCGTTGATCGGCAGAGAGGTGGGCATTCGGTTTCGGAACTCGGGGTCGTCGGAGGCGGTCCCGGGCCCGTACCGGCCCGAGTGCACGGGTACCGTGGAACTGCAACTTGGTTCCGGGGATGTTGGTCGAGCGCTTCGGATCCGTATATTCAGGGCGGATCGGTTGCAACCCGGATCCGCGCCGGCCCCCATCCTCTCTCACCACTCATACATGCCGTCGACCTCCCAATCCACCCCGGGCCTTCAGTTGAGGCGCCGTCAGGCCTCGATGGGCCCAACCGACCCCGGGGTCTTCCTGGACCGGTTCGAGGGGGAGTCACGGGGGTTCTGGGGGCGAGGGGATCGCTGGGTGGCGTGGGCCGGCACCCTGCACGAGTTCACGATCCCGAACGCCGTCGCCGACGATCGAGACGACGAGAGTCACGCGCTCGAGCCGTCGCGGGACCGGCGCTTCGTCGAGCTGCGCAGGCAGCTGCGCGCGCTGCTCGGCGAGGGGGCGGGGGCCTCGGACGGCCATGGGTCGCCGCGGGTGTTCGGGGGATTCTCCTTCCTGGCCGCGCCTCAGTCCGCGTCGTCCTGGGAGGGCTTTCCTTCGGCCCGCTTCGTGCTTCCTCGGGTCCTGCTTCGAGGGGGGGGCGACGGGTGCGAGCTGCGCGTGCAGCGACTCGTCGCCGCGGGTGGAGACGAGGATGGGGATGGGGAGGGCGAGGTGGAGCTGGATCGGCTCGTGGGGGAGCTCGAGCGGATCCCGGTGCCACCGAGGGTCCTGGTCCCGCGAGCGTCCGAGGTTCTTGCCGAGCGCAACGGGGCGGAGCGGGAGGCCTGGGCCGCGGCGGTCTCGGCGGTGCTCGAGGCGGTTCGGGTCGGTGAACTCGAGAAGGCCGTGCTGGCACGGATCCAGGACCTGGAGCTGGATCGTGTACCGGCCGTGGGCGACCTGGTCCGCTTTCTTCGGCATGAAAACCCCCGGGCCCACGTCTTTCTCTTCGACTTCGCCCCCGGGGGTACCCTCTTCGGCGCCGCCCCCGAGGTCCTGGCGGAGTTGAGGGGAGGGCGGCTCCATGCGACCGCGGTGGCCGGCTCGGCGGCTCGGGGAGACGATGACGAGACCGATCGCCGGCAGGCGGATGCTCTCCTCGCGTCGAAGAAGGACCGGGCGGAGCACCGCATGACCGTCGACGAGATGAGGGATGTCTTGACCGATCGGGTGACCGGTCTGCAGGTGGCCGATGACCCACGGATCCTGCCGCTGGCCAGGATCCAGCACCTGGAATCCCCGATCGAGGGCGCGGTACGCGAGGGCGAGGACGTCCTCTCGCTGGTCGCCGCGCTCCACCCGACTCCCGCGGTGTGCGGCCGGCCCCGCGAGGCGGCGCTGCGGCTGATCCGGGCCCGTGAGCCCTTCGCCCGCGGCTGGTACGCGGGGCCGGTGGGATGGTTCGACGTTCGGGGCGAGGGCGACTTCGTGCCGGCGCTCCGGGTGGGGGTCGGGTACGGCCGCCGATGGCGCCTCTTCGCCGGAGCCGGGATCGTCGAGGGCTCCGATCCGGAGCTCGAGTGGGAGGAGACGGCGCTCAAGTTCGAGCCCGCACTCCGAGCCCTTCGGGCGGGCGCGGCCGCGCCGTGACCGATGGGGGGGCGGACTCCGGAGACTCCCGGGACGAGGGGGTGCGCCGCGCCAACGAGCGCTGGGCCGCCGTCCTGATCGACGAGCTCGCTCGGGCGGGACTCCGGGTGGTGGTGGTCGCTCCGGGGTCCCGCTCGTCGCCCCTGGTCTTCGCGGCGGCGCGCCACCCGGAACTCCGCACCCTGGTCCAGCTCGACGAGCGGTCGGCGGGCTTTCTCGCACTGGGGGTCGGAAAGGCCACGGGGCGCCCGGCGGCCGTGATCACCACCTCGGGCACCGCGGTCGCGAACCTGCTGCCCGCCGTCGTCGAGGCCTCGCAGAGTGAGGCGCCGCTGTTCCTGCTCACCGCCGACCGACCGCCGCGTCTGCGGGGCACCGATGCGAACCAGGCGATCGATCAGCCCGGCATCTTCGGCGGCTACACCCGGCACGCCCAGGAGCTGTCACCGGCCGGGATCGACGACCGCACCCTGCGTCACCTGCGGGCCTCGGCCGCGCGGGCGATGAGCGAGGCGATCGGTGATCCCGGGGGGCCGGTCCACCTGAACGTGCCCTTCGAGAAGCCGCTCGAGCCCGGTCCGGCGGGTGTGACGGGTCGGGCCCGACCCGACGCTCGCCCGTGGACCGTCACGGAGCCCCGGCGCGCCCTCCCTTCCGAAGACGCCCTGGCCACCCTGGGCGCGGAGCTGGAGCGGGCTCGCCGTCCCCTGCTGATCGCGGGCCGGCTCCCCCACCCGGAGTCTGCGGGACCGGCGCTCGTCTCGCTGGCCCGCACCCTTGGCGCCCCCCTTCTGGCCGATGCTCTCTCCGGGGCCCGGTTCGAGCCCCGGGGGAGGGCGATCGGGGGCTACGACCTGGCGCTCGGGTCGTCGGCGCTGCGCGAGCGGCTGCGCCCCGACCTGGTGCTGCGCTTCGGAGCGTCTCCGACCTCGGCCCGGCTCCTGGCCTTCCTCGAGGAGCTGCACGGGGTGCCCGGCGTGGTGGTCGACGGGGGTGGCCGCTGGAAGGACCACCTGAGCGCGGCGAGCCGGATGCTCCACGGCGATCCGGCGCGAGTGGCGCGAGCCCTCGAGGCGGCCCGGACCCGTGCCTCCGTTCCCGGCGCCGTGCGCGGCACCGACACCGCTCCCCCGTCGAGCTGGCTCGACGAGTGGATGCGGGTGGAGCGCCGGGTGGGGGAGCTGGCCGACAACGGCCTCCACGATCATCCCTGCGAGGGCTCGGTGCTCGCCGAAGTGGTCCGCGGGGCGCCGGAAGGCGAGGTGCTCTTCGTGTCGAGTTCGATGCCGATCCGCGACCTCGACGCCTTTGGGCTGCCCTCGCTTCGGTCCGGGCGCTCCCGACCCCTGCTCGTGCTGGGCAACCGGGGGGCGAGCGGGATCGACGGGATCGTGTCGACCGCGATCGGTGTGGGCGTCGGGCGGGGTCGATCGGTCACGGCGGTGGTCGGTGACCTGGCGCTCATCCACGACATGAACGGCCTGGTGGCGCTCGGTGAATCGGGGGTCCGCCTGACCCTGGTTGTGATCAACAACGATGGGGGCGGGATCTTCCACCTGCTTCCGGTTCGGGAGATGGAGCCCGAGTTCAGCCGGTTCTTCGCGACCCCACACGGGCTCGAGCCCGCCCGGATCGCCGCCCTGCACGGGCTCCGTCACCGGAAGGTGAACCTTGTGGGCGAAGCGCCCGAGGCGACGGATCGGCGGGAGGGGATCGCGGGCCTTCGGGCCGCCCTCGAAGAGGCCCATGGCGGCAAGGAGTCGATGATGATCGAGGTGCGCACCGATCGCGAAATGAACCGTCGGGCCCGCACCGCGGTATTCGATGCGGTCCGCCACGGTCTGGAGTTCGGCGGCGGACTGGACGAAACGGCGTGAAGGATCCAGACTGTCACCGACCGCCGCAGGGAAGTTTCGCGGAGCCGCACACCCAACGACGATGAGGATGCATGTCGAAGCCCGATTGGAAGGAAGTCAAAGCGTACACCGATATCACCTATCATCAGGCCGACGGGGTCGCCCGGATCGCCTTCAACCGCCCCGAGGTGCGAAACGCCTTTCGGCCGGAGACCCTTCTGGAGCTCCAGGAGGCCTTTCGGGACGCGGGTGAGAATCCGGATATCGGGGTGGTCCTGCTCACCGGCAACGGGCCGGCGAAGGACGGCAAATACGCCTTCTGCTCGGGAGGGGACCAGCGGGTCCGCGGAGACGAGGGGTACGTCGGGGGCGACGGGATGCCCCGGCTCAACGTCCTGGAGCTGCAGCGCTACATCCGGAGCATGCCGAAGCCCGTGATCGCCCTGGTTGCCGGCTACGCCATCGGGGGCGGACACGTCCTGCACGTGATCTGCGACCTGACGATCGCGGCGGACAACGCCGTCTTCGGCCAGACGGGTCCGAAGGTCGGGAGTTTCGACGGAGGCTTCGGGGCCTCGTACCTGGCCTCGATCATCGGACAGAAGAAGGCGCGCGAGATCTGGTACCTGTGTCGCCAGTACGGAGCCGAGGAGGCGCGCGAGATGGGGCTCGCGAACGCCGTGGTCCCGGTCGACGAGCTCGAGGCCGAAGGGTGGAAGTGGGCGCAGGAGATCCTCGAGAAGAGCCCGCTCTCGATCCGGCTTCTCAAGAGCTCCTTCAACGCCGCGGTCGACGGACAGGCCGGGATCCAGGAGTTGGCGGGCAACGCGACCCTGCTCTTCTACATGACCGAGCAGGCGCAGGAGGCGAAGAACGCCTACCTCGAGAAGCGGAAGCCGGATTTCCGGAAGTACCCCTGGCTGCCGTGGTGACCCGATGCCTCTCGCAGGACCCTCGCTGGCGATGACTGCTTCGGTGCACGAGATCGGAGCGGCCCGCGCGTGGCTTCTGGCCATCCGGCCCCGGACACTCCCGGCTGCGGTGGCACCGGTCGTCGTGGGCACGGGGATGGCGTCGGCACGCGGTGTTGCCGACCCATGGCCCGCGATCGCGGCGCTGGTGGGTGCGCTCCTCCTTCAGATCGCCACCAACCTGGCGAACGACTACTTCGACTTCGTGAAGGGGAGCGATACCGACGACCGGATCGGTCCGGTGCGGGTGGTGCAGGCGGGGATCCTCTCGCCCGCGGCGGTCCGGAGGGCGACCGCGCTGACGCTCGCTCTGGCCACCACGGTGGGAGCTTACCTGGTGTGGGTCGGGGGGCTCCCGATCCTCGTGATCGGCCTGGCCGCGCTCCTCTGCGCGGTGGTGTACACCGGAGGGCCCTTTCCCCTGGCCTACCACGGACTCGGCGATCTCTTCGTATTCGTCTTCTTCGGCCCCGTCGCGGTGTCGGGGACGTATTGGGTCCAGGCGCGCAGCTTCGACGCGGACCTGCTGGTGGCGGGGGCGGGGATCGGGGCGTTGATCACCGCGATCCTCGTTGTGAACAACCTGCGCGACCGGAAGACCGATGCCGAGACCGGCAAGCGGACGCTCGCGGTGCGCCTCGGAGACCTGGGAAGCCAGGTCCAGTACGTCGGACTCGTCGGGGTCGGGCTGCTGGCTCCGGTGGTCGGCGTATTCGGCTATGGGTGGCACCCCTGGACGCTTGGGGCGCTGGGCGTGGTGGTGCTCCTGGGGCGCCCGCTCTCGCGGGTGCTCACCTTCCTGGATCCGGTCGAACTGAACCCCGCGCTGGGTGAGACCGCGCGCGCCGTGGCCTGGTACGGAGGGCTGCTGGCGACCGGCTTCGTGCTGGGTGCCGGGTGGGGCGGGGGAGGGCTCTTCTGATGTCGGCCGAGAGACCCTCCGAGGCGGTCACCCGCGGCCTGGTGCAGCTCGCGGCCAACCACTTTCGCGGGCTGGGTGTGGAACCGGGTCGCCGAATTGCGCTGCAGGTCGAGCCGGATGCCGCCGGGGTCGCGGCGATCCTGGGTGCATCGCTCACCGGTGCGACGGTGAGCCCCTTCCACCCGGTCTGGACCCACGAAGAGACGCTTCGGGTGGTTCAGGCCTTTCGCCCCCACGTCTTCATTGCCGCGAGCGATGCCCACGCCCCGCAGGGTCTCGACGTGGGGGTTCGGGTCGTGCCTCTCGAACGGGTGGGTCGGGGTGCGGGGCGGGCCGGTGAAGAATCGGGGGCCTCGGGGCTGCCCACCTGGGTCCTCTGGACCTCGGGAACGTCGGGTCGGGCGCCGCGGGGGATCGTTTGCTCTCACCGGGCCTTCGAGGAATCGGCCCGCGCGGTTGCCGGGCGCCTGCGTCTGGGGCCCTCGGACCGGTGGCTCTGCACCCTCTCTCCGGCGCACGTCGGGGGGCTCGCGCTGATCCTGCGTGCGGTGACGCTGCGTAGCGAGCTGCACGCTCCCGGCCGCTTCCGGGTCGAGGGGGTGTCGAAGGCGCTGGACCGCGACGGAATCACCCACGCGTCGCTCGTTCCGACCCAGCTGCAGCGGCTCCTCGACCTGCGGCGTGACCAGCCCGTGCCCTCCGCGCTCCGGTGCCTGCTGATCGGGGGGGCGGCTCCCCCCCCGGGACTCGTCGAGGAGGCGCTGGAGCGAGGGTATCCGGTCGCCCTGACCTGGGGCATGACCGAGGCGGCGTCCCAGGTCGCCACCGCCGACACCGCGCGTGTGCGCGGGAAGCCAGGGTCGGTGGGGCCCCCGCTCGAGGGGGTCGAGCTGCGGGTCGTTCCCGAAGCGACACCGATTCTCGGGGAGGGCAATGCGGGCGGCGAACTGTTCATCCGGAGCCCCACCCTCGCCGAGGGGGTCTACCGTGGGCCGGACGAAGCACCCGCTCCCCTCACCGACGACCAAGGCTGGTACCCGACCGGAGACCTGGGCCGCCTCGACGCCGAGGGGGACCTGTGGATCGTGGGACGCTCCTCGGACCGGATCATCAGCGGTGGGGTGAACGTCTCGCCCGAGGAGGTCGAGGCGGCGATCGCACGGCACCCGGCGATCCGTGAAGTCGCCGTGCTCGGCCTCCCCGATCCCGAGTGGGGAGAGCGGGTGGTGGCCGTGGCGGTGCTCCGGCCGGGCGCCGAGGAGCCCACCCTCGAAGACCTGCGCCGGTTCCTCGAGGGCATCCTGGCACCTCCGAAACGCCCGCGGCAGGTCCGGTATGTGGATCGCCTCCCCCGAAATGCGAATGGCAAGGTAGATCGGTCGGCTCTTCGAGATCGACCGCTCGGCGAGGCCTGACGACCCCTCGATGGCCCGGGTGCGCGGGGCCGAATCTCCCGTTCGTCTCCGCAGGCGGGACGGGGGAAAGCCGCCGACCCCTTCCCCCCGGCTCTGCGCCTCGTACCTTGAGAGGCTGCAGGGCGCACCGTCGAAGGTCGGTCGCCCATCCGAGGGGTCCGTCGCACGACCCCGCACCCGAACCCTGAAGTCCAGACGATCCGGGACCAGACCATGAACCTGTTCGAAGAGTACCGCTGGCGGGGAATGCTCCACGACGTCACCGAGGGGGCCGAGGAGGCCTTCGCGTCCGGGCGACAGGCCGCGTACGTGGGCTTCGATCCGACGGCCGCCTCCCTCCACGTGGGGCACCTGCTACCGATCATGGGGCTGGTGCACCTGCAGCGGGCGGGGCATTCGCCGATCGCCCTGGTCGGTGGGGGCACGGGGCTGATCGGAGATCCCTCGGGGAAGACCGCGGAGCGCCAGCTGCTCAGCCGCGAGGAGTCGATCGCCAACGCCGAGGCGGTCCGCGACCAGCTCGAGTCCTTCCTGCACTTCGACGGGGTGCCGAACCCGGCCGAGATGGTCAACAATCTCGAATGGCTCGGAGCGATGGACGTGCTCAGCTTCCTGCGCGACGTCGGAAAGCACTTTCCGGTCAATGTCATGCTTCGCAAGGAGACGGTCCGTCGCCGTCTCGAGGACGAGGCCACGGGGATCTCCTACACCGAGTTTTCCTACCTCCTGCTTCAGTCCTACGACTTCCTGCGCCTCTTCCAGGACCGGGGCTGCCGGTTTCAGTTCGGGGGGAGTGACCAGTGGGGCAACATCACCGGGGGGATCGACCTGGTGCGGCGGGTGACCTCGGAGAAAGCCTACGGAGCGGTCTTTCCCCTTATCACCACCGCCTCGGGGGTGAAGTTCGGAAAGACCGAGGCCGGGGCGGTCTGGCTCGACCCCGAGCGCACCTCTCCCTACCGCTTCTACCAGTTCTGGGTCAACACCGACGACGGAGACGTGGGACGGTACCTGCGCTTCTTCACTCTCCTGACGCGAGGGGAGATCGAGGAGCTGGACCGCCGGGTCGAGGAGGCCCCGCACGAGCGCGAGGCGCAGCGGCGGCTCGCCGAGGAGGTCACCCGGACCGTGCATGGCGAGGAGGGGCTGGACCGGGCCCGGCGGGCCACCGAGGTCCTCTTCGGAGGCGCCGAGCTCGAAGGGCTCGGGGCGGGCGAGATCGCCGACATCTTCGCCGATGTGCCCTCGAGCTCGGTGGCCGCCGACGCGGTGAGCGGGGGGACGGTGGGGATCGTGGAGCTGCTCGCCGAGTCCGGGTTGACCTCCTCGAAGGGCGAGGCGCGCCGCTCGGTCGACCAGGGAGGGATCTACCTGAACAACGTGCGGGTCACGGACTCCGCCCGGGTCCTTACGGTCGACGATACGGTCGAGGGACGGTTCCTCGTGCTGCGGAAGGGGAAGCGCAAGTACCACCTGGTGGTGGTCGAAGGCTGACGGGGCCGGTCATCGCGATCCCGGACTGCTTCGGGAACGCCCCGCCCCCTCTCCTTCTCGGCGGCTCAGCCCCGTACGCGAGCCAGCTCGGCGCTGTAGAGCTGCCAGATGCCGGGTCGCACGGGCACGTACAGGAGCTCGTACGGGGCTTCGGCGGTGCGGGTCACGAAGAGGGGGACCGCATTGAACGACCCCACGCGGACGAGGTCGGCGCAGTCGAGCTCACGCTCTCCACCCGACCGCAGGAAATCTCTCTCCTCGAATTCGACGGCCTCGTCCTCGACGAACCAGCGTTCCCCCTGGGCGTAGCTGCCCGGAAACACAACGTCCGCGCCCCCGGCCTCCTCGAGCGGGATCCGGTCGGCTCCCACCAACGTCCGGCCGTCGGCGGTACGGTAGACCGTCACAGACTCTCCCGTCGCCAGACACAGGGTGACCGGCGTTCCGGCGGGAGCGGGTGCCTCTTCGGCCGGCGCGGCGGGGGCGGGACGGTCGACTTCGCCGCGCTGGATCGGGGCCAGGGCGCGGGCCGGCGCGGCGGGCTGGCGCTCCCCCCCGAAGGAGAATCCCCACGACACCGACGCTCCCCAGGACTCACGGAGCTGCGGGCCGTTCAGGGCGGAGTGCGCGGGGACCAGCAGCTCGGCCTGCAGGCGGTTCCCCTGCAGCGCACCCTCGGCGAAGTAGACATTCACACCGATCGGCACCCGGACCCGGGTGCCCCCGCTCGCCAGGCTGAAGTGCAGGGGCGAGACGAAGGGGTCCAGCCCGGCGTCCGCTCCCGAGATGTCGGACTGGCGGGTGTACTCGACCCGCAGGGACCCCCCCATCCAGTCGTTGAAGCGGTACTGCATGAAGACGTTGGCGTTGAACAGGTGGCCGGGGGCCCACTCCCGGTCGTTCTGGCCCAGGTAGTAACGCCCACCCGCCTGGAAGCCCACCGTGCCGTACTCGTTCTCGGTCACCAGGGTCGCGCTCGGCAGAAGGGCCGGGGTGCCGGCTCCCGACTGGAGTGCGTAGGGGAGGACCGACTCTCCCCCCCCGGTCAGAACCCCGCGCTGGTCGGCAGGGCCCGTCGGGATCGAGACGCCGGCCGCAACGTGCGCACGCACCGGCCAGATGTCATGGAGCCCGAAGAGCGAATAGACCTCGACATCTCCCAGCCCCGAGGTCGAGGTGGTGCTGATCTCGTTCTGATTGGCGAGCTGCACCTCGGACCGGACCACGGGAATCCGGGTCATGAGCGAGAGCCAGGAGGCGACACCGTACGAGACCTCGGCCACGGCGGTCTGCCGCTCGGCCGAGAGAGGGGCGTAGTCCCAGTCCTGCAGCACCACGACCGGTGCGATCTCTTCGCGCCCGATCACCAGGTCGTGAAAGGAGTGGTGGGTGAGCTGGAACCGGGCGTTGAGCACTCCGGCGGGGGTCAGGCGATCCGCCACGACTCCGGCGGGCGCATGGCTGTCGGGGCGCGGCGACCAGTCGGAGGTGGCCACCTGAGCGGCCAGGGGGGTCGACGGTACGATCAACGCGAACGCCAGAAGTCCTGTCAGACTCGAGCGAATCATGGGCCATCCTCCGCGGGTCATGGGGCATCACCGAACGCCTTCAATGTACGTTCCCGCGGGGAAAAGCAAAACATGCGGACCCCGGACCGGGTGCGGGCACCTGTCGGGGTCAGAGGGGTTTCGGGGCACGCGGGTCGGTGATGTCGATCGGAGTTCCCGGCCAGAGACGGTGCAATCGATGAGGAGTGGCGGATGGGTGGAGCGGGGCCGGACTACGATCTGATCGTGATCGGCGCGGGTCACAATGCGCTGGTGGCGGCGGCGTACGCCGCGGCGGCCGGTCGACGGGTCTGCGTCGTGGAGCGCCGTCGCAGCGTGGGGGGCGCGGTGTCGACGGCCGAGATCGTGCCGGGCTACCGCTTCGACCTGGGGGGCAGCGCGCACATTCTGATCCGCCTGACCCCGATCGTCGAGGAGCTCGAACTCGAGAAGCACGGGCTCGAGTATCTCGATGTCGACCCCCTCTTCTTCGCGCCCTTCGAGGACGGCCAGGCGCTCTTCTTCCATCGCGACGAGGAGCGTACCGCGGCCGGGCTAGATGCGCACTTTCCCGGGGAAGGCGAGGCCTATCTCCGCTTTCTGGACGCCTGGCGTCCCTTCGCCCGGACCGTGCGCGACGCGTTTCTGGCCGTCCCCTCTCCGTGGGAGCTCGGCAAGAAGTTCGTCTTCCGGCGGTCGGGTGCCGACTGGAAGAAGATGCTGCAGCACATCTTCCGTCCCTACGGAGAGATCGTCGACGAGTACTTCACCGAAGAGCGGGTGAAGACCCCCCTCGTGTGGATGGCGGCGCAGTCGGGCCCACCCCCGACCGAGCCCCTCTCGGCTCCCTTTCTCCTCTGGCACCCCCTCTACCACGAGGGAGGGATCGCCCGGCCCCGCGGGGGGTCGGGGGCGCTCTCGCAGGCGCTGGCCCGGAAGATCCTCTCGCACGGGGGGACAATTCACACCGGGACCCCGGTCACCCGGATCCTCATGGAGGGAGACCGCGCCGTCGGGGTCGAGGTGGCCGCGGTCGAAAGCGGCAACCGACCACGGCCCGACGACGACTCCAGGTTTCGGACCACCCCCGGCGCCGACGGGTGGGCGGCCCCGACGGCGGCCGAGATCGCGGACGCACCCCGCGAGACCATCACCGCCCGGGCCGTCCTCTCCGGAACGCACGCCCTCGAGACCCTCACGCGGCTCCTGCCCGAAGAACATCGCCCCCCCGGGGCGGAACGCATGCGGGTGGGCAACGGGTTCGGCGCGATCCTCCGCCTGGCCCTCGACGGCCCCATCCGGTACACGGCGCACCCGGGCCCCGAGGCGAGAGTCCCCCTGCAGCTGCTCTGCCGCGACCGCCGACAGATCCAGACCGCGTACGGGGATTTCCTGCGCGGAGAGCCCTCCCGGGACCCACCGATCGTGGCCATGTCCTTCTCGGCGGTCGACGACACCCTGGCTCCCCCGGGTCACGAGGTGCTCTGGCTCTGGGCGCAGTACTACCCCTGCGAGCTCGCGAGCGGTAGCTGGGACCAGATCGGGGAGCGCGAGGCCGACCGGATCCTGGACACCTTCGAGCGGTATGCTCCCGGAACGCGCGACCGGGTGGTCGGCAGTCTCTTCCAGCACCCCCGGTGGCTCGAGCGAGAACTCGCGCTGCCCGGGGGCAACGTGATGCACCTTGAGATGGGAATGGATCAGATGTTCGCCCTGCGACCCCTGCTCGGAATGTCGGGCTACCGGTCACATCGGAAGGGACTCTACCTGACCGGGGCGAGCACGCACCCCGGCGGGGGAATCATGGGCGCTTCGGGACGGAACGCGGCCCGGGTCGTCCTGAAGGATCTGGATCGGAAGAGGGTCTGAGATGAGCTACCTGCAGTTCCACCTGATCTTCATCATCCCTCCCATCCTCCTTCTGGCGGCGGGCGCCCCGCGCATCCGGCCCCGCCTGGGGCGGCGCGGCTTCATCGCCCTGGCGCTGATCCCCCCGATCGCCCTGGCGTACACCACGCCCTGGGACAACTACCTGGTCTACCGCGAGATCTGGTGGTACGGACTCGACCGGGTGATGGGCACGATCGGATACGTGCCGATCGAGGAGTACATGTTCTTCATCCTGCAGCCACTGCTCACGGGGCTGTTCACCCTGCACGTGCTGGCCCGGCGGCAGGGGGCCGAAGAGGCCGGGCTGCGTTCGATCCCGGGCCTTCGGCTCGAACCGCCGCTCGCCGCGGGCTGGGCGCCCCGAATCCTGACCGCTCTGCCCTGGTTCGCACTCGCGGCCGTGGGGGCCTGGTGCCTGACGATTCCCTCGGGGCTCTACATGGGCCTCATCCTGGCCTGGGCAGCCCCGGTCATCGGGTGCATGTGGCTCTTCGACGGGGGCAGGCTCTGGAGCTATGTGCACGTGATGGGGCTCGCGGTGGCGGTCCCCACGGTCTATCTGTGGGTCGCCGACGCCGTGGCGATCCGACTCGGGATCTGGGAGATCTCGGCGGAGTACACCTTCGGCTGGAACCCCTTCGGTCTTCCGGTCGAAGAGGCCACCTTCTTCCTGATCACCAACGTCCTGGTTGTGGTCGGCACGATGCTCTTCACCCTCCCCGGCCTGCCCGAATCCACACCGGACCCCACCTGACCGGGTCCCGGACCGCTTGGCGCCGATCGGGCGACGCACTTATCTTTCGGCACACGATTCAACGGAGCATTACCCATGGCGAATTCGACAACTCGTAACTGGCTCATCGCGCTGCCCCTCATGGCGGCCATCGTGGGCGTCGGGATCTGGCTCTGGACCCAGGCCGAGAGCAGCGCGTCTCCCGTGAGCGGGGCCGAGGTGCCGGGAGAGATGGCGCTGGTCCAGGATCCCGACCGTCAGCCGATCCCCCTCGACTACGACGGGGTGATCCAGATGACGGTCTACCAGGCTCCGACCTGCGGGTGCTGCGGCCTGTGGGTCGAGCACGTCGAGGAGCACGGCTTCGAGGTCGAGTCACACATGACGCAGGACATGATGACGGTCAAGGAGGGCTTTGCGGTCCCCGATCGCCTGGCGTCCTGTCATACCGCCGTGGTCGAAGGGTACGTGGTCGAGGGCCACGTGCCCGCAGAGGACATCCGCCGGCTCCTGGCCGAGGTGCCGGACGCCCGCGGCCTGACCGTGCCCGGCATGCCCGTCGGCTCTCCGGGGATGGAGATGGGGGACCGCGTCGACCGCTACGACGTGCTCCTCTTCAACGCCGAGGGCGAGACCCGCGTCTGGAGCAGCTACGGCGAAGGCTGAGTGTTCAGGCGGGTCGGTCGTCGGGCAGCCTCGCCGCGGGGGCCCGCAGCAGCTCCGGCGGAATCCCGAAGCCCTCGGTGAGCGCAACGGCGTCGTCCTTCAATTCCCCGCAGAGCCGATTGACGAGCGACCGGATCGCGCGTGACTGCGACCCCTCCATGTACCCGGTCTCGAGGAACCACGCGCGGTCCTCTTCGAGGCGAGAGAGCGCCCACAGCTCCATCAGGCGGGTCAGAACCGCGGCCACCTCGGGGTCCGGAGCGGCCTCCACCGCACTCTGGAACTCCTCCAGGACCCGCCGCTCGGCGTGGGCCCGGGCCAGACTCACCAGGTGGTCCTGGCATTCGTTCATCGCGTGAAAGGAGTCCATCCCGTCGTCGATGCGGGACTTGAGCCGGCGCGCCACCGACTGCAGGAGCCGCTGCTCGCGAAACTGCATCGCGTCGAGGTGGGTCTCGGGGTCGCGCAGGTGATCCTCGGCGGAGCGCCGGGAGCGCACGGGGTTCCGACGGTGGACCTCGGAGCCGGCGCGGTCCGCCAGCACCCGGACCATCCCCCGCAGGCTCAGGTCGCCCATCTCTTCGCGGTAGCGGGAGAGGAGCCCACGGGCGACGAGCTGTAGCAGGACCACGTTGGCCCCCTCGAAGGTGGTGAAGACGTCGGTGTCGTCGCGCAGCTCGCCGAAACGGTTCTCGGCCAGGTACCCGCGGCCGCCGCAGGCCTCCCGCGACGCCTGGATCGTGTCGACGGCGTGGCGCGAGGCGAGGGCCTTGAGCGCCGCGGCCTCCACTTCGACCCGTGAGCGCAGCTCCTCGTCATCGGTCGAGGCACCGTAGTCGTCGATGAGCGCCTGGGTGGTGAAGTGCAGCGCATAGCACTCCGCCAGCCGCGGGAGGAGGAGGCGCTGCTGCGTCAGGTAGTCGAGGATCGGCACCTCGTGCTCCCCCGAGGGGCCGAACTGGCGTCGCTGCGAGGAGTACCGCAGAGCGATCGAGAGCGCCGCCTTCGAGGCCGAGATTGCCGCGGCCCCGATCGAGATCCGGCCGGTCACCAGCGTCCCGAGCATGGTGAAGAAGCGCCGGCCGGGCGAGTTGATCGGGCTCTCGTAGCGACCCTCGGCGGTCACCGTGCCGAAGCGATCGAGGAGATGGTCGCGCGGGATCCTGACGCGATCGAAGGCGAGACGCCCGTTGTCGACGCCGTGCAGCCCGATCTTCTCACCGCAGTCCTCGATCGTGATCCCATCCAGGGGTGTGCCGTCTTCGTCGCGGATCGGCACCATGAAGGCGTGCACCCCGTGCTCCTCGCCGTCGACCTCGAGCTGGCCGAATACGGTGGCCATGCGTCCGTGGAGGGCGGCGTTTCCGATCCAGTCCTTGCGGGCGCTAGGGTGCGGGGTGTGGACCTCGAACTGGTCCTCGTCGGGAAGGTAGCGCACCCGCGTCTGGAGTTCGCGGACATTCGATCCATGATCCATCTCGGTCATGGCGTAGCAGCCGGGCAGCTCGAGCGAGCCGATCGCGGGGAGCCAGCGCTCGTGGTGCACCTCGGTTCCCAGCTGCTGGACACTTCCCCCGAAGAGCCCGAACTGGACCCCGTACTTCACGAGCAGGCTGAGGTCTCCGAGGGCCAGCGTTTCGAAGAGCGCGATCGAGCCGGGGACGTCGCCCTCGCCCCCGAAGGCCTCGGGCTGTGCGACCCGTCCGAGGCCGGCGTCGGCCAGGTCCTGCAGTCGCTCGAGGACGTGCTCTCGGCGCTCGTGCGTCGAGGCGCCCGGGGGGGACTCGAACTCGGGGCGGGTGATCAGCGCCAGGACGCGCTCGCGAATCTTGGCGTGCGGCCCCGCCAGGTAGGCCCGCAGCGTCTCGACGGGAAAGCTGGGCTCGGGAATCTCCGGGGCCGGCGCAGGCGCCGGGGGCGCCTCAGGGGCCAGGAGTGCCCGGGTGGCCTCGCCCCCGAGCACCCCGAGCAGCTCCTCGACCGCCTCGAGGGTCTGCAGGCTCGAGGCGCTCTCCCACCGCGACCCCTCGGCGCTGCGTCGGCGGGCCATGGCCGCCCCGAGCGAGGCGAGCGAGCGGCGCTCGGCGTCGGGCAGTTCGTTGGCGAGCTCCCGGATCCGATCACGGAGTTCGGCCAGCTCCACCGAGGTCGGCGGATACTCGGGGTGCAGCCAGCTCTCGAGAATCACCCAGGAGTCTGCCGGAATGCCTCCCGACGCGGCGAGCCGGCTGCGGACCTCGGTGATCTCTTCGAGCGAGAGGGCGCCGTCGGCCCAGGCCACGTAGATCATGGGCAGATACGGCATGAGCTCGGGATCGTCACCGGGCCAGGGGTGGGCTGAGGGGACCGGCGAGGGGCTGGCGGAGCTCGGGGGGGGCATGGGATCTCCTGGGACTCTGGCGGTGGGGCGCGTCGGGACCCCGATGAATACGGCGCATGGCCCCCGACGTTCCGTGTTGGCTCTCGATCGCGTGGGACTTGACCCGGCCCGCGCACTTCCCCCACCATGAAGCCCTCTGTGACCGACCCCACGTTCCCCGAACCCAGGCTGATGCCGTGCCTTCGGATTCCCCGCTCGTCGCCGTGATCATGGGCTCCCGTTCCGATTGGGAGACCATGTCCCAGGCGGTGGAGACCCTCGAAGCTCTCGAAATCCCGCTGGAAACCAGAGTCGTCTCGGCGCACCGGACGCCGGACCTGCTCCACGAGTTCGCCGGCGCCGCCGAGGAGCGGGGGGTCGAGGTGATCATTGCCGGAGCCGGGGGAGCGGCTCACCTGCCGGGGATGGTCGCGGCGAAGACCGTGCTGCCGGTCCTGGGCGTCCCGGTGCAGTCGCGGGCACTGAACGGGATGGACTCGCTCCTCTCGATCGTTCAGATGCCCGCGGGCGTCCCGGTGGGGACGCTGGCGATCGGCCGCGCCGGGGCGATCAACGCCGCGCTCCTGGCGGCTTCGATCCTGGGTGGGGCGCACCCCGAGATCCGGGAGCGGCTCCGCGAGTACCGCGAGGCCCGCACCCGTGCGGTGCTGAAGGATCCGGACCCGTCCGTCCCTCCCGCGTCCTGAGGGGGGTCGAAGCCATGAGTCAGGAACGACAGAGTTCGGGAGTGCGTCGCTCGGTGCGGGTCGGGGTCATCGGAGGGGGCCAGTTGGGACGGATGATGGCCCTCGCCGGGATCCCCCTGGGGCTCAGCTTCCGATTCCTGGAGCCGAAGGAGGATCCGCCCTGCGCCTCGGTCGGCGAGGTGGTGCGGGGGGCCTACGACGACCCCGACGCCCTGGATCGCTTCAGCGACGGGGTGGACGTGATCACCTACGAGTTCGAGAACGTCCCGGTCGACTCCGCGAAGCGCCTTTCCGAGCGGGTCCCCGTGTACCCGCCTCCCATGGCGCTCGAGGTCGCGCAGGATCGGCTGGTCGAGAAGGAGACCTTCCGGGAGCTGGGGATCGGCACCGCGCCGTACCGGCGGGTCGACACGCGCGAGGAGCTGGACCGGGCCCTCGTGGAGCTGGGGATGCCGGCGGTACTCAAGACCCGGAGGCTGGGATACGACGGGAAGGGTCAGGCCGTGATCGAAGACCCCGACTCGGCCGCCGCCGCGTGGGACCGCCTGGGGGGCCGGCCCCTGATCCTCGAGTCCTTCGTGGACTTCGAGCGGGAGCTCTCCTGTCTGGCCGTGCGGAGCCGTTCCGGAGAGCTGCGCGTGTATCCCCTGGTCGAAAACGCGCACACCGACGGGATCCTACGGGAGAGCCGAGCGCCCGCACCCGGGATCACCGCGGAGCGAGCGCGCGAGGCGGCCGAGCTGGTGGAGCGGCTCCTCGATCACCTCGACTACGTGGGTGTGCTGGCCGTGGAGTTCTTCGACACCGAGGAAGGCCTTCTGGCGAACGAGATGGCGCCGAGAGTCCACAACTCGGGCCACTGGTCGCAGGATGGAGGCGGTGTGTCCCAGTTCGAGAACCACATTCGCGCGATCCTGGGGCTGCCTCTCGGAGACCCCCGGCCGATCGGCTGGGCGGGGATGGTCAATCTGATCGGGGGAATTCCACCGAGGGGGGAGTCGCTGGGCGCTGGCGGGGCCCGGCTTCACCTCTACGGAAAGGAGCCTCGGCCCGGACGCAAGCTGGGCCATCTGAACACCCGTGCCGAGACGCTGGAGGGGCTGGAGCGACGGCTGGCCGAACTCGGGGAGATCGCGGCGCGCTACGGAGAGGGGTGACGGCCGGCGCGTTCGATCGGCGTCAGGCCGCGCACTTCACGCAGAGGCCGTAGAGCACGAACTCGTGACCCTCGAGCTCGAATCCCTCGGGGGTCACCGCCTTCAGGTTGCCCGGACAGCCCTCCACCTCGTAGACCTTGTCGCAGCGGCGGCAGTGGAAGTGGTGATGGTGTTCCTTTCCGGCGACCTCGTATCGGGGAGGTTCTCCGGGGAGTTCCACGATCTCGAGCCATCCATCTTCGTGCAGCGCCTTGATGTTCCGGTAGACCGTCGCGATCCCGATGCCCGAGACGTCCTCCTGGGCCGATTCGTGGAGCTCCTGCGGGCTCAGGGGATGCCCCGCATCGATCAGGGCCTTTCGGATCGCTCTCCGCTGTTTGGTCTCTCGCTGCATCAGTTGCTCCCGGTCCGGTACGCCCCGTGCTCTTTCATAACCCTATGTATAGGGTAGGGTCGAACGCGAGATCGCTCAAGATGGACGGACTCCGGGGGCCCCCTCGACGCTGTTCGCCTCGGGGATGGTCTCATGCTCGCAGACCGAGCAACTCTGGCCGGCGGTTCCGGCCTTCCAGGCGCAGTGGATCCTCGAGTTCCAGATGAGTCCCGCGGCGACCGTCAGCGAAGCCACGATCGTCGTGGCCTCTTCGGGCAGCGGATGAAACAGGTGCATGAGCGAAGCACCCCAGACGAGAAGGCCCGCGATGATGGGAAGTGCGGGGCGCATGTCCGCATGGCGGCTCAGCCCCGAAGCCAGGGCCACCGCAGCGAGGATCACGGTGATTCCCAGTAGCGCCCACTCGATCGCCTCGCCCGGTGCGAGGGCCGGGGCCAGTACCACGAAGATCGGGGTCACCGCGCAGTGGATCGCGCAGAGGATGGGGGCGATGCTGGCCCATCCCCAGGGGTGAGCGAAGAGGCGACGCATGTACGGATCCCGGGTCGGACCGCGGGGAGGTTCGGTCCCTCCGGCGGTATTGATAATGGCTAACGATAGTTAACTATCATGTTATTCCGGGTCCGAGTCAAGGCTGAATCCCTGCAGAGGAATTCTTCCGGTCGGATCCTCCGGGTCGATCCCCCCTCCCGTTGCCGCAGAGGGTGTGCTACCTTGCAGGCAGGAAGTGAAAGAGATCATCGGGGTCCGTGGCCTGTCCAGCGGACCCTTCAGACTACGGTGCCGTGGGCCCGACCCCCCGTCCTGAACGGGAGATACGGGCCCACGGCATTTCGTCGCATCTGCAAGTGAGGCCCCATGCTGGACGAAATCAAGGAGAGGCTGGAAGCCGAGATCGAAACGCTCGCACGGGAACTGAATGTCGAAATCCCCGAGAAGATTTCGACGGCCGTGGAGCTCGGTGACCTCAAGGAGAACGCCGAGTACAAGGCGGCCCTCGAGCGCCAGTCCTTCGTGCAGGCCAGGATCGAGCACCTCTCGAAGCGGATGTCGGAGCTCTCGAAGATCGATGTGACGGAGATGCCCTCGGACCGGGTCGGCTTCGGCTCAAAGGTGACGCTCTACGACTTCGACCTCGAGGAAGAGATGACGCTGACGCTCGTGGCCGGCGACTTCATGGACCTGGACGCGGGCCACGTCTCGATGGCTTCGCCGATCGGAAACGGGCTTCTGGGTGCCCGCGAGGGTGAAGAGGTGAAGGTCACCCTGCCGCGTGGAGAGCGCCACTACGAAATCAGGAAGCTCGTGACGCTCCCGCAGCAGCTGGGTCTCGACTGACCCTTCGCCCCCGATGACCCGATCCCAGCCCGCGCTCGAGCTCGTCGACGTCGAGAAGGGCTACCAGGAGGGCGGACGGCGGCACACCGTCCTGTCCGAGCTGAATCTTCGCCTCGAGCCCGGCGACTTCATCGCGCTTCTCGGGCCCTCGGGTTCGGGAAAATCGACCCTCCTGAACCTGATCAGCGGGATCGACGGGCCGGACCGCGGCGAGATCCGGGTGGCGGGCGTCGACCTGCACGGACTCTCGGAGCGTGACCGGACCCTCTTTCGCCGGGATCACGTGGGCTTCGTCTTTCAGTTCTTCAACCTGATCCCGACGCTCACGGTCGAAGAGAACCTGCTCCTGCCCCTGGAACTCGCCGGGCGGACCCGCGACGAGGATCGTGAGCGGGTGCGCGGGCTGCTCGGACGCGTGGGGCTCGAGGACCGGGCGGGGGCCTGGCCGGATCGCCTCTCGGGCGGGGAACAGCAGCGGGTCGCCGTGGCCCGATCGCTGGCGCACCAGCCGTCGCTCGTGCTGGCCGACGAGCCGACCGGAAACCTGGACCAAGCCACGGGCACGTGGGTCCTCGATCTGCTCGAGGAGTTGGTGCGCGGCTCCGGCACCACCATGGTCATGGTGACCCACTCCGAGAACGCCGCGGCGCGGGCGGACCGGATCTACGACCTGAATGCCGGGCGGCTCGAGCTGCGCGAGCCCCGAACGGTCTGATCCGGGTGTCGCTCCAGTTCCGAGCCGGGTTCCGGCATCTGCTCCGGCACCCGTGGAACCTGCTCCTGCCGGTCCTGGGCATCGCGCTCGGTGTGGCCGTCACCGTGGCGATCGACCTGGCGATCCAGTCGTCCCGCGAGGCCTTCCGGGTGTCCAGCGAGACCGTCGCGGGCCGCGCCACCCATCAGATCCAGGGTGGCGTCACCGGGGTGGCCGACTCGATTCCCGCCCTCCTCCTGCGGGAGACGGGGGTGCGCGCCCTGGCTCCGGTGGTGGAAGGGTGGGGGAGCCATCCCTCGGAGCCCGACCGACCCCTTCGGCTCCTGGGGATCGACCCCTTCTCGGAAGCCCCCTTCCGTCCCTATCTCGCGGGGGGGCCGGGCGCCGAGGTCGATGGGACGAGGCTGCTGACCGAGCGGGGGGCGGCGTTCGTCTCCCGCGCCACCGCCGACCGGCTGGGGGTGGCCGAGAACGAGGCCTTCACACTGCTCGTTGGCGGGGGGCTCGTCGAACTCCGTCTGCTGGGAGTGCTCGAGCCCGAAGACGAGTGGAGTCGACGCGGCCTTCGGGATCTGATCGTCGTCGACCTGTCCGAGGCGCAGGCGGTCCTCGGACGGGGCGGGGAACTCGACCGGATCGACCTGCTGCTCGACGAGGCGGTCGCCGACTCGGTCCTCGAGCGGATCCGGGCGGTCCTGCCTCCGGAGCTTCGGGTCGAGCCGGCAGGGAGCCGCGAACGCACGATGGAGGAGATGGTCCGGGCCTTCGACCTCAACCTGACGGCCCTCTCCCTGCTCGGTCTCGTCTTCGGCGTCTTCCTGATCTACAACACCATGACCTTCTCGGTCGTGCGCCGGCGCCGGCACTTCGGCACCCTGCGGGCCCTCGGGGTGACCCGGGGGGGCATCCTGAAGAGTGTGCTGGGCGAGGCCGCCTTCCTGGGGGTGGCGGGCTCGGTGGTGGGGGTGCTCCTGGGCATCCTGCTGGGCCGCGGGCTGGTCCGCCTGGTGACCCGCACGATCAACGACCTCTACTTCGTCGTGTCGGTCGAGGGGCTGGCGCTCCCCCCCGATGTCCTGTTGCGGGGAGGCCTTCTGGGGATCTTCGCCACCCTCCTGGCGGCTCTCCCCCCGGCCTGGGAGGCGACCTCGGTCTCGGCCCGCGAGGCGCTCGCGCGCTCCACGGTCGAGACCCGGGTGCGGGCACTGATCCCGGTGGCCGCCGGGATCGGGGTCGGTCTGCTCGGTCTCGGGGGCGCGCTGATCCTGCTCACCGAACGTTCGCTGGGCGCGGCCTTCACGGGGCTCTTCGCGATCATCGTGGGCGCGGCCCTGGTCGTGCCGATCCTCACGATCGTCCTGGTCGGGGTGCTGCGGCCCCTGCTGCGCAGAACCGTGGGCATCCTGGGCGCAATGGCGGCTCGCGGGGTGGTGACAGCCCTTTCGCGGACGGCGCCGGCAGTGGCCGCCCTGGTGATCGCGGTCTCGGTGACCGTGGGACTCGGCGTGATGATCCAGTCCTTTCGGGGGAGCGTGGTGCAGTGGCTCGATGTGACGCTTCAGGCCGATCTGTACGTGTCGGCTCCCGGGGGAGTCTCGGCTCGCGCCGAGGGGAGTCTTCCGGAGGGCCTCGACGAGCTGGCCCGGGGGCTTCCGGGGGTGGTCGGGGTCAGTACCTACCGGGGCGCCGAGTTCGACTCCGACTACGGTCGCACGCGCCTGGTCGGGCTCGACCTCGATCCCCGGGGCGAGGACGCCTTCGATGTCCTCGAGCGGATGGGCGGGCTCTCCGACGAGGGCCTCTTCGAGCGGTTCCGGGCCGGAGACGGCGCCCTCATTTCGGAGCCCTTCGCCTTTCGGCACGACCTGTCGGCCGGCGACACCGTGCGCTTCGCCTCGGCGCGGGGACCGGCGGCCTTTCCGGTGCTGGCGGTGTTTCGGGACTATGGCGCCGAGATGGGCACGGTCATGATCGGGCGGGTCGCCTGGGATCGCGGCTGGGACGACCGGCGCATCACCTCGCTGGGGATCTTCCTCGAGCCCGGGGCATCCGAGGGTCCCATCGAGGCCGGCCTGCGGAGCGGCTCGGGGAGCGAACTGCTCGAGGTGCGATCCAATCAGGAGCTCAGGCAGCTCACTCTCGAGGTGTTCGACCGCACCTTCGAGGTGACCCGGGTGCTGCGGCTGCTCGCCTTCCTGGTGGCCTTCGTGGGGGTGCTGAGCGCGCTCATGGCGCTGCAGCTCGAACGTTCGCGCGAACTCGGGGTTCTTCGGGCGAACGGAATGACGCCCGGGCAGACCTGGGGTCTCGTCACGGCCCAGACCGGGCTGATGGGCCTCGTCTCCGGGATCCTCGCCCTCCCCCTCGGCCTTCTCATGGCGGTCATCATGATCCACGTGGTGAATCGACGGTCCTTCGGGTGGACGCTCGAGATGACCGTAAGCCCCATGCTCCTGGCGCAGGCGGTGGGACTCGCCCTGGCCGGCGCCCTGCTGGCCGGGGTCTATCCCTCGTGGCGCATGGCCCGCACCTCACCTGCCGAGGCGCTGCGCGATGAATAGGACGGTCTCGTTCGGCCTGCTCGCCGGCCTGGTGGCGCTCCTGGCCGTGGCGGTCTGGATCGTGGTCGACGGGGTCGGCGACGGCCCCGATGCCCGCACCCACGTACGCGCGGGGCTCTCGGCGGCCGAGGCGCTCGCCGGCTCCGATACCGCCGGGTTCGCCCGGGCCATGGCACCCCGCCCCTTCGAGTTTCCGAGGGACCATGGTCCCCATCCCGACTACCGGACCGAGTGGTGGTACCTGACCGGAAACCTGGAGTCCGACGGGGGCCGACCCTTCGGCTTCCAACTCACCTTCTTCCGGAGCGCGCTCAGTCCGACAGCTCCGGACCGGCCGTCGGCCTGGAACACGAACCAGCTCTGGATGGCGCACTTCGCGCTGACCGACATCGAGGCCGGCAGCCACATCGTCGGAGAGCGGTTCGCCCGCGGCGCGGCCGGACTCGCCGGAGGGCAGGCGGAGCCCTTTCGAGTGTGGCTTCACGACTGGGAGATCCGGGGGCTCGACGACTCGGGCGCCTTCCCGATGGTTCTCGAGGTCGAGCAGGAAGGGGTCGAGCTCCGGCTCGAGCTCGACGAGGGGAAGGGGCCGGTGCCGCAGGGGATCGACGGATGGTCGCAGAAGGGCCCGGAGCCCGGAAACGCCTCGTACTACCTCTCGTGGACCCGCATGCCGACCCGCGGACACGTGACGATCGGCGGGGATCGACACACGCTCCGGGGCAACGCCTGGATGGATCGGGAGTGGAGCACTTCGGCGCTCGGCGAGGCCAACACCGGGTGGGACTGGTTTTCGCTGCAGCTCGACGATGGGCGTGAGGTCATGTTCTTCGAGCTGCGCCGCGACGACGGGGAGCCGGATCCGATGAACCACGGGAGCCTGGTCGGCGTCGATGGCGAGGCCCGGAGGCTGGGTGCCGGGGACGTGACCCTCGAGGTGCTCGACCGCTGGGAGAGCCCGGTCGACGGCGCCCTTTACCCGGCCCGCTGGAGGATGCAGATCCCGGACGAGGAGCTCGACCTGACCATCACGCCACGCGTGGCGGACCAGGAGATGGTGGTATCCTTCCGGTACTGGGAGGGAGCCGTGACGGTCGACGGCACCTCGGGCTCCGGCCCCGTGGGCGGTCTGGGCTACGTGGAGCTGACCGGGTACGCCGAGGACGGGGGGACGCGGGGGGCCGGGTCCGGATCGGAGTAAAATCGGGGTTTACCCTCGTCCGGACCGCCTCGATCCCGTATCTTGAGCGATGCAGGTACTGAAGGGGCGCGAGCCCGCCAGCCGTTCGGTCGTTCGGCTCCGACCCACGGATTTCAGAAGTGCGCACAGGGAGCGCGAATGGCCGATATCATTGTGATCGACGACGATCCCGCACTCCGGGGCACCATCCGAAAGATCCTGGAGCGGGGGGGACACTCGGTCCGTGAGGCCGAAGACGGGGTGGCGGGCCTCAAGCTGGTGGGCGATGATCCGCCTGATCTCGTGATCACCGACCTCCTGATGCCCGAAAAGGAAGGGATCGAGACGATCATGGAGCTCCAGGACCAGTTTCCCTCGGTGCGGATCATCGCGATCTCGGGAGCGGGGAGCGGCTCGGATGCGGGCCCGCTGACCGACGCGGAGCTCCTCGGCGCCAGTGCGACCCTCCCCAAGCCCTTCTCGGTTCAGAAGCTTCTCGACACCGTCGATCGGGTGCTCCAGTAGCCCCGGAAGGTGGGGCACATCCCCCGTCCCTGCTGAAAAACCTCCCCTACACCAGTGTTTCCATCCAGCGCGAAAGTGCCGTGAGCTCGCCAGGGGTGATGGTGTGCCCCGAGGGGTGGTTGAAGACCTCGAGCGCGACTCCGACTTCGCTCAGCCGCGCCCGTCCCTTCTCGCCGAGCTGAAAGGGGATGGCGGGATCGGACTGCCCGTGCCCCCAGAACACCTCGAGGGTGTCCGGGCCCGAGTCCAGCGCCTGGTCCACCGAGGGAGCCCGCACGAGGAACCCCGAAAGGTTGATGACGCCGCGGACTCTTCCCGGTCGGGTCAGGGCCCAGGCCAGCGCGGTGGTTCCCCCCTGCGAGAACCCTCCGAGCAGGAGAGGCCCGGGCGTCGCACCGAGGATCTCGGGGAGCCGGTCGATCAGGTGGTCGAGTGCTCCGAGGCTCTCTTCGAGGGTGTCGACCTCGACCCGGTCTTCGGCGACGTAGCGGTACCATGCCCACCCGGGGCCGTATCCCCACGCCTGCCCCGAAAAGGTGGCCCGCGGGGTGATCAGGCCGAGGGAGGACCCCAGCGCCCCACTCTTCTCGAGGTATGGGTGGAGTCCCAGGAGGTCGCGCTCGTTCGATCCGCGTCCGTGCAGGAGGATCACGAGGGGCTGGCCCTCGGTGAATCCGTCGAGCCCGCGGCTCTCGAACACGAGGTCGGTCCCTGGATCTTCGTGGTGCTCGGTCATGAGGCCTCCGATTCGGGTCCCGTCGATGCGGGAGGGGTGAAGGGGGTCGCGATCTGATGGATGAGTCCGTCGGGCGCCACGAACTCGAGACTCCGGAAGATGGCGTGGTCACGGGTCGCACCGACCTCGATGCCGAGGCCGTCGAGGTGGTCACGCCAGCGCTCCAGGTCGTCGTCGGAGTCCGAGCGAAAGGCGATGTGACGGGTCTGGCCGGTTCCGGGCCTCGCCCGGTACTGCGATGTCCGCCAGTCGAAGTGGGTGATGCTGCTCCGGGGCTCGACACGCGTCCCCTCGTAGCGGGCCCAGAAGTCGTGACGGGTCTCGCCGTCGTCCTGGTTCACGGTCTTCTTGACCAGCGACAGCCCGAGCCCGTCGGTGTACATCCGGTGGGTCTCGTCGAGTCGGTCGGTGATCCCCGTGATGTGATGGATCCCGTCGAGGCGCATCTCGTCGTCGATCGCCTCGACCGGGTCGGGGTGGGTCAGCGCCCGAATGGTCGCCTCGTCGCGCTCCCCGCGCAATCTCTCCTCGTCGGGCTGGATGAACTGCTCGCCGAGCGCGTCGGCGGGCTCGTCGAAATCGTATCCGGGCCCCTGCGTGGCCAGCTCCAGGATGTGGCCGTCCGGATCCGAGAAGTAGATGCTGTGAAAGTAGCCCCGATCGTACGGTCCCGTGACCGGAACGCCGTGATCCGTGAGCCAGCGCTTCCAGCGAAGCTGCTGGTCGCGATCGCGCACGGTGAGCGCCAGGTGGTGGATGCCTCCGATGCCCCAGTGGCCCTTCCGGGCATCGCGGTCCTCGATGAAGGCGATCAGCGATCCCGGCGAGCCCTCGGCGTCGCCGAAGAGGAGGTCGTAGGGGGAGCGTTGGAGTCGCTCGTCCCGGTCTCGGTCCAGGAGGAGGCGGAGTCCCAGAACATCCTCGTAGAAGATCCGGGAGCGCTGGAGCCCCGCCGAGACAAAGGCGATGTGGTGGAATCCGGGTGTCTGGAGCATCATGGTTCCCCGTGCGGTGTGAGCCGACCCGCCTCCGTGATCGGAGATGCGGGTCGGGGCCGGCTGGTGATTGTCAACATGACGATATTTGAAACTTGAAGTAATGTCAAGGGTCGGTCTCGTCGGTGATGCCGGGAGCCCGGATTCCTCGGGTCAGCGGGCGCTCTCCGCCACTTCGCGCAGGGCCCTCAGCCCCTCGAGGAGCCTGGGCCCGGGGCGACCGAGCCACGCTTCGGGGATCAGGTGGACGCGGCCGTTTCGGACCGCTCGGAGCTCCTCAAACGCCGGATTCCGGTAGATCACGTCGGGGCGGTACCTGGCCGGGTCGACCCCGCACCAGGCCATCACGATCGCGTCCGGGTCCGCGGCCCGGACTTCCTCGTCGTCGAGCGGACGGCTCAGCACCGACTCGGTGGCGAGCGGGTGGGTGGCCCCGGCGGCGGCCAGCAGGTCGTGGATCCAGCTCCGGGCCCCGGGGGCGATCACGGGCTTCGGCCACCACTGGATCAGGATCGAGGGGGCGCCGGAGTCCGGTCCCGTGTCCCCGGGGTCCACCTGAAAGGCAGCGCGGAGCTGGGCGGCGAGAGTGGCGGCCCGGTCCTCCCGTCCGATCGCCGACCCGATGGCCTCGATCGAGCGAGGCACATCGTCGAGGGATTCGGGGGCGAGCGTCAGGAGCGGGACCCCGGCCGCCTCCATTCCCTCGACCACGGTCTC
Source organism: Gemmatimonadota bacterium (assembly GCA_007126575.1). Classification (GTDB taxonomy): domain Bacteria; phylum Gemmatimonadota; class Gemmatimonadetes; order Longimicrobiales; family Gaopeijiaceae; genus SLBA01. The sequence continues at coordinate 18,834 of SLBA01000042.1, read as the reverse complement.
GTGTCCGGGAACGGTGAGCGAGGCCAGGACCAGGTCGGGCTCGAGCGCCACCACGCGCTCGACGTCGATCTCGAGGTCGGGTCCCACGCGGGGAAGGTCGCGCAGAAGGTGCCGGGGATGGTCCGAATGCGAGTCCACACCCACGAGCTGAACTCCGGCGCCCAGGGCGACGAGGATCTCGGTGTTGGAGCAGGCGAGGGAGACGATTCTCATGCATGAAGAGATCACCGGGAGCACCGCGAAGTTCCGGCGAGGGGCCCCTGGTCCGGCGCCGGGATTCCGGACCCGGACAGAGGTCCCCGGGTAGTCCTCCCCGAAACCAAACGTGGACCGACAACGCTCAGGAGCCCCCATGGCCAGGACCCCTTCGACGATGCTTCCCCTCGGGACCGAGGCGCCCCACTTTTCGCTCCCGGACACTGACGGCGGGACCGTCGCGCTCGATGACTTCCGGGAGGCCCCCGCGCTGGTCGTGATGTTCATCTGCAATCACTGCCCCTTCGTGAAACACGTGCGCGACGGGCTCGCGGACTTTGGCCGGGACATGGCCGAGAAGGGCGTCGGGGTGGTGGCGATCTCGTCGAACAATGTCGAGACGCATCCGGCGGATTCGCCGGAGAAGATGGCGATCGAGAAGCGCGAGGCCGGATATCCGTTCCCGTACCTGTACGACGAGAGCCAGGAGGTGGCCGAGGCCTACCAGGCCGCGTGCACTCCGGACTTCTTCCTCTTCGACGGAGACCAGGAGCTGGTGTATCGAGGGCAGTTCGACGCGAGCCGACCGGGCAACGACGTGCCGGTCACGGGCGAGGACCTTCGCCGCGCGGTCGACGCGGTCGTGGATGGGCGCGAGGTGCCCGGCGAGCAGCTCCCCTCGATGGGGTGCAACATCAAGTGGAAGCCGGGGAAGGGGCCGGGCTGATCGCTTGAGGAGCGCCCGGGCATCTCAGCCTGTGGGACGCTTCGGGTACCGCCCGAGGGTTCCGGGCGTGAAAAAACCCCCGCCGGATTCGCATCCGACGGGGGTTCTTCGTTACGCCGTCCAGCCTGGCGCGATTACCTCGCGCGGCTCGAACAGCGAGCGACTAGGCTTTTGCTATCAGAGGCCGAGTCGGCAATCGCTTGCCCATGCCAGGCTGGAACGTCTACTGGGGCTTAACAAGGGATCACCTCCTTCGTTTGAGTCGACATCGGGCACCACACCGCCGGGATCACACCCGGGGTCCGGTCGGAAGATCTCCCTCTGGGGAAACCCTCCCCGGCCCAGTCCCCTATCTGGGGACACCGCAAGCTAAAGAGGGCCCCCGGCGATGCACAAGGGGGATGCGAAATTTTTCCAGGGATCCCTGCGGCAGCTGGACTTTCTCGCCGGGGTTCCGGTCGCGGTCGAGCGGTCAGGGTGTGGAGGACGGCGGGTCGCCGGCCCCCCGGGTGGTGATCAGGATCACGCCCTCGGCGGCGCGCGATCCGTACCGCTCCGAGGCGGCCGAGCCCTTCACGATCTCGATGTCGAGGATCTCGTCGGGGTCCAGGTGGTCGGCACTTCCGGACGCCTGGATGATCCCGTCTACCACGATCAGGGGCGCCGCCCCGGAGGTACCGCTGGTGCGGCCACGCAGTCGAACGGTCGTCCGGTCGTCAGCGGAGCGGCTCATCACCCTGGCTCCGGACACCATCCCCTCAAGGACCTCCCGCCGGTCCTCGATATCGGCCGGGGGCGGCGGCGAATCGACCTCGGGCGGGAGTTCGATGGCCTCGATCGACGCGTCGGACTCGGCATCGTCGCTCGATCCGGGCTCCGTCGGGGTCGGGGGGGAGGGAGGCCCGTCGGGGGCATCGACGGTCGTGACCAGAATCGCGCCCTCATTGGCGCGCTCGCCGTACTGCTCGCGTGCGTCGGAGCCCTTAACGACCTCGATCGAGACGATGTTCTCGGGTGCCACACCGATCTGCCCGGAGCTCTGGATCACGCCGTCAATGACGATCAGGGGCGAGGGGTGCGTCGAGATCGACTGGCGGCCACGAACCGTGATCGTGCCGTCCTCGTCCGGCGAGGCTTCTTCGGCCGTCTGGAGAGCCTGGGCTTCGACCGGATCGTGGCCGTCGACGGTCGGGGTGTCCACCTCGCAGGCAAGGACGAGGAAGATGACCGCGAGGGCGGCACCGGCGAGTCCGGCGGGAAGGCGTTGCGTACGGGTGCGGGGCTTCATGGATCGGATCCTCCGTTCGAGAAGTCGGGTCGGCCCTCCGAGGGCCGGAGAGGGCGAGAGACCGGGAAAGCGGTCCCCTCCCACGTCGAGCAGGGTGCCGGCGTACTGCCGGGCGGGAATGCCGGAGCGCAGGACCCGGGCATCGCAATCGACTTCGATCGCCTCCCGGAGACGCGCGTTCTGGATCCAGAGAAAGGGATTCCAGGGAAAGAGCAGCAGCGGGAGCAATCCCGCGGCGAGTACCCGGGTGTCTCCGGAGGTCAGGTGCTCGCGCTCATGTAGCAGCACCAGGCCGAGCTGCGGTGCCTCGAGGCTCAGGCTCCGGGTGGGCATCACGATCTCGGGACGTCGGATCCCCACCACCGCCGGACCCAGCTCGGTCGACATCCGGACCTCGTGACCCAGCAGGCGCGCCCGGGGCCACCGCCGGCGGGAGTGGGCCAGGCGCTGCCAGGTCGTCGCCAAGGTCAGGAGGAGCGCCAGCGAGGCGGCCCCCCAGAGCAAGATCGAGAGGGAGGCGACCATCGACCCGGCGCCGGATCGGTCCATGCCCATGCGGGACGCGGCCCCGGCAAGGGCCTCCTCGGTACTCCGGAGCGCGCGGTTCACAAACACTGCCGGGGTGCCGGCCGGGTTCAGGGCGCCCAGGACCCCCGCGAGCAGACCCCGCTCGGGCCCCGGGTCAGAGGCGACCGAGGGGGTGGCCGCCGGCATCGTCGTGGTGACCGGCACCGCAGGCTCGTCGGGAGCAGTCAGGACGCCGGACCACGCCAGTGGGACGAGCAGGCAGCTCGCACCCATGGCCAGAAGCCAGGGCCAGCGAGTGGGCAGCCGGAGCGCGGCGCAGAGCCGCTCGGCCCCCCAGGCCGCCGCGGTGAGCAGTCCGGTGAGCGCCAGGACGTAGAGGACCCAGCTCATCGTTCGTGCCTCATCGTTCGCTCCCCGTTTCGTCGGCGTCGAGCTCGTCGAGGAGCCGGCGCATCCGGTCCAGTTCCTCGGCCGAGATCGAGCGCTGCGAGACGAGGCGGGCCAGCGTCAGCTCCGCCGAGCCGTGAAAGATCTTGTCGACGACGCGCCCCAGTGCGGTCTGTCCGGCCTCTTCGGCCTGGACCAGGGGGATGTAGCGATAGGCACGCCCCTCCTTCTCGTGCCGGATGTGACCCTTCTCTTCCAGGATCTGCAGGATCTTCAGCACCGAGGTGTAGCCGAGCGAATCCTCGAGCGCCTCGCGGACCTCACTGACCGTACCCGAGCCCTCGCGCCAGAGAATGCTCATGATGTCGAGCTCACGCTCGGAAAAACTCACATCGCTCATTCGATCTCCCGGTGTGGGGCCGGTGGTGGCCGACCCTGCGGTACGAACGTGTTCGTGGCGTCAAGTTGCAATGTACGGGGCCCCGGCGGATTTGTCTACCCCTTTCTTCGTAGGTTGCCTCGGGGAGCGCCGGCTCCCCGTCCCGGGCGAACGCGCTGGAGAGGGCCGGGCTGGGGTGCGCTGGAAATCTTATTGGCAAGTCGTGGGTAGCTTCTTTCCAGGACCCCCGATCCGCTCCCGCATTTTTCGATTCAGCTCCCCGATCTGCGCATGACCGTACGTCTGCCTTCGTTCAGCCGACAAGGACTCTGCACGTCTTCACCCGGGTGGATATCGGCTTCGCGTCGGTGGTTTCCGCACGGCACGGCCCTGTTCACCGCGGCCGTGGTGGCTTTCGCCCTCGGCACCCCGCCCAAGCTCGAGGCCCAGCTCACCGCCGGGGACGCCGCCCACCGGATCATCGGCGAGGTGAGCTTCTCGGGGGTCGACGCCCTTTCCGAAAGCAGTCTCGAGGCCAGCATCTACACCACCCCCACCCGGTGCCGTGGCCTGCTCCTCACGCCCTTCTGCTGGTTCATCGACTCCGATTTCCTGATCGAGCGCCATCGGCTCGACCCCGACGAGCTGGCCCGCGACGAGCTCCGAATTCTGGTCCGGTACTTCAGGGAGGGCTATCGGGACGCCGCAGCCGTGGCCGAGATCCACGAGAACGGGGGCGACCTCCATGTGCAGTTCCAGGTCGTCGAGGGCCCGCCGACCCGGATCGAGTCGCTGGAGCTCCGCCAGACCCGGCAGGTGCTGTCGAGGCGCGACATCGCCGGGGCGAACCTTCCGGACGAGGGAGCCCCCCTGAGCCACCGGCAGATCGAGGTGGCCCTCGAGCGCATGGCCGTCCTCCTCGAGGAGCGTGGATTCCTGGACCATGACATCCGGGACTCCATCGTGGTCTCCGACGGGTCCGCCCGGGTCGAAGTCCTGGTGGACCCCGGAGCTCGGGCCACCGTCGCGGACTTCGATATCCGGGGCAACGAGCAGATCGCGGACTCCACCATCATCCGGGCCCTCTTCTTCAGCGAGGGAGACCTCCTTACGACCCCGCTCCTGAACCGGAGTCGAAGGGCGCTCCACCGGTCCAACCTCTTCCACGAGGCGGACGTGTCGGTGGGAGAGGCGGCGCCCAACGGCACGGAGCCGGCCGATAGTGGCAAGGTGGTCGAGGTGCGCGTCCGCGAGGCGCCCCCGCGCCTCGCCCGGGTCGGGGGGGGATTCAACACGCTGGAGTTCGTGCAGGTCGAGGGGCGCTACACCCACTACAACTGGCGAGGCGGAGGCCGGCGGGTGGATCTGCGGAGCACCGTCGGCAACCTGCTGGCCGCCCAGCTCACCGATCGCCTCTTCTTCCGCGACATCCTTCCGGGCGAGCTCTCGGGCGTCGACGAGGGGCCCTTCAAGCGTCCCACCTGGCAGGCCAGCGTCGAGCTGACCCAGCCGGCGTTCCGGGCCGCCGAGAACACCCTGAGCCTGAGTCTCTTCGGCCACCGGCGGGTGGTGCCGGCCGTCTCGGTGGACCAGGGGTACGGGGCCGAGGTCTCGCTCACACGGGCGCTGGGGTTCCAGATGCCGTTGAGCCTCAGCTACCGACCCGAGATGATCTCGGTCCGAGCCGGAGACGTCTACTTCTGCGTCACCTTCGGGATCTGCGAGCCCACTGCCATCGCCTCGCTCCGCAAGCAGAACTCCCTGGCGCCCCTGACGCTCAGCTATTACGTGGACCGCAGCGATGCCGCCCTGGCGCCGACCACCGGGTACCGGGCACGGGTGGCGCTGGAGCACGCCTCGAGCTGGACCCTCTCGGACTTCCGCTACAACCGGGCCTCGGCCAATGCGAGCTACTACCAGCCCTTCGGTGGGCCCATCCGCCACGTGCTGGCCGCCCACGTGCGGGCGGGCTGGGTCCGGTCGCTCGAGAGCACCGGCGAGGCACTCGGCACCGACGGGAACGGCGGGAAGGGCCAGGCCCTCCTCCACCCGCGCAAGCGCTTCTTCTCGGGTGGGGCCCGCTCTGTCCGGGGCTACGCCGAAAACCAGCTCGGCCCGAGGGTCCTCGCCATTCCAAGGGTGCTCCTCCTCGAGGACGACATCTGCACCGAAGAGGAGATCCGGGACCGGAGCTGTGATCCGCACGGAGCCCCGGTGAGTGCGTTCGCCTCCCGACCGCTGGGGGGCACGAGCGTCCTCGAAGGGAGTGTCGAGTACCGATTCCCGGTCGCCGGGATCTACGCGGCCGTCTTCGTGGACGGGGCGCTGGTGGGAGGGCGGGTCGAGGGCTTCCTCCAGGACGCCGCGGGCTCCATCACTCCGGGCTTCGGGGTGAGGGTCCCCTCTCCGGCCGGTCCCATCCGCATCGACCTGGGCGTCCGGCCGCGCGAGGCCCGGCTTCTGCCGGTCATTACCGAGAGCGAGATCGACGTCGGCGGGGGCGTCACCGAGCGAGAGCTCATCCAGCTCGACCAGAGACGGCTCTTCGATCCGCTCGAGGATCAGGGCACCCTGGGCCGCATCCTGGGGCGTCTCACCCTCCACTTCTCGATCGGGGAGGCCTTCTGATGCCGGGCACCGTCAGGGGAGTGGGCAGGGGCCTTCTCATCGGTCTCGGATCGGTGGTCCTGCTGGCCGTACTATTCGTCCTGATCATCACCAACACCCCATGGGGGCGCGACCAGGTGCGGGGCTTCGCCGAGGCCCAGCTGAACGAGGTCGTCGAGGGGCAGGTCGAGATTGGACGGCTCGACGGCAACCTAATCGTGGGGGGCACCCTGCGGGACATGAGCATCGTCGATCCCGAGGGCCGGCCCTTCGTGACCGCCAGCGAGATCGGGTGGCGCCACTCCCTGTCGGAGCTCGTAGGGCGCCGCATCGTCCTGACCCGCCTGGAGTTCAGCGGCCTCGACCTCGTCCTCGACCAGCGCCCCGACGAGGACTGGAATTTCGCCCGCATCTTCGAGCCGGAGGAGGCGCCCGACCCTGACCCCGCCGCCGCCCCCGGGCTCGGCGACTGGATCGAACTGCGAGAGATCCGGGGAGAGGAGTTCCACGTCGCCGTTCGCATGCCATGGGAGCCGAACCCGGAGCTGACCGTCGGGGAGCGCGAGGAGCAGGAGCGTCGGGCGCGGGCGGGCGAGGGGCTCGAGAGGGTCGAGGAGGTCCCCGAGGGCCTGCAGAGCGTCATGGCGTTCCGGGTGAGCGAAGCCCACCTTCCGCGCGTCGTCCTCGCCGAGCCGGAGAGCGACGAGATCCGTGTCGATCTCGCCCACCTCAGCGGAGGGGCCGAACCCTTCCGATCGCCCGAGCCCGGGGTGGTCGAGCATCTGTCGGCCCGCCTTCGGGTCGGACCGGAGCTCCTCGAGGTCGAGGAGTTCACCCTCGCTCTTCCCGCGTCGGAGCTGTCGGGCCATGTCGTCTTCGTGCCCGAGAGCTCGGCGCTCCAGGCCGCAGTGGACGCCCCCCTGGTCACCCTCGACGACCTGCGTTTCCTCTATCCGCCCCTCCCCCGCGAGATCGAGGGGCAGGCCGCCCTGGCGGTCCAGCTCGACGAGCATACGACCCGGGCCACGCTTGGGGAGCTCGAGATCCGCGTCGGCGAGGGTCGCCTCGAGGGTGGGGGGGGCATCGAGTTCGGCGACCGGCTCGTCCTGGACGACACCGAGCTCCGGCTCGAAGGGATCCGGACCCGATTCGTCGAGGAGCTCCTCGGCGACGACGTCCTCCCGGAGCTGACGATCCCGGAGCACGGCGAGCTGAGTGGTCGGGTGGCGGTCACCTCGCTGGACGAGGAGGGGTCCCGGCCCCCCGCCCGGGTGGACGCCCGCATCGGGTTCCGGAGCGAGGCGGGGCACACCAGTTCGATCGGGATCGAGGGGGGCGTCATCCCTGGAGAAGAGATCCGCCTTGCCGGGCTGACGGTGCGTCTCGATCCCCTGCGCACCGAGCTCGTTCGCGCGGTGGCACCCCAGACCCCGCTGCGGGGCGAGATCCGGGGGCAGGCCACCCTCGACGGTCCCCTCACCGGTCCCCTTGCCATCGACGGAGCGTTGGCCCACATGGATCCGGCGGTCGGCACCAGCCGGGTAAGCGCGACCGCACGGGTCGCCTTCGTGGACGAGCTGCGGGTGTCGGACGGGGTCGTCCACCTCGAGGGCGTGCAGGTCGGGCTCCTCCGCGAGGTGGATCCGGAGCTTCCCCTGGGGGGCACCATCGACGGGATCGCCCGTCTCGATGGCACGCTCGACGAGGAGCTGCGCTTCGAGACCGAGTTCCTTCACCGGCAGGCCGAGGACGAGAGCTCCCGGCTCCTGGCCAGCGGCGAGGTGGCCACCGACGGAGACGGGCGGTTCGCGGCCGACGTGGCGCTGGACGATGTCTCGCTCGTCACCGCCGGACGCTTCGCTCCGGACGCCGGGCTGCGAGGAGACCTGAACGGCGAGGGCCGCTTCCAGGGGAGCTTCCGGGAGCTCGACGGATCGCTCCGGCTCGAGCTTCCGGGTGGTGGGCTGCTGGAGTCCGAGGGGGCCCTCGATCTGACGGGTGACAGCCCCCTGTACCGCCTGGGGCTGACGCTCGGCGACCTGGACCTTTCGGCGCTCTCGGGCCGGGTCCGAGACGAGACCTCGCTCGCAGGGAGTGTGCAGGCCCGCGGCGAGGGCACGGACCCCGCCGAACTCGCCGCCGAGCTTTCCGCCGAGCTGCTGGACGACGGCCCCTGGCGATCGATCGACGAGGGGGAGCCCGAGGTGGGGGCGGAGCTGCCCTCCCGCCACCTGACCGCCCGGCTGGCCATGGACCGGGGCCTCGTCCGGGTCGACACCCTCACCTTCGAGATGGCGTCGGCCTACCTCGACGCCCGGGGATCCTTCGGACTCACCGACGAACGGAGTGGAGCGCTGGAGTACCGGGTCTCGGTGGACTCGCTCCACCTTCTGGAGCCCCTGGTCCCGGCCGATCCGGAGCTCGTCGAGCCCCGACCCTCGGTTCGCGAGGCCGCGGTGGAGGTCCGAGAGGAGGATCTGGCCCGGATCGTACGCGACGCCCAGGTGGAGCACCTGGCCACGGGGGACCGGCCGGGCCTTCCCGAGCTCGAGGAGCTTCCCGGGCTCGAGGGCATCCCCCGGGACCGGATGGACGGGAGCCTCGAGATCTTCGGAGTGCTGGAGGGGCACACGGGCCACTTCGACGCGCAGGGAGGGATGAACGCAGAGGGTCTCATCGTGCTCGGCAATCGCGTCGAGCACGCTCGGGGGAGCTACGCCCTGGCGGGTGTGGCGCGGACCCCTTCGGTGGGTGACCAGCCCGCCCCGGAGGCCGATGAGGACCAGGGGCCCGATCTCGTGCTCGAGGCCACCGCAGAGCTCGAGGCCGAGGGGCTCTTCCTGGCCGGGTTCGAGTACGACCGGGTCGAGACCGAGGTGGCCATCCAGACCGGAGAGGTCCAGTCGGGTGACCTGGCGCTTTCGGTCCGTCAGGACCCCGAGACCGGGGTCCGTGTCGCGGGCGCCTTCGAGCTCGCCGGGGAGTCCGGCGAGGCCCGACTCGACGACCTGACCCTCGAGTTCGAAGACGCCCTGTACCGACTCCCCCGTCCCGGTGTGGTGCGATGGGACGACCGGAGGGTCGAGCTGGCCGACGTCATCCTCGAAAGCGACATCGAGGCCGGGTTCACCGCCACCGGAGTCCTCCCCCTGCGCGAGGTCGACGCCCAGGACACGGCGCCCGACGACGAGTCGCTCGCGCTCTCGCTGAACGCCTTCGAGCTCGGCCACCTGGCCCACCTGGCGCAAATGGAACCCGACCTGGCCGGACACCTCGATCTGGAGGTGGAGTGGAGGGGATCGCTCGAGCGACCGGTGATCCACGGGACCACGGGCCTGACCGGGGTCACCCTGGCCGACCATCCCCTTCCGGAACTCCAGGCGGAGGTGGACTACGCCGAGGAGCGGCTGACTCTGGACGCCCGGGCCCTTCAGGAGGAGCGCCGGATCCTGGTGGCCGAAGCCCGCCTCCCCCTGGACCTGGGGCTCATCGAGGCCCCCGAGGAGCGCCTTCTGGAGGGGCCGATCGCCGCCGAGGCCCGTCTCGAGGAGCTCCGACTCGAGGGGTTCGATGCCCTCGTCGAAGAGATCGCGGGGATCGCCGGGAGGGTCGACGGAGAGCTCAGGCTGTCGGGGAGCTACGAAGACGCCCGTGTGGCCGGAGGCATGGACGTGATCGTCCCCACCGTCTTCGTGGAGCCCCTCGGGATCCGGGTCGACGACCTGGCCGGCAGGGTCTCGTTCGACGACCGGCTCCTTCGGGTGGACTCGATCGTGGCCTACAGCAGGGGGCCGATCCGGATGTCGGGCGAAGTGGACCTGGCCGAGCTGGCCGAACCCACCTTCGAGCTCGCGATCGAGGCCACTGATGCCCAGGCGATCCGCACCGCGGACGTGAGGGCCCGAGCCGACGCGCAGATCGAGGTGGCCGGCACTCTCGACGAGGTCGTGGTCACCGGCGAGGTACGGACCCGGGAGGGGGTGGTCCGCATTCCCAGCACCGAGGAACTGGCCGAGCCCGTTCCCCTGGACCTGGAGGACCCGGCGCTCCGAGCCCGGCTCGACCCCCGGCTGGTCCAGGAGATCGACCGCCTGGTCGATACCCCGCCCGTCCTGCAGAACCTGCAGGTGGAGCTGGATCTGCATATCGCCCGCGGGATGTGGGTCCGCTCTCCCGACGCGAATGTGGAGTTCTCGACCCCGCCGGCCATCGGGCCGCTCCGCGTGCGGATGAACGGGGTTCGCCCCGAGGACATCGGCCTCGAGGGGACCGTGCAGAGCGACCGGGGGGAGTACGAGTTCATGAGTCGGCGCTTCAGCCTGAGCCGTGGGACCGTCACCTTCGTCGAGGGAGCACCGCTCGAGCCCCTGATCCGGCTCACCGCCGAGCACGAGGTGCAGCTCCCGGGTCGGGAGCCCTTCGACGTCCGGATCGTGCTTGACGGGACGCCGACGGATCTGGAGACCGAACTCGAGAGTACCGCCGAGCCACCCCTCTCCCAGACGGACCTGCTCAGCTTCGTGGTCTTCGGCCGGGACGCCGGCTCCCTGCTGGCCCAGCCCGGCTCGGCCCTCTCGGGACAGGGGTCGTCCGGCGGACCCCTGGTGGGGCAGGTCGCGAGCCGGGCCGCCCAGCAGTTCGCCACGGTGGGATTCGACGCGGTTCTCGGGCAGGTCGAAGCCGAGACGGCCCGGACCCTCGGGCTTGATGTCCTGAACATCCGCCCCGCCGAGATACCGGCCGAGATCTCGACCGGGGAGTTCGCCGACCTCCTCCGGGGCACCGAGTTCGAGGCCGGGCGCTACGTGACCTCGCGCCTCTTCATTTCGGGACAGGCCCGCCCCACCTTCGTGCACCCGGGCGCCCGCATGGACTACGAGACCGAACACGGCTGGGTGTGGCGGGTGACCTGGCGACCCCGGTTCCTTCCGGCGGTGCCGACCCTTCTTCCCGAGGAGCCGGACCGGGCGAGCGTCTTCGGCTCCCTGATCTTCCGGGAATGGCGCTTCTGATCCGGCGTCCGACCGACGGTCAGGCGGAGCGGAAGGCGCGCAGGAAGAGCAGAGTCGAGACGACAAGGGCGAGCCCGATCCAGATCAGTCCCCAGACCACGGTCGGGACCCCGGTCAGCTCGGCCAGCATGTGGGCGTCGGAGGGGAGGTGCGGACGATCCAGTACATCGGACTTGATGTCGAGGATCGCGTAAAGCGCGCTGGTCAGCCCCAGCACGTAGAGGAGCCCCCGGTTGACCGCCGGCGACAGCCTCCCCGCGGCCAGGATCAGGGCGAGTCCGAAGAGGAGTCCGAAGACGATCCCGAAGGCGCTCCGCACGAAGAGGATCGAGATCAGCAGCACCAGTGCCCCCAGGCCCTGAACCACCCGTCCGGCGTGTCGCCCCGCCCGGTGCCCTGCCTCGAGGATCACCCCTCCCCAAGCGAGAGACCCCAGGTATCCGGCCGAGAGGGTCAGAAAGGCGTTGCCCCCCGGACAGTAGCAGAGCCCCCCCAGCCGCGGGCTCAGCTCGATGCGCTGGATCGACCCCCCCGTGGCGATCGCCGCGAGCCCGTGGCTGATCTCGTGCAGAAAGACCACGAAGACCTTGAGTGGATAGATCACCGGGGTGTCCCACAGGAACCAGAGCGCAACGAAATACAGAGCGAAGCCGGCCAGGAACCGGGCCTTTCGTTTCGTGGAGGCCTTCACGCGCGCTCGTCGTTCGGGCCGGAGATCCCATACGCCGCGCGCAGCACCGGGGCCCACTCGCGCAGCTCGGAGCGGGCGATCCGGGCGTTCTGATCATTGCTGCGGAGTCCGGCGAGGGCCCGCTCCGCCGCTTCCTCGCGGGCGAGTCCCTCGGGGAGGTCCAGAAAGGCGGTCCAGCTCACGATCCGCTGCTCCCACTCCCGCTGGAGTCGACTGCGGGCCTCCTCGCGGGGCTCGATGCCCCGCTCGCGGGCGATCGCGTCGAGCCGGTGGCGCTCCGCGTGCTCGCGCACGAGTTCGATGCGGTCGTCGCCTTCGGCGGCGCGCAGCCGCTCCCACTCGGCGGCGCGGGCCCCCTGCAGCGCGGTGACGAGGTTCGCCGAGGTGAACGACCCGTCGCCCCAGTCGGCGAGCACCACGGGGGCAGGGGGCTCGTCCGTGCCCCCACCAGCCGAGGCGTCCGGTGGCGAGGGCGAGAGGGCGAGGTCCCGGATCGCCTCGCGGTCGAGGGTCAGCCCGGCGAGTTCCTCCTCGCGCCAGCGCTCCCATCCCTCGACCCCCCCGAGTTCGGCAGCCATTGCACGCACCACGCGTGGGCGGCCCTCGGAGAAGGGGAGCTCGGTGCGCGACTCGAGCTTCAGGACGTGGAAGCCGAACTCGCTTTCGACGACCCCGCTCACCTGGCCTTCGTCGAGCGCCCGGGCGGCCTCCCAGAATTCGGGCACCCAGGTCCCCGCGCGACCCGGTTCGAGCAGTCCCCCCCGGCGCCCGGCGCCCGGCTCGTCCGACACCTCTCCGGCCACCTCGGCGAAGGGCTCCCCCGCCTCGATGCGTTCGAGGGCGGTGCGGGCACGGCTCTCGGCGGCGGTCCGGTGCGCATCGGGCTGCCAGCGCTCGGAGAGGATCACCAGGTGACGGACCTCGAGCTCCAGCTCGGGCGACGCCGCGTATCGGGCGGCGAGGTCCTCCTCGGTGACCCCCGCGGCCTCGAGCATCACCTCTTCTCGCAGCGACTGAATCCGGGACTCGCGCAGTCCTCTCTCGAGGGCAGGCGCCGCGAGCTCGGACTCTTCGCCTCGGACCCGGGCCTCGGCGAGTGCCGCGATCAGGGTGAGCTCCTCGAGCCGGGCGTCCGAGAGCCCCAGGAGCTGGGATTCCGTGAAGGCCAACTCGCCAACCTCGAGCGTCACCGGGTCGCTCTCGCAGCCGACCAGAAGGAGCAGGCTCAGGAGCAGCAGATGTCGAATGCGGGGCATGTGCGGTCCGGGTCGAGAGGGGGGGCGCAGGTCGGGATTCGGGCCCGAAGGTGCGTCAATCCGGGTTCCGTGGCAAGGTGTGATCGGGGTGCCTGTCGATCGCTCGCAAATGGGCGTTAAAGTTGAGATTGTCCAGTGATTATAGGGGTTGTCACTCTGATGGGTCCCGTCTCCCACGTCAATCGCTGGTGGCTCGGGTGGTGTTTAACGCTCGATAAACGGTGCGTTGCGACTCTCCTAGCGCAGGATCCCTCATTCCGGCGCGTGGCTCTCCGCAGCCCAACGGATGAATGATTCCTACCAGGGTCGGCTACGGTGAGTGAGCGCTTCGGCGTTCTCGATCTGCAGCACACCGCCCTCCGGTCGACCACTGTGGCGTCCAACCTTCGCCACCAACGGTGGGCCATGCGCCGGGATCCCCTTCCTCTCTGCTCACCCCTGCGTCAGGGGCGACCCGACGGCTCGTATCGCAGACCCGGCCAGAGCGTCAGGTGCCGGATCTCGAGTTCGGTGTCGAGTGCCTTTCCGAGGACCGCGATCCTCCACCCCGTCGGGTCCGGGTCGAGAAAGACGGGGGTCGATCCGACCCATTCCCGATCGATGAAGGTGCTGACCGCCCCGTCCGCTCCCACCGATATGGCGAGGTGGGCCCACTCCTCTCTCGGAAGCGACGGGCTGACGTCGATGGGGGTCGCGGGGAAGGATCGATGCGAGTGCAGCTCGATCCGTCGCGGGTCCCACTGGTCCCCGGTGCCCGAGGGGTAGCGGGCACAGGCCGATTGACGCACCCCGTTGCGGAATGCCGAGAATGCCTCGAGGCCCTCCTCGGCGAAGGTGCCCAACTGGGTGCTTCCCACCTGAAAGAGGCAGAGCGCCAGCGACTGCCCCTCGGACCGAGACAGGGGAAGCCGGAACTCGAGCTCGAGGGTCCCCCCGTCGGGAAGCCATACTCCGGACTCCGAAATCAGTGCTGCGAGCCGGTCGTCGGGGCCCGCGAAGCCCAGGCTGCCCGGTCTTCCGCGCAGTTGCCAACGGGGGGTGGCGCTGCCGGTCGCGAGCCAGCCCGGAAGTCTCGGGTCCTGGAACGCTTCCCGCAGGAGGGTGCCCGGACTCTCCGAGGGGGAGACCTCGATCCGCACGCTGTCGCGCAACCAGCCGTTCCACTCGGCGATGATCCAGCTCTTTCCGGGGCTCGCCGCGGTGATCTGGCCGTCCTGTGCGATGAAGGCGATCTCGCGGTCCCGGCTCACCCACTGGAGCGAGTCTTCACGGGCGCTGCCGTCGGGAAAGAGGAGCCGGCCCTCGAGCCGGTATTGGTCCCCCCACCCCAATGTGACCTTCTTGGGGCTCGCGATCCGGATACCCGAGGGAAGGGGGGCCACCTCATCGGGGATCCAGTGAACCCGCTCGGGCACTCCACCGGGGGGGAGGGGGAGCGGGATCGTCGACCCCCGATCGAGCTGGTGCAGATACATTCCCACCCGCCCCTCGAGCGCACCCTGGAGCACGATCGCCGATCCGTCGGGAGAACACGCGGTCTGTCCGCCCAGGTGAAGCTCCATGAGCCGGAGTCGCTCCAGCGAGTCCTGCGCCGGGTTCCAGAGGTGGGCGTGCACCTCATGCTCTTCCCGCACGAGGATCAGGACCCGGTCCGGACCACACCAGTGGCTGCGCAGGATCCCCGCCGACGTCCACCGGGCGAGCGGTCTGCCCCCGGGTGTCATGACCAGCAGCGCGTCGGTCCGCCCCGGCAGGAGCACGAGGATTCGCTGGCCCAGGGGCGAGACGTCGACCTGCTCGGGACTGCGCCGACCCTCGTAGATCGGGACCCGGTCCCCCTTTTCGACGTTGTACAGGACCAGCTGGTGGCGGTCGTCGTCGAGTTCTCGGTGTACCAGCTGATGCATCCCGTCGGGACTCAGTCCAAGGAGGCCTTTCGGTACCCATTCCACCGCTCCGCTGACCAGCCGGACCGGCCCTCCCGACCCGGGCGTCTCGGGGGGAGAGAAAGCCGGGTTCTGCGGGATCATTTCGAGCCCTCCGTCGACCTCCGAAATCTCGACCCGATAGCTCTCGACTCCTGCGTCGCGGGTCAGGACCAGCATGCCGCCCCCGAAGAGCGAAGGAGACGTGGGTGCGGGGCGGGCGAAGGCGTAGGCGACCGCCCCGAGCATCAGGAGTGCGACCGAAGCCACGACCGCCGTCCGGAAGAACGACCATTGTGCCCCTCCCCCGGTGGTCAGTCCCACGTGCAGCTGGAAGCGGCGGGCCACCGCCGAACGCAGTTCGTCGTGCAGAAAGGTCAGCGTCTCGGGGTTCTCCCAGCGGATCATCCGGCGATTCAACAGGTCGCCGACCCCGCTGGTGACCGCCGAGGTTCCGAGACCGGTCCGAAGGGCCAGCATGCGGGGCGAGGTCGGATGACCGATCCGCGCGAGGTGGGCCGCCACCAGCTTGCCCTCTTCCGAGAGCTGATCGAGCTGACGGTCGACGAGGTCCCGGAGCGACCGGGGCAGGGGGAGGTCCGGGGGAAGCCGGTCGGTGTGGAAGATCCAGACCCCTTCGGCGGTCCCCTCCAGCGTGCCCTCCTCCTCGAAGGCCTTGAGGAGTTCGACCACGAAGAGGGGGTTGCCCCGGGTGGTGCGATGGATGCGACCGATGATCGCGTCTCGGCTTCCCCTCCCTGAAAACCGGATGCGGGCCTGCAGGAGCCGGCTCACATCGGCCTCGCTCCACGGGGTGAGTTCGATCGAGGTCGTGCGGGGGCCCTCGGCGAGGAGCGCGAGCGTCTTGCGGACCCGGGCGCTGTCGACTTCGGCGCGGCAGTTGAAGAGGAGGAAGACCGAGACCTCGGAGAGCCGGGTGGCGACGCGGGCCAGGACCGAGCGGCTCTCGGTGTCGGCCCACTGGAGGTCATCGACCACGAGGAGAAGGGGGGCATCTTCGGAAACCGCCGACATGAGGTCGATCAGCGCGTCCGAGAGCGCTGCCGAGGGTCGACTGCGCGGCAGGTACGGACCCATGCGATCCGGGGCCCCCGGACCCGAGGGATCGGTCAGGTTGAGGCTCGGCACCAGGGTTCGGAGCACACCATCCGACGCGTGGCTGATCCCGGCGGCCCCGGAAAGGTTGAGCAGCCGCTGGATGGTCTCCGACAGGAGTCCCCACTCGATCGGCCGCTCGGAGTCGTCGGCCTTGAGCTGGATGACCCGTCCGCCCTCGGCCTTCGCGACGGCCGCGATCTCTTCCGACAGGCGCGTCTTTCCGATTCCGGGCTCGCCGGTGACGAGGCCGATCCCCGGCTCCCCCTCGCGGGCCTGTCTCCACCGTCGGAGCAGGGCGTTGAACTCGTCGTCGCGTCCGGTGAACTCCAGGCGGAGCGCCGGGTCGTCGAGTTCCGAGACCGGGCTCCCCCGCTGCAGAAGGTCCAGGCGCCGTTCCAGGGGATCGAGCTCGGCGATCGAGTCGGGATCGGAGAGGTGCTCGCGGGCCTCGTGCAGCGCACGCGAGGCCTCGTCGAAGTTCCGCAGGTCGAGGTGCGTCTCGATCAGTTCGAGGTGGGCGCCCAGCCGGCCGGGTTGAACGGTGGTGGCGACCCTCAGCCACCGGATGGCGGCCTGGGGCTTCCCCTGCGCTCGCTCCGTGGCCGCCTGGTCCGAGAGCGCGGTGGCGAACTCCCGCTCGATCGAGAGTCGGACCGTCTCGCACCAGTGGCTCCACTCGACGCCGTCGGCCAGGCCGGCCAGCTCCGGGGGGGAGCCGCTCCAGAGGCGGGCGGCGTCGGCGAGGCGACCGGCGCTCAGGTGACTCCTGAGCTGCTGGAGGTCGGAGCGCACCCTGCCGGGGGTCAGCGCGACGGGATCGTCCTGCGCGAAGAGGTCCTCCCCGAGCTCCTTGCGAAGATACCAGAGGGCGTGCCGGACGGATCCCCGCGCCCGATCGCGCGTCGACCCGCTCCACAGGAGCCCCGCGAGCTGATCGCGCGGGACGGGGCTGTCGGACAGGTGCAGGTAGATGACGAGCGCGAGCGGCTTCCCGGCCGGGAGCCCGACCGGAGCCCCGGTCGCGTCCCGGAGGTCCGGGGGGCCGAACAGCTTCAGTTCATAGGGGGGCGCATGGCCCATGGGGCGGCTCCACTGTCGCGCATCGGGTTGTGGGAGTGTGTCTCAGGATGGTGGGGAGCCCCCTGTTTCGTCAAACCCGCGGAGCCTGTCCGGTGACGGGAAACAAAGCGGCCCGGCACCCCAGAGGGGGCACCGGGCCGCGGGTACTGCTGGCGGAACGCGTCAGCGCTCGCCATTCTCCTTGTTACGCGACGTCACCTCGCGGTTCTGGCCGAGGGGAGCCACGACCGAAATCCGGTTGCCCGTGCGACGGGCGGAATTCGGACGGTACTCGGGCATCGTGTAGTTCATGCTGCGCTCGAAGCGCGTGCTCTTGGATGTAAGCATTGCCATGATATTCTCCAGGTCGTTCTATCTATGAGTTCCGGTTAGCGGCCGAAGTTCATCCGCTTGTGACTCCCCGTACGGAGGGTCCCCGGATCAGGTTTCAAAGCATGTCGTCGGCGAGGGATCGGGGGCCGAAATTCCGGCGGGTCCCGCACTCCCGTCTCCCGAGACAGCGCCGGAATATATCAGACTTGTCACAAGGTGGAAGGGGGGTCATGCGTTCTCTGCTTCTGAAGGCGTCGCGAAACCCGTGGCTGGCGGATCAGGCGCGGCGACGGGGGTTCGTTCGAAGGGCCGTTCGTCGCTTCATGCCGGGCGAAACCCTGGATGAGGCGCTGGCGGCATCGCACCGTCTGGCCGGGGAGGGGATTCCGGTCGTTCTGACCCAGTTGGGTGAAAACGTCGATTCCGCCGCCGCTGTGTCACGGGTGGTCGACCACTACCGGAGTGTGGTGGATCGCTCGCTCGAAGAGGGGCTGGACGTACAGGTCTCGGTCAAGCCCACGCACCTGGGGCTGGACCTGGGCGAGGAGATCTGTCGGGGGGCGCTGAGCCGGCTGGCCCATCACGCCCTGTCGGCGGGGGTGCCGGTATGGATCGACATGGAGGATTCGAGCTATGTCGATGCCACCCTTGACCTCTACCGCTCGCTCCTGGATCCGGGGGCGCCGCTCGGGATCTGCCTGCAGGCCTACCTGCACCGCACCCCCGCTGACCTCGAGGCGGTCCTGGGGGCGGGGGGCACGGTGCGGCTGGTTAAGGGCGCGTATCGCGAGCCGGAGGATGTGGCGCTGCAGGGCTCCGGTGCGGTGGATGCGGCCTTTCTTCACCTGGCCGGAGAGCTGAGCCTGGATCTGACGGGCCCCGGCGCGGGACGGCCCCTGCGCCACGTGCTCGGCAGCCACGACATCGATCTCCTGTCGCAGATCGCCGACGGGCCCGAGATCCAGATGCTCTACGGGATCCGCACGCGGGCGTGGCCGAAGATCCTCGAGGTCGGCACTCCCTTTCGGGTCCTGATCTCCTACGGGGAACAGTGGTACCCCTGGTACGTGCGGCGCCTGGCCGAGCGCCCGGCGAATCTGCTATTCGTGGCCCGCTCCGTCCTCCCCTGAAGACGGGGGTGGACGAACCGCTGTCGAGGGCACGTGTTGACTTCCCGCCCCGATTTCTCTGAAATTAGGAGTCTCGGGAGTTGCGGGGCCGGCAACGTCGGCTCGAAGGCGCATTCCCGTTTCAGGGGCCATAGCTCAGTTGGGAGAGCGCCTGCTTTGCAAGCAGGAGGTCATCGGTTCGATCCCGATTGGCTCCAT
>SLBA01000114.1 GCA_007126575.1 Gemmatimonadota bacterium | reverse complement strand
ACTCCTCGGCTTCGCCCAGGTCTACTGGGACCCCAACCGGCAGGCCACGCACGACAAGATTTCGGGCACGGTCGTGATCCAGGACGGCAAGCCACCGCTCCCGGGGTTCGATGCGCCCTGACACGCGACGTGGACTCCCGGCCCCGGGAAGCCCCGGTGACTCCACGAGCCGTCGAACCGTCAGGACAGCGTGGGCCTCACGGGACTGAACTTCGCCCCGAGATGACCCTGCCAATCCGCCGTGAGGTACTGGTTGATACGCCGGCGGCTTTTGCGAACCGAGACCACTGCCCCACCGCATTTCCAACCTCCTCGATGATCTCTTTCGCCCTTCCAGCATCGAGACCACAATCCCGTGCGACGCGGATCATCTCTCCTTCTCGCGGCTGATCCGCTTCTCCAGCCACAGCCATGGTATGCCGGCCTCCCGGGCCCTCCGAGAATACGAGGTCGTACGCGGGTGAGAGTTCCCACTCCCCGTTTCGATCCATCAGGTATGAGAAGTTCTTGACGTGGTCGTCCCGGTTGTGGGCCAGTACGTTGAAGGCCATGCGTCGAAATGCCTCGTCGACCTGCCGCTGATCCCTGGTCAGGATGAGGGTCGCCTTCAGGAAGCCCTCGTACTCCAGAGAGGGCACCCGGTGGCTGGCGTGCAGTAGGCCACCGAGGGTATGCATGTGGAGCCGCGCGTTACCGTCGCGATCAAACCGTTCTACCCCGAAGTACCGGCCGCCGTCCCGTGTCTCGAAGAGGGTGGTGTGGGGGATCCTCAGGCCGGCCTCTCCTGCCATGAATGCGTAGGCCGCCTCCACCGCGCCTATTTCGGGGAGGTCTTCATCGCCGGGAAACTTCACGAGGTAGTGGCGAAAGCCTACGGGCACATCAGACGTTCCGGCGATCGCTCGACCATCCTCATGCACGGCAATGAGCACTTTGGGCCGCGCGCCTCCCGGAGAGCCTCCGGCGATGCGCAGGGATGGGAGCAGGTCTTCTGTACTGCCCTCCAGGATACGTTCCGCTTGATGTGCCAGCTCCTGAAGATCCACGACCGGACTTGAATTCTCTGCGTTCTCCGTCGGTGGATGATACGTGAGCGCTCCCATCCCCCGCTCGCCGATATACGCAAGGCGGTCGAGGATTGAAGCGCGTGCTGGAACCAACCCCTGCTTCCTGAAGACGTGGTCCATCAACAGGAGGCCCCAGCCATCGGGCAGAGAATCGTTGAACACCCCGAAGACCTGACCGAACTCCCGATCTCTGTGTTCGAAGAGCCCGGGCTTCACCGGTAGTTTGAACGGAGAGATCGGCAGGGGGGCGTCAATGAAGGCCGGAGCGTACTCGAAGTAGATGCGCCGGTCACGTTCCGCGAGCGTACCCACGACGGTCTGCTCGTCGCCCCAGTCAAGCCGGACCTGAAGCTTACGCATCGCTTCGCTTTCCTCGCTTCCGAGTCGGACGATCTTCCTTTTCCAGATCAGACAGGGATCGAGCGGGAGGGAGAGTGAAGAGATTCTCGAACTCGCCCTGTGCGTCCAGGATCACGGCAAGTTTCAGGAGGCGTTCAAGAGAAATTCGGCCGCTCTGCTCAAACCGTCGGTACGTGGCCAGGGAAATGCCACTTCGGTCAGCGATCTCCTGCTGCGTCCAGCCACGTTCCAACCGGAGCGCCCGTACCCGCTGCGCCAGCAAATCCGCAATCTCGCTCGGACTCCGCAACTCCAGTGGTAACATATTAGCAGCTATCCTCAATTGCGGGACGTAAGTGATACTATAATAGTACCCTGTATCCGCATGAGGGTCCCCATGCTCACTGCCAGGGGCTACTTCATGCCCTCTGCCCCCCGCCCATGGTGCCGGGCGATCTCCTCCTCGCTCAGTCGCAGGAACCTCGCGGCATTGCCGTAGAAGAGATCCTGCTTCTGCTCGAGCGTCAGGAAATCCGCCGACTGGATGCTCTCGATGGCCACCTCGATGGCCTGCGGCCAGACCATCTGATCGGTGCCGAAGAGGATGCGCTGCCCGAACCCGGATTCGACCAGGCGCTGCAAGTAGCGATGGAATTCCTTGCGGGGATGGGTCCAGTTCTCTCCCGCAATATCTACGTAGACCTGGGGATGCGAATAGAGGATCGCCATCATCTCCTCGATGAGCGGCCATCCGGCGTGCATCACGTAGATTCGAAGCTTCGGGTAGCGGATCAGCACCTCCTCGAGCAGGAGGGGCCGGCCGAGGGACGCGCGATAGTTCGGATAGAGGTTGTAGGGCGCGCCGGGCGGGCCGTCCCCCAGGTGCATCCCGATCGGAATGTCGAGCTCTTCCGCGAGCGCGTAGAACGGATCGAGGGAGGGATCGCTGGGGGCCAGCCCCTCGTACTGCGCTCCGACCTCCGCGAAGAGTTCGATCCGCCCTTCCAGAAAGAGATTCCGAAGCCCCTCCACCCCGCCGGCCTGAGCCCCGCTGGCCCGACCGGTGAGGAAGGAGATGGCGGGGACGATCCGCTCCGGCGCGGCCTCGTGCCAGCGGGTGACGACGTCGAGCGGTCCCGCGGTCACGGCAAGTACAATCTGGTGTCGCTCCATGGCGGCGAGCGTCTCTCGCAGGAGCCCCTCGTCAGTGGCCGGAGACCATATCGGGTTGGCGCAGGGGGCGCTGACCCGATCGAGCGTCATGGGAATCCTGGGATCGAGACCCAGAAAGACCACTGGCTCGGCGGCGGTGCACATCGGAATGGGCTCCGGCGCATAGGATGCGACCGTGTGCGCGTGGAGGTGCATGTCGATGATCGGACCCTCGTACCGCTCGGATCCCTGTGCGAAGGCGATGT
>SLBA01000059.1 GCA_007126575.1 Gemmatimonadota bacterium | reverse complement strand
TGGACCCGGGCGACGCGGCGGCCGGCCCGTCGACGGTGGCGGCTGCGCCGGACAGCCTTGCGGTCGGGGATACGTCGACGGTGACGGTTCAGCTGCGTGACTCGGATGGCAATGCGCTGACAAGCGGGGGGGACAACGTGTTCCTGACTTCGAGCACGGGTGACCTCGGCGCCACGACGGGTACGACTGATGCAAACGGCCAGTTCATCACGACCTTCACATCCGGGGACACGGGCACGGTGACGATCACCGCATACCTGGGCACGGATGCCGAGGGCGACCCGATCGGGACACTCACGATCGAGGTGGAGGACGCCGAAGGGACCCCCCAGCTTTCCAGGAGTCTCCCGCAAACCGGGATGTCTCCGCCCGTTGCTGCGGGATCCCCATCGACCGTAATGCGTTTCGCAGGCCTCTTCCGCCCCGAGCACGAAGGGCTGAGCCATGGATAGCGGACAGACAGTTAGGTCAGGGAGCCGTCGCCCGTGCCTTGAGCGTGGATCGCCAACGTCCGGCTTGGTCGCGCTGACGGCGGCGATCCTGATCGGGATGATTGCGTGCGAGGATGTCTCTATTTCCGAGATTCCGATCGACTCGATCGAGATCACCCCGGCAACCCTCGAACTCATTCCTCAGGATACCGTGCGCCTCACGGCCACCCCGCTGGACCAGGCGGGCCGTCCATTGCCCGGACGCTCCATCGACTGGGTCGCCCTCGATCCAGAGACCGCAACCGTCGATCAATCCGGACTCGTGCGTGCCATCGCCCCCGGCGCCGCTCGAATTCGGGCAGCGACCGGCGGTGCCTCGGGTCTGGCCTCGATCCAGGTGGGCGGGTCACCGCAGATCGCCTTCTCACTGCCCGAAGTCGAGTTCTCTCTCGTTTCCGGAGCTGGCCTGTCAAGTCCGGTGCACGTTGCAATCACCACCGAAGGCGGCGGAGCTCTCTCCGGCCTGGCGGTCTCAACCGAATGGATCGAGGGTGCCAGCGGGTGGCTCCAGGCCAGCCTCGAAGGGAGTTCGGCGCCGACCACGCTGGTTCTTCGTGCCGATCCCGGGAGCCGGCCCGCCGGCCGCTATGAGGCCTCGGTGACCCTCAGTTCGACGACCGTGGGTGTTCAGCCCGCAGTTCTGACTGCAGTGCTCGAGATCGCAGCCTCCCCTCCAGCCATCGGCGTTTCCCCCGGAGCGTTAGGCTTCTCGTCGTCCCAGGGGCAGGGCGCACCGAACCCCCAGGCCGTTCGGGTGACCAACATCGGTGGAGGAATCCTGAGGGACCTCGAAACCGAGATCGCGTATGTGGCAGGGCCTTCGGAAGGATGGCTCGACGCCAGCTTCGAGTCGACGACGGCCCCAACGGATCTGGTCCTCCGCGTGAACCCGACCGGGCTGTCCCCCGGGATCTTCGATGCCCTGGTACGCGTGAGCTCACCGGCTGTGGAAGGATCGGGGGTCCTGGTTCAGGTTCGGTACCGATACGGGGAGCCGCCACCCCAGTTCGGGATTTCGCCGACGATCGTCACCCGCACCGTCGAAGAGGGCGATCCGGCCACCGACGCGGTGGCAGTCCAGGTCACGAACGACGGGAGTGGGGAGATCTCCGGGATCACGGGCGAGATCGAGTACTCGGGAGCCACCCGAGGGTGGGTCGAGGGTCAACTCGTGGACACGAATGCCCCCACGCAACTCCTCGTCACCTTCGACCCCGATGGACTCCTACCCGGAAGTTACCAGGCTCAGGGGATCATCGAGTCCGCGGACGCGATCAATTCCCCGGCATCGGTCTCACTTCGCCTGAACGTCCTCTCCCGACCGCTTCTTGATGCCTCGACGGTCGATGCCGACCCGGAATCGATCGCCGCGGACGGTTCGAGCCAGTCGAACGTCACGGTTTCACTGCGAGATGCCCGGGGAGACCTGATCGGGCGTGGAGGGGATGACGTCGGACTCACCACATCCGCCGGCACGCTGTCGGCCCTCACCGACCTGGGGGATGGGCGCTATCAGGCGACCCTGACGGCATCGACCACAACGCAACGGGCAACGCTCAGGGCACGCCTCCGGGGGGAGTCAATTCCGGATGCCGCTCACGTCCAGTTCGTTCCCGGGGAGGCCTCCCCGGAAACCTCGACGATCACGGCGTCTCCAACCCGGATCGAGGCGGATGGAAGCTCGACCACCTCGATCATTGTCGAGCTCCTGGACCGTTTCGGTAATCCCATCGGTTCCGGAGGCGACGAGGTGACGCTCGCGACTACTGCCGGGACGCTGTCGGCGGTGACCGACGTTGGGGACGGGAGGCATACGGCCTCGCTCACTTCGACATCGGACGCCGGGACGGCGACCGTGACCGGAACGTTGAACGGATCGCCACTGACGGACCAGGCGACGGTGGAGTTCTTCGGCGACAACGGCGTCTCGGCGGAACGGTCGACGATCGAGGCGGACCCGGATTCGATGACGACGCAGGACGGATCGACGATCGAGATTCAGCTTCGGGACGCGGACGGCGACGAGGTCGAGGAGGAGCATGATGTCTTCCTGACCACGGACCTGGGAGAGCTGGAGGATGCAGGAGGCCAGACGGACTCGAACGGGGAGTTCACAACCGAGCTGACGTCGAACTCTGCGGGAACCGCAACGGTAACCGCGTATCTGGGAACCGATGCGACGGGCGAGGTGATCGGCACCGTCACAGTCCGGATCACCAGCCCTGGCGGGGGCGTCTCGGCGGAACGGTCGACGATCGAGGCGGACCCGGATTCGATGACGACGCAGGACGGATCGACGATCGAGATTCAGCTTCGGGACGCGGACGGCGACGAGGTCGAGGAGGAGCAT
>SLBA01000077.1 GCA_007126575.1 Gemmatimonadota bacterium | reverse complement strand
GGGGATCATCTTCGACTCCGAGCTCCTTTCGCTCGACCGGTCCCCCTCCCGCCAGCCCGATTCCGGGCAGGTCCAGGAGCTGCCGCACGGTGCCCGGGTCGGTCCGTACGATGAGCACGTCGTTCTCGCGGATCCGGCGCTCCCCCATGGGCGTCGTGACGGCGCGCCCCTCACGCCGGATCCTGAGAATCTCGAGATCCAGCTCGAGCACCTCTCGGGCCCGCTCCACACTGAGCCCCGCAAGCGAGGAGCCCGGCCGCACATTGAGCTCCGTGAGGTAGTTCCCCATCTCGAAGGTGTCAATCGGGTCCTCGCGCGGCTTGATCCGAGCGGGCGTGAGCCACCACCCGACCGTCATCAGATACAGGAGCCCCGCCCCCAGGACCATGAGCCCCAGAAGGGTGAACTCGAACATCGCGAACCGATGTCCCAGGAGCCTCGCCGACACATCGCTGGCCAGGAGGTTCGTCGAGGTGCCGATCACGGTCAGCATCCCCCCCATCATCGCGGCATACGAAACCGGAATCAGATAGCGCGAGGGAGAGACGTTGCTCCGGTTCGCGATGTTCACCGTCATCGGAATCATCATCGCTACCACCGGGGTGTTGTTGATGAAGCCGGCGGTCCCCCCGGAAATGCCCACGAGCGCGGCGAGCTGTCGTCGAGGGTTCCCTCCCGTCACCTTCGAGATGACGCGGCCCAGAAGCTGGAGGATCCCCGTGCGGCGAATCCCCTCACTCAGGATGAACATGGCGAGCACGGCGATGGTGGCCTGGCTCGAGAACCCCGAGAACCCGGCATCGGCATCCACGCCGGTCCACGGACTCAGCACGATCACCAGCACCATCAGGAGGATGGCGGTCACGTCGATCCGCACCACCTCGGTGATGAAGAGCACCAGGGCGAGCAGGACCAGGCCGAACACCACCAGGATCCCGGTGGTGAGCTCGGGCGCCTGGTCCGCCACCTGATCCGCCACCTGGATCGCGGTGCTGAGAAGGAACGTCAACGTCATGGTCTGCGTTTACCCGGGGAGCGAGCGTGTGATTCGAACCTGAACCTGACACGTGTTCGCGATTTACGCGATCTCTCTCCTATCTTTTCGCTCGCGTCTCACCCACTTCTCATCGACCGAGGTCCCATGAAGCTCGGGAAGCTCCTTCTGGCCGCGATCATCCTGGCCGCCATCGTCCTCTTCTTCGCACTCGACCTGGGTCAGTACCTGACTCTGGGCTTCGTTCAGGAGCAGCGGGCCGCGATCGAGGCGTTCCATCGCGAGAACACCCTGCTCACCGCCCTGATCTACTTCGGGGTGTACGTGGCGGTGACTGCGCTCTCGCTCCCGGGCGCGGCGATCATGACGCTGGTGGGGGGCGCGATTTTCGGCCTCCTCTGGGGCACCGTCATCGTCTCCTTCGCCTCGACGATAGGAGCGACGCTGGCCTTCCTTGTCGCCCGCTTCCTCTTTCGGGAGCAGGTGCAGAAGAAGTTCGGGCACTACCTGAAGGCGGTGAACGAGGGGGTCGAGCGAGACGGCGCCCTCTACCTCTTCCTGCTCCGGCTGGTGCCGGTCTTCCCCTTCTTCGTGATCAACCTGGTGATGGCACTGACCCCGATGAAGGCGGTGACCTTCTACCTGGTGAGCCAGGTCGGGATGCTCGCCGGCACGATCGTCTACGTGAACGCGGGCACCCAGCTCGGTCAGCTCGAATCGCTCGGCGGCATCCTCTCTCCGGGCCTGCTCGGGGCCTTCGCGCTCCTGGGCATTTTCCCCCTGGTCGCCCGCTGGATCGCCCGCTTCATCAAGCGACGCAAGGTCCTGAAGGGCTGGAAGAAGCCGAAGTCCTTCGACCGCAACCTGGTCGTGATCGGCGCCGGGTCTGCGGGTCTCGTGACCGCCTACATCGCCGCGGCCGTCAAGGCGAAGGTCACCCTGATCGAGAAGGGCGACATGGGCGGCGACTGCCTCAATACGGGATGCGTCCCCTCGAAGGCGCTGATCCGCTCAGCCCACTTCATGAGCGATGTGAAGCGGCACCGGGAGTTCGGCATCCACGAGGCCTCGGCCTCGGTCCGGGTCGCCGACGTGATGGAGCGGGTGAAGCGGGTGGTGGAGACGATCGAGCCCCACGACTCCGTGGAGCGGTACGAAGGCCTCGGGGTCGATGTGATCAAGGGCGAGGCCAGGATCACCGGGCCCTGGTCGGTCGAGGTCGACGGGCGCACCCTCACCACCCGTCACATCGTCGTGGCCACCGGCGCCCGACCCTTCATCCCCCCGATCCCGGGGATCGAAGCGGTCTCCTACCTCACCTCGGACACCCTGTGGGAGATCCGCGACGATCCCGGGCGCCTCCTGGTCCTGGGCGGTGGGCCGATCGGATGCGAGCTCTCGCAGAGCTTCAGCAGACTCGGCACCGATGTGACGGTCGTCGAGATGGCACCGCGCCTGCTCGCCGTCGAGGACGAAGACGCCTCGACCTTCGTGGAGCAGGCCCTGACCGAGGACGGGGTCCGAATCCTGACGGAGCACAAGGCGATCCGCTTCGAGGTCATGGAGGACGATGCGGGCGATCCGGCTTCCGGGGACCCGGCAAGGCGCGACGACGGGGGCACCCACGTCGCCGTCCTGCAACACGGCGACGACGAGGTCCGGGTGCCCTTCGACACCCTCCTCGTCGCGGTAGGGCGCCAGGCGCGGGTGGAAGGGTTCGGGCTCGAAGAGGTCGGAGTGATGACCCGGGACGGGCGCATCGAGACCGACGACTACCTGCAGACCCGCGTGCCCACGATCTACGCCTGCGGGGACTGTGTCGGCCCCCACCAGTTCACCCACGCCGCCTCGCACCAGGCGTGG
>SLBA01000126.1 GCA_007126575.1 Gemmatimonadota bacterium | reverse complement strand
CTGCGTTCCAGATCGCGGGTCCGTAGTGCGCCGAAGCGTCACATGGTAGATCCTTCCCTGGCGGTTGCGGCCCTGCGAGCGACACCGGAGCGCCTTCTGAACGATCTCAAATTCACTGGATTCCTGTTCGAGTCCCTCGTGGTTCGGGATCTTCGGATCTACGCTCAAGCCAACGATGCCGAGGTCCTCCAGTACCGGGACAACACCGGGCTCGAGGTGGATGCGGTGGTGGAAGCAGCCGATGGTCGTTGGGCCGCATTCGAGATCAAGCTTGGGGTTGGCCGGGTGGACGAAGCCGCAGAGTCCCTGCGCACCTTCAGGGACAGGGTCGATACGCGACGGTCGGGTCCTCCAGAGGCTCTGGGCGTGATCGTCGCCACGGGCTTCGGTTATCAGCGCCCCGATGGGGTAGGCGTGATTCCCATCGGTGCACTTGGTCCTTGAACAGCCGCCGCGTCAAACTCCGTCCGTCGCACGTAGCCCGGCGACTGGAGGCCCAGTGCCTTCTGAAAATGCTCCACATCCCGCAGCAACGATCTCCTCCGGCCCCCCTCGATAGCCTCCCCGATCAAGCGTGGAATCAGCTCGACCCGCGCGGGAGGGCGTCCCATGCCTCCTCCGAGAGAGCGGTTCGCAGGAGTTCGGTCAGGGGAGTGCCTTCCGTGCCTGGATGGGTCGAGGGCTGTCCCATACTCGCATCGGTACGCCCACCCGATTCCGCGGAATCAGTCGCCTCGGAATCGGTCGTCCTGGAATCGCGCTCCCCGGGCAGTGCCTCGACCCCCGTCGGCCGCTCCCCCGGCCCTCGCGCTGCGTAGCCGGGCTCGGTGGCGGGGTCCGCGAAGCGGGCATTGAAAGGACACACCTCCTGGGAGGACTCCCTACTTCCGCGTTAGGTGATTCCACTCAGCATGGGGCGATTTCGTCGTCAACAACCAAGCCGCGACCTCGGGCTGGAGTGAACCCTTTACCTCCGGCGTGAGCCTGTACGCCCACGCGAGCACAGCTGCCAGAGGAAGCTACAGGATGAGGAGGACGAGAACGGTTGCGACGACCGCGCTTACTCTCCGAGCAGCCGCCGCTCGAGCAGGGACTGCATGTCCCGCCTGCCATCGGCAATCACGGAAATGTAGACCCGAGTGTCGATCCCACGGTAGATGAGGCGGTACGGGCCCACCAGCACCTGCCGGTATTCGCGAATACCCACGTCCTGAAGTTCGCTGGGGATGTGGCCTCGCTCGGGAAAAGAAGCGAGTCGAGCTGCGGTCTCGAGAATCCGGTCGAGGAGACGGTCCGCCCGCTCCGGGGAGTCCGTCGAGGCCACGTATCGGTGGAGCTCCGCCAGGTCACGCTCGGCCCCGCGGGTGAGGAATACCTCGTACGAGGCCACCTCAGGGGTCGCGGGCGCGGATGCGTTCCACGGCCTGGGCGATCGGGCTCACTTCCCCGGCCTCCACTTCCCTCTGCCCAAGGGCGAGGAGCTTGAGGAGCGCCAGCGTTTCCTGGGTCGCATCCCAGGAGGCCACATCCTGGAGGACCGCCTTCGCCTCGCCGTGCTGCGTGATCACGAGCGGCTCGCGGCGCTCGGAGAGGTCGCGAAGGACCTCTGCCGCCTTTGCCTTGAGGTGGCTGATGGACTTGACCTGTGTGGCGTATCGCATGCGGACCTCCGGAATGGGTTGACCCAAATATAGACCGTTTTCAGGGCCATGTCCACGAAGGGCGGACGCTGCCCTGACAGTTTTGAAGGTGCTCGACCGATACGTTCTGTTGGAGGGTTGGGCCAAAGCTCACCACCCCAGCGCCGCACCCACCTCCTCCCGGACCCACGGATCGTCCTCGAACTCCAGCAGCGATCCCAGGGCTCCCCGAGCCTCCCTCGACCCCACCACTCCCAGCGCACACGCCGCGTGCCCCCGCACCAGGGGGTCGGGGTCCGACAGGGCTTGCTCGAGCCACCGCACCGCGACCGGGTCCGGGTCGTCCGCAGCGGCCAGCCAGTTCCCCATCGCCACGCACACATTCCGGGCGAATCCCGCGCGCCCCGCCCGCCGGATCGCCGACCCGCGTGAGAAGGCGTCCCAGGCCTCGTCCGAAAGCGCGGTTCGCAGGAGTTCGGTCAGGGGAGGGCCCTCCGTGCGCGCGCACCCTTGCATCCCGTCTGGAACGGGGCTGTCATACGCCTGGATGGTGCGACCTGGGCCCCCGGAACAACGGCACTCGGGTCGGCAACCCACCGGTTTGGGTCTCTGCTCCGGCGTTCTTGCGCCTCCACGACTCCCCCGACCCCTCTCCGCATGCGGGGACGGAACCGAGACGGTCCCGTTCGACGTGGTGGTCACCGACTCCTCGGGGGTCCAGATCGTGGAGTACCCGGGCGCCGCCATCGATGTGGAAGCACCATTCGCACTCGAGGAAGAGCCGACGGGGCGGATCGGGGTGCTCGACGGCGATGAGGCCCGGCAGTTCTCGCAGATCATCGGCGCCCATCGCACGTCGGACGGCGACTTCGTGGTCGTGGATGGCCAGGGGCCCCCGCTGCGACGCTTCGACTCGTCGAGCACGCTGACCCACACCGCCGGATCCCGCGGGGAAGGCCCCGGGGAGTTGAGTGCGAGTCGAGCCATCTTCCCGACCGACGGCGGCGGCACGCGGAGCCGATAGGCCCGGAGCACGATGCGCCCCCCGATCGACGACGGGCAGACTGCGACCGGAGGCTCAACCCCGCTCGTCCCGCTCCTGGAACAGCTGAAGATATCTGTCGAAACCGAAGACACGGTAGGTCTTCCTGCCTGTCATCTCCCGAAGCACACCCGCTTTCTCCATGGCATTCGTAAGGGCGTTCGCGGCAGGCTGCGAGAGT
>SLBA01000186.1 GCA_007126575.1 Gemmatimonadota bacterium | reverse complement strand
TCGGGGGGCTGGTCCCCCGGGCGAAGGGTCCAGGCGTTCCACAGGAGCACGAAGACGATGAGGGCGAAGGCCGCGGCGTTCTGAAGCTCGCCGGTCCGCCAGCGGATCGCCCGGAACCGGAGCGCCTCGAACCGGTCGAGGTCCCGTCCGTCGGGGGTGCGCACCACCCACGAGTTCCGGGCCTCGAACAGCGCCCTCGCCGCGGCGTCGTCCTGGACGGAGAGGATGGCGGCCGGACCGAGGAACAGGAGCTCCCGGAGCAGAAACACCATCTTGCGGCAGAAGCCGCAGTCCCGGTCGTAGAAGATCGTGATCCTGGCCGTGTCGGGAGCCGATAGCCGAGCTCCGAAGCGGTTCCAGGCCCCTGCGGGCAGAAACAGGATCCACCCCACGAGGCTGATGAAGGGGAACTGCCCCAGCGTCATCAGGGGAATGAAGCTGAGATGCAGCAGGATGAAGACCGCGACGAGGGCCGCCCGGGCTCGACCTCGGACCCAGGGGAGCAGGAGGAGCACCGGCCCCACCAGTTCGAGCGCCATGGTGCCCCAGTGGGAGCCAGGCCACGTCGTGCTTCAGGAGGCCCGTGAAGAAGTAGACGGCCAGGATCTGGGGGAGGATCCCAGCGGCAGGAAGATGGCCCAGAGCAGGTACAGCCGGAGCAGGACGTCTCCGCTCTGAAGGAGCTCCGATCCCCAGGTGATGGGGGACGACGTCGCCGAGGCGGCCGAGCGAAGGACGACGACCCGAAGTCATGGGCGGCAATTGGGCCCTCCAGCCCTCCTACCGCCCCAGCTTCCCGAACTGCGTGTCCAGCGCCCGCACCAGCTTCTTCGACGCCTCGCGCACGGCCTTGTCCACGGTGTGCTCCAGGGCGTCGACCTGCACCGGGCGCAGCCCGCGGGCGCGGGCCTCGATGCCGCAGCGGGTGTCGCGGCCGCCCTTGTCGGAGTTCTCGTCGCGAATGTGGACTTCGACCCGGGTGAGGCGGTCCGAGAAGCGGTCCATGGCGTCTTCGACGGCTTCCCGTATGGCCTGGACCCGGTCCTCGTCGGCATCGATGCTGCTGTCGGTGTTGATCTGGATCTGCACGAATGGGCACTCCGGTGGGGGCGTGGTGTTGAGGGTGAGCGACCGCCCTTCAACGAGGCGGCCCCGAAATCTGTATCTTCCGCCGTCCGCAGTCTACCCGTGGGCACCGTCGCCCTTCGCCGCCTTCCGGTCGGGCTCGAGCTCCCCTCGAAGAGGGTCAGCGCACCCGCAGCACGGGGTAGCCTTCCCCCTCGGACAGCCAGGGGTCCATGATGCCCCAGTTCGCGAAGCCGTCGTCGGCGCGGGGCTCGAGCAGCAGGAAGGCCAGCCGTGCGAGGGGCTGGTCCATCGGGACCACGAGCCATTCGGCGCCGGCGGTGGGCACGTCGGATTCCGGTGAGGCCGTGGAGGCCGAATGGCCCTCCCAGGCCCCCTCGACCGCGACCTCGTTTCGGCCCTGGAAGGGCTGCTCCGCCCGCTGGATGGCGCGGATCAGGAAGTGCTCGAGTTCCCCGGCGCCGTCCGGATCGCCACCGGCAACGCGATCCGCCAGCGCCTCGGGGTCGATGCCCGGCTCGGCCTCCTCGAGTCGCACACCGTGCGCCCGCAGCCGCTCGACCACCGCGCCCAGCCCCGCCGGGACCAGGTAGGCCCGGGGCACGATCTCTTCGTCGACCCCCTCGAAGGCGACCCAGGCGGGCATCGGGTCCGGCTCGACCACGTCGGCGCGCCGCAGGATCGGCTGGCCGGTCCAGGGATTGTGCTCCTCGATCACGTCGCCCATGAGGATCCGGTGCTCGGGGGCGCTCGAGGCGAACCCGGCGCCGAGGGGGATCGTGGTGCCGCGCAGGTCGCGCGTGTCTTCGGCCCGGACCACCTCGACGATGTGATCGGGGTGTGCGCGGATCCAGTCGAGGATCCCGTCGACGAAGCGCTCCGAGGCCAGGATGCGGTCTGCAAAGGTGGCGTACGAGTAGGCCTCGCTCAGGATTCCGATGCGGTTGCGGAGCCCCGTGTAGTTCGTGACGAAGCGGGGGCGGTGGTCGAAGGTGTACCAGCCGCGCACCCCGCCGCGAGTTCCGACGTTGCCGTAGTGCCAGATGTGCCACCCGAAGTCCTCCTCGAATGCATCGGTGACCGCGGGGAAGAGGTCGTCACGCAGCAGGGCGTCGATCGCGCTCGGGGTCGCCGGGTGCAGGGGAGGGGAGTACGTCAGGTGATACGCGTGCCGCGTCCCATTGGTGGTGTGCAGGTCGACGAGCACGTGGGGATCGAAGGCGGTCATGAGGTGGGCCAGCGAGCGGGCCTCGGGGGAGTCGAGCTTCATTTGGTCGCGGTTCAGGTCGAGCCCCTGGGCGTTGGCCCGGGTGCCCATGCCCCCGATCGGACCGTGCTGGCGCGGGCGATTGCGCAGATCGACCCGCTCGTTGCCGTCGGCGTTGTAGATGGGCCCGATCAGCAGGATCAGCTCGGAGAGGAGCTCGGGGCGCTCGTCGTGCGCCAGCTCCCGCACGAGCCTCAGGAGCGCTTCTTTCCCGGCCGCTTCGCCCGAATGGATGTTGCCCTGAAGGTACACGACCGGGCGCCCCGTTTCCGCGGAAACGCGCCGGACCTCGGCGGCGAGGGTGCTGGTGGCGTCGCGGGCCTCGGGGGTGGCGTCCTCCGATGGCTCGGCGCCCTCCTCCAACCCCGCGCCCGCCACCAGCAGGGGCAGCGCACGGCCCTCGTTCGTGTAGCCGAAGTGGGTCAGGTGCAGGTCGGGGTGCGCGCGGGCCGCCTGAACGAGGATCCGCACCACCTCGTCGTACGAGGCCGTCTCGCGAAACTCGGTCCGTTCGGCCCGCAGGCTCCAGTCCGCATCGGCGGGGACCGCGACCGTGCCCGAGGCCCAGGGACCCGCACTCGGGTCGGCGTCGCCGTCCGTCATCGGCTCGCAGGCGGCGGCCAGGACGAGCAGGGCCGGGAGTGCGAGCAGCGAGACCAGCACACGACGTGCAGGCATGGTGGACGGGAGCAGGGGGTCACGGCGCATGGGGGCCTCGAATCGCGGGCGGGTCGGAGTGTGGGAATGGCCCGATGGTAGACAGCCGGGGGCGGAGGGGCAATCCCCGAGGGGGCGGTGCCCTTCGCTGACCGGGTCACGAACCCCCGTCGCGCGATCAGCATTGAGCACCGTCACGGGCTGTTTCGCTGATCGCGCCCCCCGAATCCCCCCTCCGATCAGCGTTCGGCACCCCCGTACCATTTGCATCCAGCCCCGGGGTGCGTAGAATCCTTCGGTCGACGCTCCCGGTGACGGGGACGGCGAGGGGGCACCCGGCGGCACGGGGGGTGCGCACCCGTCGGCCCCGGCCCGGACTGCCACGCGCTCAACGATGGAACCGGCGGAGGTACCGGATGGCCCCGAAGTTCAGGATGCCCCACACGCTCACCCTCCTCTTTCTGCTCATGGTGGCCGCGCTGGTCGCCACCTGGATCATCCCCCAGGGGCAGTTCCAGACGGAGGTCACCGAGGCGGGGCAGACCCTCGTGGTGCCGGGCACCTTCGAGGTCGCCGAAGACCGCCAGCTGCTGAGCCCCTGGGAGCTGTTCACCGCGGTGCCCCGGGCCTTCGCCGAGGCCCAGAACATCATCTTCTTCCTGTTCATCGTGGGTGGCGTCGTCGCGGTGATCCGTGCCAGCGGGGCGATCGACGCGCTCCTGGGAGGGCTTCTCAAGTCGGCCGGAAGCCGGCCGGCGCTCCTCATGTTCGCGGTCATCTTCGTCTTCGCCCTGACCTCGTCGGCGATGGGAGCGTCGGCCGAGTACATCCCCTTCGTCCTGATCCTCGTGGCGTTGTGTCGAGCGATGCGAATGGATGCGATGGTGGCGGTGGGGATGGTCGTGGCGGGCTACGGGATCGGGTACGGGATGGCCTCGTTCAACCCCTACACGGTGGTGATCGCCCAGGACATCGCCGGGGTCCCCACCTACTCGGGCTGGCTCGTCAAGCTGGGGCTGCTCCTGCCCTTCACCCTGATCGGGGTCCACCACGTCTGGGCCTACGCCCGCAAGGTGCAGGCGGACCCGTCGAAGAGCCTGGTAGCCGGGATCGATCCCCCGGACCAGGGCGCGGAGCCCGAGGAATACCCCCGCATGCGTGCCACCCACGTGCTCATCCTGCTGGGCTTCATCTCGGCGCTGGGAATCTCGGTCTGGGGAATCAGCAACTGGGGCTGGTACCTGACGGAGCTGGGCGCGGCTTTCCTGATCCTGGGCATCGGCGCCGCCTTCGTGGGCCGTCTGGGCGCCCAGGCCACAGCCACCAACTTCGTGCGGGGCGCCGGCGAGCTGGTCGAGACCGCCCTCCTGGTCGGGATCGCCCGGGGGATCGCCCTGATCATGGAGGACGGCCAGATCCTGCACACCATCGTCCACGGACTCTCGCAGCCCCTCTCGCTCGTGGGCGCCGAGCTGGCGGCGGTGGGGATGTTCGGGCTCCAGTCGATCCTGAACTTCTTCGTCCCCTCGGGCAGCGGCCAGGCCTTCGTGACGATGCCCCTGATGGCCCCCCTCGGCGACCTGGTCGGGGTGTCCCGCGAGATCTCGGTCCTCGCCTTCCAGTTCGGTGACGGCTTCGCCAACATGCTGATCCCAACGAACGCCGTGCTCATGGGAATCCTGGGGATGGCCGCGATCCCCTACGACCGCTGGTTCCGCTTCTGCCTTCCCCTCTTCCTGAAGCTCTTCGTGGCCGCCTCGATCGTCCTGGTGGGTGCGGTGATGCTCGGCGTGGGGAGCTGACGGGGCGCCCCGGCGCGCTCGCCGTCCGGACTCACCCCAGCTGGCGTACCGCGGCCCGGATCTCGCGCAGCGCCTCGAGGTGCGCGGGCGTCCAGCCCGCTCCGGCTCTCGGGCGCCCGTCCGTCGAGCGACCCGGGGAGGT
This sequence comes from Gemmatimonadota bacterium, assembly GCA_007126575.1. Classification (GTDB taxonomy): domain Bacteria; phylum Gemmatimonadota; class Gemmatimonadetes; order Longimicrobiales; family Gaopeijiaceae; genus SLBA01. The sequence goes on along the minus strand of SLBA01000186.1, from coordinate 5,962 downwards.
CGTTCGGGGCCGCTCTCGGCTCGTCGGCTCGTCGGCATCCCCCAGGCCGCTGGAGCGCGCGGCCCGCATCCGCTCGGTGATCCGGTCGCGGAGCGCCTGGGGATCGGCCACCCCCTCGAGGACCAGCGAGCTGGCGCTCGTCGTGCCGGATTGCGGGTCGGCGGGCCCGGCCGCGGCGGTCTCGACGGCGACGTTTCCGATCCCCAGCCAGCGCTGGATCGGTCCGCGGGTCACCTTCACGTTCTGAACGTTGTCGAGGGTGACGGTGAGCTCGCGGATCGTGAGGACTCCGCGCCGCACCCGTACCGCTCGGTCGGTCATCACGTACCAGGTGGTGTCGAAGCGCAGGCGCAGCATCAGGAAGCCAACGAGCGCCAAGGTGACCAGGCCTCCAGCCACCAGGCTCAGGATCACGATAAAGGCAGTCGGAGGCGGCGCGTCGGCCACGCTGATCGCGATGCCCACCCCGATGGGCACCATGAAGAGGGCGAGGACCCCGACGCCCATCAGGTACTGGAAGCGAAGGTATCGCAGAAAGGACTCGGCGGGCCGGAAGCTCCGCGCCCATCGGTGCGATCCGGGTGGAATCGCCGGGGGCTCCTGGGGAATCCGGAGCCACCTCGCCAGGGTGCCCCACTCCGCATTGGCCGCCGGGGCCGCGCTTCCCGCCTCGATCTCGCGCGGGGCCCGCTTCACGGCTCGCTCCGGGTGGCGTTCAGGGTCCGCAGTTCGTCGCGGATCTCGTGCAGGAGCGCCAGCGCCTCGGCGCCGGCAGCCGACGGGCGGTCGTCTGCGGCGGAGGCTCCGGCCCGCGGAGTCGCGGGGTTCCGTGAGCCCTCAGCTTCCAACGCCCCGTCCCCTCCGTCCCGCGCGCCCCGCATGCGCTCGTACAGGAAGTCCCGCAGGCGCTCCGGCTGCCGGATGCCCTCGATCTTCATTTCGGCGCCCGCCCCGCCCGATGCCGTCTGTAGCTCGAGGGTCGCCAGCCCCAGCCGGCGCTGGATCACCCCGCGCGTCATCTGAATGTCCTGGATCCGCCGGTACGTCAGGTAGGTCTCGCGCTGGAAGAAGCGTCCCCACGACATGGACACGCCCTCGTCGTCGAAGCGGTAACGCAGGGTCTTGTACTTGAAGAGGTACGGGATGTAGATCAGCGGAAAGAGGATGAACCCGAAGAGCGACACGATCACGTAGTAGGTGTGAAGTGCCGGGTCCGGACGGGTGATCGTTCGGGGATCGTCCATCGGGGCCATGTGTGCCTCGTCGTTTGTGGAGTGGGCCGTGGAACCCCGGCTGGGGGCATGGGTAGCCCCCAACCGCCTGTTAGATTTTTTGCTCGACAGTACGAGTACGAAAGCTTCTCCCCTCTTCTTCGTGGAGAGTGGTTCTGCCGCAGAGGCCCCCGAGGGGGTCTCGGGCGCCGGATCGCTCTCCCTTGAACCGAATCCAGAGGATAGAGGCTATCGATATGCGTACTATGGTACCGACCCGAGCAGCATCCCGCACCACCCGTCCGACCTGGCTCCGCCGCGCCCTGCTCCTGCTCTTCGTGGCGGCCTTCCCCCTGCTGCTCGCGGCCTGCGACAGCGACAGCGGCACCGAGCCCGTGGAGCGCGACGACACGATCTCGGAGATCGTGGCCGGCGATGCTCAGTTCTCGACGCTCCTTCAGGTCCTTCAGGCGGCCGAGCTCGTCGAGACCTTCGCCGACGTCGACGCCACCTTCACCGTCTTCGCCCCGGTCAACGACGCCTTCGCCCCGTACGACGTGGGGGTGATCGGTGTGCAGGAGACCGCGCTCACCGAGATCCTGAGCTACCACGTGATCCCGAACACCGAGATCCGTTCGAGCTCGCTTCAGGACGGACAGACCGTGCAGACCCTCGCCGGCCAGGAGCTTCGGGTCCGGATCGACGGGTCGGGCACGGTCTTCGTCGACGGCTCGCAGGTGATCGCCACCGATATCGAGGCCGAAAACGGGATCGTCCACGTGATCGACCGCGTCATGGTCGGTAACCAGAACCTGGCCAATGTGGTCTGGTTCATCGAGGACCTGCGGACCCTCTACGAGACCGTGGTGGCGGTGGATCTCGGGGGCGCCTTCGCGGGGGCCGACGACTGGACCGTCTTCGCACCCGACAACGAGGCCTTCTCGCTGGTGGACGACGCGCTGGCGGGCCTCTCCGATGCGGAAGTGACCGAAATTCTACAGTACCACGTGCTCCCCGGGGGGATTACCCGCTCCGATCAGCTCGTGGAGCTGCTCGAGACGAACAACGGAGTGGTGACGGTGCCCACGGCACAGGGTGAGACGGTAGAGATCACCCTGCTCGGCGACGGATCCATCTCCTTCAACGATGGTCAGGCCACCCTCGACCTCGAGAATCTCGACTACTTCGCTTCGAACGGGATCGTGCACCTGATCGACGGCGTGCTCCTGCCCGAGGCCTTCCGGCCGACCAACACCATCGCCGACATCGTGGCGGGCAGCGACGACTTCTCGACTCTGCTCGCGGCGGTCGACGCGGCCGACCTGGTCGGCGCCCTGGCCGACACCGAGGCGACCTTCACGGTCTTCGCACCGAACGACGCCGCCTTCGCGCCGATCAACGTCGACGCCCTTCTGGCCGACCCCGACGCGCTGGCCGCGGTGCTCGGATACCACGTGATTCCGGGCGAGGCGATCCAGAGCGGAAACCTGGTCGATGGCGCCACGGTAACCACCCTCTCGGGTGACGAGCTGATCGTGAACCTCGACGCCGATGGGGGCGTCACCATCGAGGGATCGCGGGTGATCACCGCCGATGTCGCGGCCGACAACGGCGTCATTCACGTGATCGACCGCGCCCTGCTGGGCAACCAGACGCTGGCCGGTGTGGTGAGCTACGTGCAGGCCACCGAAACGCTGCTCGACGTGGTGGTCGACTTCGAGCTCGCCGGCGCCTTTGTCGACGCCGAGGCCTGGACCCTGTTCGGGCCTGACAACGCCACCTTCGCGGCCGCCGACCTGAGCGGATTCACGAACGAGGAGATCACCGAGGTGCTCCTCTACCACGTCTTCGCCGAGGGTGTGGTCGGCTCCGCCGATCTGGTGGAGCTCCTGGAGGCCGGAGAGGGCGCCATCAGCATCTCCACCCTGCAGGGCGAGGCGCTCGAGATTGCGGTACTCGAAGACGGCACCATCGCCTTCAACGGAGGGCAGGCGGTCCTCGACCTCGACAACATCGACTACTTCGGGTCGAACGGCGTGCTCCACGTGATCGAGGGGATCCTGCTTCCCCCGTCGCTGGTCGACGATGCCGAGGCCGATGTCACGATCACCGTGGGCAACGAGGGCTCGTCGGCCTGGGTCATCGACGGTGAGACGAATCCGACGGTTTCTCTGGCGGTCGGCGACCGCGTCCGCTTCGACCTGAGCGGGGTGGACAGTGGCTTCCACCCCTTCGCCCTGGTGGGGACCGGGGGCTCGTCGCTGCTGAGCCAGGGCGGCGGTGGGTCGGGGAGCTTCGTCGACGATGACGCGGTCAACGCCTTGATCTCGGCCGACGAGGTGACCTTCACCCTGACCTCGGGGCTGGCCGCCGAGCTGGCGCGGTACATCTGCACATCGCACGCATCGATGGACGGGGAGATCACGATCGGCGGCTGATTCCAGGTCGCCGGGCGGCGGCGCTCACCCCCTCGGCGGATCCGGTCCGTCGAGGGGGGAGGGCCCGCGGGAAGGTGAACTCCGGGGCGGGTTTCGGGTTGAAAAAGGCGAGACCGGTTCTCTCGATCTGAACCTGAACCCGGAGTTCGACCATGCGTCAGCCATTCAAGCAGCATCCGTTTCCGATATCGGTGTCCGAGTCCCCCTCGAGGGCCTTCCTCTCGTTCGGCGTCGGCATCGCCTTCGCCCTCCTTGCCCTGGCCGGATGCGAGCCCGCACCCGAGGCCGAGGCCGGATCGCCCTCTCCGATGGAAGGGGTCACCCAGGAGGTCATGGAGGTCGGCTCGCAGTACCACAACCTGCGGGTGGAGCGGATCGTCGACGGGATCTCGAATCCCTGGGCGATCGCCTTCCTGCCGGGCGAGCGGATCCTGATCACCGAGCGCGACGGTGCCCTCCACCTGCTCGAAGACGGGGCCCTGACCGAGATCTCGGGGCTGCCCGAGGTGCACGCGCAGAATCAGGGGGGGCTCATGGACGTGGTGCCCCATCCCGACTACGAGGCCAACGGGTGGCTCTACCTGACGTACTCGAAGGGGGACTCCGACGGGACGGTTCCGGCGCTGATCAGGGCGCAGCTCGAGGGATCCGAGCTGACCGATGTCGAGGAGCTCTTCGAGTCGAACACCGTGACGAGCCCCGGCCGGCACTACGGCTCGCGGGTCCTCTTCATGGGTGACGGAACCCTGCTCATGACGATCGGGGACCGCGGTGCCGAGCCGGCCCGGGCCCAGGACACCCAGGACCACTCGGGCACGGTCGTGCGGTTGAACGAAGACGGCTCTGTGCCGGACGACAACCCCTTCGTGGGTCAGGAGGGTTATGCGCCCGAGATCTACACCTACGGCCACCGCAACATCCAGGGGATCATCCTGCACCCCGAGACGGGCGAGGTCTGGGCCACCGAGCACGGTCCCCGAGGCGGTGACGAGCTGAACCTCCTGGTGCCGGGCACGAACTACGGCTGGCCCGAGGCCACGCTGGGGCGCGACTACGGCACCCAGGAGCAGTTCGGTGGTGGAGACAGCGATCGGCACCTGCCCGGGATGGAGGAGCCGGTCTGGGAGTTCCTGCCCACCCTCGCACCCTCGGGGCTCGCCGTGGTGAGCGGTACCTTCGACAACTGGGAGGGCGACCTGCTGGCCGGCGGACTCCGGTCCGAGCGGGTGCTCCGCGTGGTGCTCGAAGAGGGTGCGGTGGTGCACATCGAGGAGCTCTTCACCCACGACCTGGGGCGGATCCGCGATGTGCGGCAGGGCCCCGACGGCGCGATCTACCTGGCGATCGACGACTCGGACGGCGCCATCTACCGGGTCGAAGTCGACGACTGACGCCGGACCCTACAGGGTGATCACGAGAGCGACGGAGAGGACCCGGTCCACCCGGCCGAGGGGGGTCAGCACCCGCTCGCCGGTGGATTCGCCGTCGGGCGTCAGCAGCGGAATCGACTGCACGGGCGGCTCGTTGTCGACGAGCAGTTGCAGGGTGGTCTTGAGCGCCAGCCGGTCGGTGAGGCTCGCCGAGACCGCCTGCGAAAGGTCTCCGCGCACATCGCCCCAGTCCTGGGCGTTGGCGTCGACCACCCACGTCACCTCGAGCCCGGTGCCCGACGACAGGCGGTGTTCGTAGTCGAGCGTGCTTCGCAGACCCGCGAAGCTGCGGTCGCGGTCGGGGTCGGGGGTCACGTCGTCCTGGACCGTGTAGGTGAGCCCGGCGGCCAGCTTGAACTCCCAGGCGTCGTCGCGGCTCCACTGGGTGCCCGCCCCGGTCGAGAGGATCGTGCGCGAGGTGAAGCCGGCGAAGGCGTTTCGCTCCCAGCCTGCCGAGCCGTAGGTGAAGATCCGCTCCGTCAGGGGACGATCGTAGCGCGCCTGGGCGTTGTACCGCTCCGCGGTGCGCACGGTCTCCTCCTCTTCAACGACCTCGAAATCGTTGGCCGTACCCACCGCGCTGCGCTCGATTCGGGTGGCGTCGGTCCGGATCGTCGAGAAGTCGAGCCTGAGCTGCCCCTGCGCCCCCGTCCGACGCAGGGTGTTTCGCACCCCCAGCGTGCTCGAGATCGAGTTGCCCCCACTCACCAGGTAGGTCAGCTCCGCCGTGTTTCGCCACTGGGCCCCGGAATCCTGGGCATCGAGGGCCGGGGCGGTCAGCAGGAGGGTGGGGGCGGTCAGGAAGAGGGCGGCGAGGCCCGAGAGCAGCAGGGAGCGGACGGGTGCGGGAAGGGCAGAAAGGGGTCGATTCATGGTTCGGTGG
>SLBA01000007.1 GCA_007126575.1 Gemmatimonadota bacterium | reverse complement strand
GGCGGCCGTCACCCGTGATGTCCTGGATCTTGACGTGGAGCCCCCAGTCCAGGAGGGGCTCGAGGATCGGCTCGCCGTCGGCGTCGTGAAGGATCCCCGAATCGAGGGGAGCCTGCTCGAATGTGCCGTCGCCCCGGTTGAGGAAGAGCAGGTCGGGCTCACCGGTCTCGAACCAGAGGAGGTAGTCGTCGCGCCGATCGAGCTCGTAGTGGTCCCGGAACTTCTCGGCGATCCGGTACTCGCCCTCGACCTGCTCGACGATGAAGCGGAACTGATCCTCGTAGGGGAAGATGTCGCGCACCGAGCGCGCCTTGTAGTTGGCGATGTAGAGGTCGAGCGCCCCGTTCCCCGTGAGGTCGGCGACCGCGATCGAGGTGCTCCCGTAGTTGCGATCGGTGGCGAGGGCCCCTTCCGCCTCGTCGAAGCGCCCGTCTCCCCGGTTCCAGAACAGGCGGTTGGGAGCGTCGTTCGAGGAGACGACCAGGTCCAGGTGTCCGTTTCCGTTGAGGTCCGCGAAGGTGGCCCCCGTCGAGAACTGGTCGGGGAGGGCGACCCCGGACTCCGCCGTGATGTCGCGGAAGCGATAGCCTCCGAGGTTCTCGTAGAGTACGTTCGGACCGTCGAGGCGGGCGAAGTAGAGGTCGGGAAAGCCGTTGCCGGTCACATCGCCCACCGCCACTCCGGATCCGTTCAGGAGGTTCCGGTTCTCGACGATCTGCTCCTCGGTGAGGACGTTCCGGAAGTCGACACCGGTGTGCGTGGCGGGGAGGAGCTCGAAGCCGGGGTCCCCGGCGGGAGGGGGTGTGAGCTCGGCCCAGCGGTATCCCTCGCCGCTCTGCCAGTCGAGCGTCGGGGCCTCGAACGCCGGGGGCGTGTCGCATCCGGCGGCGAGGAGGAGGGCCGCGCCCCCGATCCAGAGGGGGAGCCTTCGGCGGGCGGTGTGGTCCGATCGGTCGTACGCGCGCATCTTCGTCCCGAGCGAGAAGCGGACGGGGTCGGGACCTCCCGTTCCCCTTCACTCGACGGTAGGGCATCGTCCGGGACTTTGCAACATTTTTCTTCTTTCGGGTGTCCGCGCGCGATGGTGAGGGGGTCAGGGGACCCAGAGGGGGACTTCGGCCATCACCGTCCAGCCCTCGATCCCCTCCTGCAGCAGGAGCATCCGGCTCTGACCGCACTCTGGCCCGCACCGGAAGGTCTCGATCACGAGCGCCTCGTCGCCCTCGCTGGACCGAACGACCGGAGAGTACTGCAGGACCCCCGGCGCGGGCTCGAAGTGCTGAAGGAACGTGTTCCACCCCACCTGGGGCGACGGAGCCGTGCGAAAGTGTCCGCTCAGCTCCTCGGGGTCGATCAGCGGCATGCCCCGGGCGCGACCGAGCGCCGCCAGCGAGGGCCCGGAGCTCGAGATCCGGGTGATCCCTTCGACCAGCTCCGAGGAGGCGCCCGTCTCCCGCGCCGCGCTCTCCAGCGTCGCTCGATCGAGGTTGACGAGGGGTCCACCGAGTTGAGCACGGTCCACGAGAACGGAGTGCGCGCCCGCCGGGTCGGACTGACGATGGAGGTCCAGGAGCTGGGCATAGATGCCGAGTATCGTCAGGGCGCCGGTGAGCAGGAGCCTGGTCCCGCCCCTCACGGACTCACCGGGGCCGAAAGCAGGGCCCTTCCCTGCTCGATCCGAGCTTCGGGTGACGGCGCAACCGGCGGAAGCTCCAGGTCGGCATGGATGTGCGGGAAGAGCTCGAGTGCCGTGCGGACTCGGGTGCGAGCCTCGTCGTCCCTTCCCTCGGCCCGACAGACCAGCCCGTCGAGAAAGAGGAGCTCGGCGATCGCCCAGAGCTTCCCGGGATCGCCGCCGGAGGCGGGGCCGTGCATGCTCAGCAGCGTCCCGGCGTCGGCCAGGCGCACCACCTCGAGGTGGACCGCCATGCGGTGCGCCGCCTCTTCGAGCCCTTCGCGAATGACCGGGGGGTCGCCCCCTTGGGCCTCGAGGAGCCGTTCGAGGCGCAGGAGCGACTCGGCGAGCCGCTGAAGCTGCTGCGCGTTGAGCACGATCACGGGGCACCCCGAGGTTGAAGGCCGCCGGCCAGCTGCCGGATCCGGTCCACGTACCCGACCGGAAAGCCGTGGGCTCGGGCCCCCCGGAGGACGTGCCCCAGGTACCAGTCTAGGGGGAGAAGATCGGGCTGTACCGTCTCGGGGAGGGAGTGGTAGGCCCAGGCGTCGAGCGTCCGCACGCCCGGCCCGCCGTCCTGGTCGAGCGTCAGGGTGTGACGGAGCCTGCGGTACCCGCCCTCGATCTCGTCGAGGGTGGAAAGCTCGGCCGAGGCGATCCGGTAGACGACGCCCAGGACCTCGTGATCCGGATCCCCCGTCCGGAAGGCATCGGCCTTTCCGGTCCCGTCGATCGTGCCCCGGACGTGGAAGCGCAAGTCGTGTCGGGAAAGGCGAGAACGGCCGACCGGCAGGGTCGAAGGCACCCTGCGGCTCATCCGCTCCTCGTCGAGATTGGAACCATACGCGAAGACAAAGGTCTCTGACTTCATGGGATCTCCTCCGGGTCGTCCCCGTGGCGAGGTCTCGGATGCCTGTATCGCGACCCTTTCGACCCCCGAGGGTTCCGGATGAACTCGTCCAGCCTGGATCTGCACCCCCTGCTCAGCCTGGCCCTCCTCCTGCTGGGGCTGGGGGTGCTCCTTTTCGCCGGTGCGCCCTTCCTGGCCCGGCACCTCCTCTTCCTGCCCCCGGGGATCGATCCGGGGGAGCCCCCGACGCTCGCCGGTGTGGCGGGCGAGGAGGCGTGGATCGAGACGGAGGACGGGGTCGAGATTCATGGCTGGTGGTACCCGCTTCCGCGCGTTTCGGACGGCGAGGG
>SLBA01000111.1 GCA_007126575.1 Gemmatimonadota bacterium | reverse complement strand
GCGGTGATCACCTCGCGCAGCTCGGCGTCTTCGGTGATCCACCGGGTCCGCTCGGGGGGATAGTCGGGGTCGAGGGGCACATACGCCGCACCGGCCTCGAGCACACCGAGCAGGGCGGCGACGAGTTCGGGGCCGCGCTGCAGGTGGACTCCGACCCGGTCTCCCCGACCGACACCACGCGCCCCCAGATCGGCGGCCAGGCCCTCCACGCGGGCCCGCAGTTCGCCGTAGCTCCAGCTCGTCTCGCCGAAGTGCACAGCGGCGCGGTCCGGCCAGCGGCGCGCCGCGTCGTCGAAGAGCTCCGAGACGGTCCGCTCCGCCCGGGAGTCCAGGAGTTCCAGCCCGAGCGCCTGATCCAGGAGCTCATCACGCATCTTGTCGGACAGAAGGTCGATCGCGGCGAGAGGGCGGGCGGGCTCGTCCACGAACGTCTCGCTCGCGAACCACTCGAGCGCGGCGACGAAGGCGTCGCGCAGGCGCTCGACGGCTCCCGATTCGAAAGCACCCCGATCGAACTCGAACCGGATCTCGACACGATCGCTCAGATTCGCGGCGATCGTCAGCGGGTAGACGAGCCGGTTGTGGAGTGCGATCGAGCGCTTCTCCCAAGGCTGATGAGAGTCGGCCGCCTCGCCCGGGGTGGTCGTCAGCCGATCGCCCCAGAAGGGGTCCTGCACATTCAGCACGCTTCTCACCAGCAGGGTCCCCGGAGCCCGCCCACTCCATCGCTGGAGATCCGCGGGAGCGACGTGCTCGTGCGCGCGCATTGCCACCCAGTCGTCGCGCAGCTCCCTCAGCAGCGACCCGAGGGTGGTGCCGTCGTCGATCCGAACGGTCATCGGCACCGTCTGGATGAAGACGCCCACCATCTCAGCGGCCCCGTCGACCGTCCCGGCGCGCCCGCCGCGGATCGCGCCGAAGCTCACGCCCGGGCCCTGGCCATGCCGGGAGAGGGTGAGTGCCCAGGCGGCCTGGATCATGGTGTTGAGCGTCGCGCCATGCTCCCGGGCGAGTCGGCGGAGTCGCGCAGTCTTCTCATGATCCAGCGTGGCGTGCAGATAGCGGCGGGGACCCGGAGCTTCAGGTTCATCCCCCACCCGCTCACCGGGAAGGCGGTCCGGGGTATCGATCGAGGCGACTCGTGGCTCCCAGAAGGCGCGGTCCGCAGCCGTGTCCCTCTCCCTCATCCACTCCAGGAAGGGGTCGATCGGCGGGCGATCGCGAAGCGACAGCCCATTGCCCCCGCGGGCGGCGTCGTACCGCTTGAATACGTCGTCGAGGACCAGCGCGTAGCTGTACCCATCGGCCAGCAGGTGGTGAAGGGTCCAGACCAGGCGGAAGTTCTCGGGCCCGAACCGATAGAGGGTCAATCGCTGCAGGGGCGGGCGGTCCAGAGAGAATCCCCGCAGCTCGTCGGCTTGCAGGAGTGCGCGAAAACGATCCGTGCGGTCCGCCTCGGTCAACTCCGCCAGATCCACCTGTTCGAAGGATGGGGGCGCGTTCTCGGCGATCACCCCCACCGGCTCGGATTCGCCCTCCCATCGCACGTACAGCCGAAGCGCCGGCTCCCGACGGGTCACGACCTCCCAGGCCTCGCGCAGGGCCGCCGAGTCGACCGCCTCGGGAAGGCGCACCTCGACCTGTACCACATCGACTCCCGAGCCCTCTCCCTCGCGCAGATGGTGATAGACCATCCCCTGCTGGAGAGGGGTCAGGGGCCTGCGCTGCAGCGTTTCGGAGGTCATGGATGCCGGGCCATCACGGGAAGAGGGCGCCCCGGGGCCGAATCCGCCCGAGGACCATCCTTCCAATATATCAAGCTTTGTACCATCACCACCGCACCCGGAGAATCCGATCGTCCCCGTCCCGCGAGAGTCCCCTGCCGTCGCGGTTGCTCGTACCGACCAGGATTTCGCCTTCGCCGACGGCCACGATAGCCCTCAGCCGGCCCCACTCGGATCCCAGGCGCTCACCGTGGCATACCGCCTCCCACTCGGGTGATTCGCCTGAGCGCCGCAGCACCACCTCGGAGAGCGCCTCTCCCCTGAGACCCGTGACCAGGGCCCGGACCCTGCGCTCCCCATCCCCCGCCTCCTCTGCGCCGGCCGCGTCCGGAAGCACGGCCATTCCCGCCGGGGCAAGCGCGCCGACCCATTCGTGCAGGGGCGGGGTGAACCGGGGCTCCGGGGGGATCCCGGCTTCGACCGGCCATCCGTAGTTCGCCTCGATGGCTCCGCCCCGGGCGTCGAACCGGAGCTGGTTGAGCTCGTCCTTCTCGCGACGGCCCTCCTCGACCGGCAGACCGCTCGGCCCGTGGTCGATGAACAGGACCTCGGTGGAGTCGGACCCGGCAAAGGCCATCCCCTGGCTGTTTCGCACCCCCATGCCCACGCCGTGTTCGCGCGGATCGAGCTGGTGGCGCGCGGGGGGTCGATCGATCGATGGGATTCGAAGGATGGAGCCCCGCAGGCTCCTGGGATCCTGCGCGGTCCAGGGGTCCGCCCCGTCGCCGAGCGAGATCAGGAGGCTCCGGTCCGGCATGGCCAGAAGGGCACCCCCGGAGTGCAGGATCCCGGACGGGAGCCCATCGACCCAGAGGGTGGCGTCGTGCCCCGAGCCGTCGCGATCGGTGATCCGGTGCACCCGATTCACCATCGGCGTGCTTCCGTCTCCCGGGAGCCGGAGGCGGATCCGGCGCAGGAGCCATCCGAGCCCCGGAAGGCCTCCCAGGGGCTCCGGCCTGAGATGCGTGCTGACCACGAAGAGGTGGCCGGTCTGCGCGAAGTCGGGTGACAGGGCGAGGCCCATCAGGCCGATCTCGAGCCCGGGCTCCTCTTCTACCTCGAAGGTGAACCATGGCTCCTCGCGCAGTTCGCCCTCTTC
>SLBA01000052.1 GCA_007126575.1 Gemmatimonadota bacterium | reverse complement strand
CCGCCCGCGCCATGATGGGACTCGCCCGCACGGGCTCCTTCGCCGGCAACGGCTCCGGCGACTACGTGATCGCCTTCTCGACCGCCGCAGAGGTCCGCCGGGACGGGAGCCAGGAGCTGCCGATGTTGGCGGATCTCCCCAACGCCCGCACCTCAGCCCTCTTCCAGGCCGTCGTGGAGTCCACCGAAGAGGCGATCCTGAACTCGCTGTTCAAGGCCACCACGGTCGAGGGCATGGGACGCCGGGCCGAGGCCCTCCCCCTCGACGAAACCATCGAGGTACTGGAGCGGTACGGGGTGATCCCGAAGCCCTGAGCCGCGGGACGACCCCGGCCCCCGAACCCAAGGTGCGCCCCGACATGTCCGATTCCCCATCCGGATCCACCTCCGACACCGCGTCCGACTCCTCGCCCGACGCGAGCCCGCTGGCCCGAGCGGCGAGGGTGAACTTCGAGCGCACCGCGGACCGGCTGGAGCTGCCCAAGGGCATCCGGACGCTCCTCTCCCGCTCCCGGGAGGAGCACGAAGTGTCCCTTCCGGTCCTTCGGGCGAACGGGGAACTCGCGGTGTATCGGGGCTTTCGCGTGGTGCACTCCACCGCAAGGGGCCCCGGCAAGGGCGGTCTCCGCTACGCCCCCTCGGTCTCGCTCGAGGAGGTGCGCTCACTCGCCGCGCTCATGAGCTGGAAGTGCGCCGTCATGGATCTTCCCTTCGGCGGCGCCAAGGGGGGCATCGAGGTGAATCGCAGGGAGCTCGACGACCCCGAGGCCCGCACGCTCACCCGGGCCTATGTGCACGCCCTGGCCCCCCTCCTGGGTCCGGACCGCGACGTGCCCGCCCCGGACATGTATACCGACGAGCAGGTCATGGCCTGGTTCGTCGATGCCTACGCGGCGACCACGGGGACCCTCCAGCCCGCCGTGGTCACGGGCAAGCCGCTGGCCCTCGGGGGATCGAGGGGTCGGGATCGGGCGACCGGCCTGGGTGCGGCAATCGTCCTCGGGGCCGCGATGGAGAGCCGGGGGGTCGACCCCGACGGCGCCCAGGTCGCGATCCAGGGGTTCGGGAACGCCGGGCGCGTCCTGGCTCTCGAGCTGGCCGAGCAGGGCGTCCGCGTGGTGGCGGTGAGCGACTCCTCGGGGGGACGCCACGACCCGTCGGGCCTCGACGTCGCGGCGCTCGCCCGCGAGAAGGCGCAGGGCGCCTCGCTCGCCGATCTCGACGGGGGAGACACACTCACCAACGAGGAGCTGCTGGCCCTCGATGTCGACGCCCTGGTCCCCGCCGCCCTCGAAGGGGTGCTGACCCCCGAGGTGGCCGAGGGAGTCCGGGCCGGGATCGTGCTCGAGGTCGCGAACGGCCCCACCCTTCCCGACGCCGATCCCGTACTGCGCGACGCCGATGTGCTCGTGATCCCGGACCTTCTCGGCTCCGCCGGCGGCGTCACGGTCTCGTGGTTCGAGTGGGTTCAGAACCGGTCGGGGGACCGCTGGTCGCTCGAGAAGGTCAAACGCAGGCTGGAGTCGCGGATGCAGGCCGCCTGGGAGGCGGTGTCGACCCGCGCCGCCGACGATTCCATCTCGCTCAAGGAGGCCGCCTGGAGCCTCGGGGTCGAGCGGGTGGCCGCGGCCGAGTCCTTCCGAGGCGGCTGATCCGGCTCCCGCACGCCCCAGGGAGTCGCCCGCGCCGCCCGTCGCGGGTCGCCCCGCCGATCGTCCGGGGTCACCCCCGCCACTCGTCCTTCCAGCGGTCGTAGTGCACCGCCGTGATTCCGGCCTGCCGCAGGATATCGACGCCGGTCGCATCCCGATACGCCTCGCGGTAGTAGACGTGCGAGATCCGGGCCTGGGCGATCAGCTTCGCGCACATCACGCAGGGAGACGCGGTCACGAAGGCGACCTTGTCACGCTCCCTCCCGGGGGCCTTCACCAGCGCATTCATCTCGGAGTGGATGCAGCCACACGCTCCGGGGGTCGGGGCGTCGCAGTCGTTCGGGAAGCCCCGGACGTTCCCGTTGTACCCGATCGCCAGGACGTTCTCGAGGTGGGCGTCGGTGATTACGGTCCCCACCGACAGGCGCCGGCAGGTGCTCCGCTTGGCCAGCTCTTCGGCCATCCGCATGTAGAGTTCGAAGAGGGGAGGCCGCGCCGGGCGCCAGCTCTCCACCTCGGACTCGCTCACCCCTTCTCGAAGGTTCAGCGGATGCGTGTTCTCGGCGACCAGATCCTTGAAGAGGGTGGGCATCGAGCTCAGACCACTCCCGCGCAGGCGGCCGGCCTCTCCGTCGAGATCAACTCCAGCACCTCGCACAGAATCGTCTCTCCCCGATCGCGAGCATACCACTTGCGCACCTCGAGGTACCGCTCGTCGCCGGGAAGCTTCAGCCCATCTTCCCTCACCCACGCCTGTAGAGGAGCCGGCCGCGGCCCCCACCAGCCGATCTCCCCGAAGGCCTCGTCGTAGGCGATCACCACGGGAATCGACCGAGAGCTTCCATTCGTGAGATGCGCGTCCATCAGGTCCGCGTTCTTGTCACGACTCAGCACCCGAAGGTCGATCTTCGGCGAGGCCTCGGCCAGGCGAGCAACCCACGGAAGCGAGTTCACGGCGTCACCACACCAGTCCTCCGAGAGCGCCAGAAGGTGGACCGGTCGGTCGATCCCGGTCACGGCGGACTCCACCCACCCGGGAAGGCGCACACGCTGCCACACGCCGTGCCAGAGGTCCCGGTTCCTCTGCACCGTCTCCAGCATTTCGTCGAAGGCCGGTGCGGCACGGTATCGGATCTCGTTCATCATCTGTCAGGCTCCATACGCTCGGGGATTCAGGCGTCCCGGGCCACGAGCGCCTTGTGAGCCTTCTTCCTGCGGTTCGCATCCAACTCCTTCTTGCGGAGGCGGATCGCGTCGGGTGTCACCTCGATGAGTTCGTCATCGGCGATGAACTCGAGCGCCAACTCGAGCGTCAGCTCACGAGGTGGTTCCAGCTTCACATTCTCGTCGGAACCCGCGGCCCTCATGTTCGTAAGCTTTTTCCCCTTGCAAACGTTCACGTCGAGGTCGCCGGGCCGGACGTGCTCGCCCACGATCATCCCCGTGTAGACCGACTCGCCGGGTGCCACGAAGAGCGTCGCCCGCTCCTGAAGATTGAAGAGCGCGTAGGCGATCGCATCACCCTCGCGGTCGGCCACCAGGACTCCCTTCTTGCGCCCCTGGATCGCGCCGCCGTGCTCCCCGTACTCGAGGAAGTGGTGGTTGAGGATTCCCTCGCCGCGGGTGTCCGTCAGGAACTCGGAGCGATACCCGAAGAGCCCACGGGCCGGCATCCTGAACTTCAGGCGGGTGTTGCCGGCGGCGTCGGGACGCATGTCGAGCATCTCGCCCCGCCGAGGTCCCAGCTTCTCCATGACCGTCCCGACGAACTCGCTCGGCACATCGATCAGGATCTCTTCGTACGGCTCGAGTCGGGTGCCGTCCTCGCCCTTCTTCTCGATCACGCGGGGCCGAGACACCTGGAACTCGTAGCCCTCGCGACGCATCGTCTCCATCAGGATGGTCAGGTGCAGCTCGCCCCGGCCCGACACCTTGAAGGTATCGGTCTGCTCGGTGTCCTCGACCCGCAGGGCCACGTTCCGCTCGAGCTCCTTGAGGAGTCGGTCCCGAAGCTGCCGCGTGGTCACGAACTTGCCGACCAGGCCGGCGAAGGGGGAGTTGTTCACGGTGAAGTCGACCGAGAGCGTGGGCTCCTCGACCTTGATTCCGCGAATCCGCTCCCGATGCTCCGGGTGCGTGAGCGTCTGACCGATCTCGACACCCTCGAGCCCCGAGAGCGCCACGATGTCACCCGCCTCGGCCGAATCGACCTCGACCCGATCGAGCCCCTGGAAGGAGAAGAGCTTCGTCACCTTTGACCGCTTGGCCTCGGACTCGGGGACTTCACCCGGCGCTCCGAAGGGGAGCAGCGAGACCGTGTCGCCCACCGAGACCGAGCCCCGCTCGACCCGACCGATCCCGATCCGGCCGACATACGAGGAGTGGTCCAGCGTCGAGACCAGCATCTGGAAGGGACCGTCGGGATCCGCCGTGGGCGCCGGAACGAACTCCAGCACCGACTCGAAGAGCGGCGAGAGATCCTCTCCCTGCACACCGATCTCCGACGACGCCCACCCATTGAGCGCCGACGCGAAGATGAAGGGCGCGTCCAGCTGATCGTCCGACGCCTCGAGCTCGAAGAAGAGCTCGAGCACCTCGTCCTGGACCTCGGCCGTCCGGCTCGCGTCGCGATCCACCTTGTTGACCACCACGATCGGCATGAGTCCCAGCTCGAGCGCCTTGCGGGTCACGAACCGGGTCTGCGGCATCGGGCCTTCGACGGCGTCGACCAGAAGAAGCACGCCGTCGACCATCCTGAGGATCCGCTCGACTTCGCCACCGAAGTCGGCGTGGCCGGGCGTGTCGACGATGTTGATCTTCGTGTCGCGCCACTGGACCGCGGTGTTCTTCGAGAGGATCGTGATCCCGCGCTCGCGCTCGAGCGGGTTGGAGTCCATGACCCGATCCTCGACGTGCTGGTTGTCGCGAAAGACCCCGGCCTGGCGGAGCATCTTGTCCACGAGGGTGGTCTTTCCGTGATCGACGTGCGCGATAATGGCAATGTTGCGAATATTCATGGCTGAACCGGGCCGGAGCCCTTCGATGGGAGCGGAGTGACTTCGCGTGACGACAGGGGGGGCAAATGCTTGTACCCGAGCCCTGAAAGATAGCCGATCAGGCTCGCCTTTTGCAGTCCCGCGCGTTATTACCAGAATCGTGGCCCGAGATCGCGGCCGACTCGTAGCCAACCCGTCCCTCCAGCCGGGAGCCGACCCCATGATCCTCAAGCGATTTTACGATGAGGCCCTTGCGCAGGCCTCGTACCTCGTCGGATGTCAGGCCACCGGCGAGGCGATCGTCGTCGATCCCCTCCGCGCGGTGGAGCCCTACATCGAGGCCGCCCGATCCGAGGGGCTGACGATCACCCACGTCACCGAAACGCATATCCACGCGGACTTCGTCTCGGGCTCCCGGGAGCTGGTGCATCGCACCGGCGCGACGCTCCTGCTCTCCGACGAGGGGGGACCGGACTGGCGATACGCCTTCGCACACCGGGACGGCGCCCATCTCCTCTCCGACCAGGACACCTTCCGGATCGGAAACATCCTCTTCGAGGTCCTCCACACCCCGGGCCACACCCCGGAGCACCTCACCTTCCTGGTCACCGACACCGCCGGTGCCGACGAGCCCATGGGGGCGCTCACCGGAGACTTCCTCTTCGTCGGCGATGTGGGTCGACCCGACCTGCTCGAGAAGGCGGCGAAGGTCGAGGGCACGATGGAGGCCGGAGCCCGCCAGCTCTTCGAGAGCCTCGCACGCTTCTCGAATCACGAAGACTGGCTCCAGATCTGGCCCGGGCACGGAGCCGGCTCCGCCTGTGGAAAGGGACTGGGCGCGGTCCCCGGCTCGACCCTCGGCTACGAGCGACGCTTCAACCCGGCCTTCGCACACGAGCGGGAAGAGGATTTCGTGGCCTGGGTGCTGAGCGGCCAGCCGGACCCCCCGGCCTACTTCGCCCAGATGAAGCGGATCAACCGCGACGGCCCCCCGATCCTCGGCGGCCCGCCCGAGATCCGCGCACTCGCCCCCGACACCCTCGCGGAAGCACTCGACGACGGAGTCGTGGTCGACGTGCGCCCCGCCGACGCCTTCGCCGGCGCCCACATTCCCGGAGTGCTGAACATCCCGCTGAACGGGTCATTCACCACGATGTCCGGCTGGCTTCTTCCCTACGACCGACCGCTCCACCTGATCGCCGAGAGTTCGGGCGACGCCCACGAGGCCGCCCGGCACCTCTCTTCGATCGGGCTGGACCGCCTTCAGGGCTACTGGCCCACCACGGTGATCTCGGAGTGGGCCCGCGCCGGAAACGCCCTGCAGACCGTGGGGCGCATGACCCCCGAGGAACTCGAGGACCAGCTCGGCAACGGCGACGTGCACCTCGTCGACGTGCGCTGGCAGCGCGAGTGGGACGACGGACGAATCCCGGGGGCGCGGCACATCTCGCTGGGCGAACTCGAGCAGCGCGTCGGAGAGATCCCCGACGACCGACCGGTGGTGCTTGGCTGCGCGACGGGGCGCCGCAGTGCGATCGCGGCATCGCTGCTTCAGCGTCGGGGACTCGACGAGGTGATCAACCTCGAGGGCGGCTTTCACCGCTGGAGAGACGAGGGGCGCCCGACCGAGCGCGCCTGAGCTCCTCGGGTTTCTTGCCGACCGCGGTGCCCCCCTCTACGTTCGGGGAAGGTGTCGCCGGCCCCGTCTACCGTCTGGTGGACCGCCCCGTCCGATGCGTGTCACCAGCGTTCTGAATTCCATCCGACCCGGAGCTCACCGCATGAGCCGTTCTCCCACCCACTCGATCCGGTACCGGGGAGTGCCGCTCCTCATCATCCTTCTGCTCGCGCTGGTCGCGGGGTCCTGCCACGAGCTGCTGGTCGAGCCCGCACCTTCGACAGCCACCCTCACGGTCACCCTCGAGCTTCCCAACGTCGATCCGGCCGGTGCCGCAGTCCTCGACGGTGGATACGCATCGGTCGCAACCGATGCCGGTGCCGCCTTCGATCGCGCGGACCAGGTCCGGCTCCGAATTCTGGGCGGAGAGCGGACGCTGCTGAACGAGACCCGAAGCTTCTCACCCGTCGACGGCGAGGCCCGACTACAGTTCGACGTCGAACTCGAGAACGACTCGGAGTCGGTCGCAGTCGAACTCACGCTCCTCTGGCAGAATCGGGCACTCTTCGAGGCCGGCCGGTCGATCACCCTGGAACGGGGGGAGACGGCACAGGCCGAGCTGGCCCTCGCGCCGGTCCCCGACCGGATCGAAGTCGCCGACGCCGCGTTGACTCTCGACGCACTCGGCGCGCAGACCCAGCTCGCCGCAACCGCGGTCTTCGCGACCGGCGACCCCATTCCCGGCGCCGCGCCGAGCTGGTCGAGCACCGATCCTTCGGTGATCCAGGTCGCATCGGATGGCCGGGTGACCGCGGTCTCGGTCGGTCAGGCGGCCGCGGTCGCCTCGTGGCAGGGCCTCACGGCGCAGACCGGCGTCCAGGTCCGTCAGGTGGTCGCCTCGGTCGAGGTGAGCCCGTCGACCGTGACGCTCGCGCAGGGTGAGACGCTCCAGTTGCAGGCCATCCTGTCGGACGCCAACGGGAACCGGATCGTCGACAACCCCCCGACGGTCAGCTGGAGCTCGGCGGACCCGGGGATCGTCAGCGTCGACGACAGTGGACGGGCCGAGGGGGTCTCCGACGGAACGACCTCGATCACCGCGACCGCCGAAGGGGTGAGCGGTTCGACCAGCGTCACCGTCGAGACCGCGGTGGGCACGGTCGCCGGACGTGTGCTGAACGGAGCCACCGGAAATGCGGTCGCGGGAGCCACGGTCGACTTTGGAGGGGGACGGACCACGACCACGAACTCCGACGGAGCCTTCAGCCGGAGTCTTCCCGAGGGGAGGTACACGGCGACCATCCGGGCCGACGGCTTCTCCCCGATCGAAGTCGATGACATCGTGGTGATCGAGGACGAGACGACGGTGCTGGGCACCCTGCAGATCTTCTCCGAAGCCTACGACGGGCTCTTCGGGGTCTGGACCTACCGTGAAGTCGTGGAATTCCCGGGGGCGGACACCCCCGACCTCTTCGTCTTCCAGCCCCCGGACCTCTTCTGGGACGTCGACGACCTGGGCTCGTGCTTCGAAGTGTACGTGGCGAATGTGATCGTGGTCGAGATCGACGGAGACCGATGGACCTTCCTCGACCTGGACGACGACGAGACCTTCACCTACCGGATGATCCTCGAGGGAGCCGACACTCTGCGAGCCGAGCTGCAGGACGAGGACTTCGACCTGACCTTCATCTTCGGCCGGACCTCGTTCACGGTGAACGACCTGGTGCCGGTGTGCAGCGGGGTCTGGGTCGACGGGCCCGCCGCGGAGCGCGACCGATCCCCGTGGCGCACCCTTTTCGGTCCTCGCTGATCCCGGTTTCGGACCGGGCCCGGCCAGCACACCTCGCTGCGCCGGGCTACGGTCCGATGCCGCTCGGTCTCACCACGGCGCTCCCGGCACCGAGCTGTACGACCCGTGGAAGAGGGCGTTCAGGAAGAGGCGGTTCGTCCCGTACCAGTAGCCGCGGAAGTTCGGGTTGTCGAGAAAGAGCAGGACGCTTCCTCCCCCCACCTGATCGATCAGCACCGACGCCGTGCCCCGTAGCCGCTCCAGGTTCCGCTCCGAGATGTATCCGCTCAGGTGCGGGTCCTCGGTGAGCTGCACCACCGTGCTGTAGGGGTTCGAGGCCGGTGGATAGAGGAAGCCGTGATCACGCCAGACGGGAAGGGTCCTTCGGTGGAGCCCGAAGCCGAGCGGATGGGTGATGTCGACATCGGCCTCGTAGATCGAGCCCCCGATCTGCTGGGCGCCCGAGATCACCCCGGCATCGGCCCAGTCGCGGCGGCCCAGCGGAACGTCCTCCCAATCTTCGGGGAGGAGGTCTCCGGCGCCCTCGCGATCGGCGGCGATCCGCGGGGCGAATCCCTGCCCCACCGCCCAGTTCGCCGCGGAGCGGATCGCGATCAGCGTCCCCCCGCGCTGCAGCCAGCGGCGCAGATCCCCTAGCTGTCCCTCGCTCAGGAAGTTGTAGTTGCCCGAGGCCAGCACCACGTGGGTGTACTCGTCGAAGTTGATCCGACCCACGTGGTCACGATCGACCTTGGTGATCGGCAGGTCGACCCGCGTGTCGAGCAGGTGCCAGATCTGCCCGGCCTCGTTCGCCGACACCCCGCTCCCCACGATCATGAGCGGTCGGGGAGGCGTCATCGGGCGCACGTTGCCGCTCCCCAGGTCGATCCCCGCGAGCGAATAGCCGGTCTCGGTCGCCTGGAAGGGCACCCCGGAGCGGGTCTCCGCCTCGAGGATCAGTGCGTGGAGTTCATCGGGCTCCATCGACTGGAGCTGCAGGGGAATCGAGATCGAGCCGGCCGGATAGTCGTACGCGCCCAGGTTCGTGCTCGCCGTGAAGGGCTGAAGCGAGGCCTCGGCTCTGACCCCACGGGCAAGCAGGTACTGCAGGGCGCGCGGAGCGTAGTAGTCGCTCCAGTCCAGCAGGTAGGCGTACGATGCCCGGGGGGCCGCCCCGAGCCCCTCGGGTGCCGGAACGTCCTCTACGAGACTCCCGAGCGGGAGGGTCCCGGTGAGCTCGCCGTGCCGGATCCCGTAGGCCAGGCTCATGGTCCAGGTCGAAGCGTCGTAGAAGACGCTGTCGGCGTAGCTGTCGGTCCGCTCGAAGATCGACCGGACCATCCGGTAGCCGGGCTGTTCGACGGGTACGACCCAGGCCTCCCCGGTCCGGTAGCTCTCGCCGGCCACCTCGGTGTCGGCGCCGACCTCGTAGACCTCGATCCGGTGGCGCAGGAGGAGGTCGAGGAACTCGCGGTTCAGAGAGGCGTTGCGGTCCTCGCCGAAGACCCATCCGCGGACGGGAAAGTCTCCGGCCTCGGCGAGCCCGCCCAGGTAGAAGTCGCGCTGGTACTCGAGGAGCCGCTCCTTCTCCTCGACCGAGGCGCGGACGGTCGCCAGCGAGGTGCGCAGCTGGTTGCGGATCGCGAAGCCGAAGCTGAGCTCCCCGTGATGCGAGCTGCTCTGCAGGTGACCGCGCGCGCTGGCCTGCTCGAAGACGAGGCCCAGCCCGCCCAGGAAGTTGGGGTAGGTGGAGCCGTATCCGGGATAGGTGTTGTCGAAGACCTCCTTGGTGAAGTAGAGCGATCCCAGCTCGTCGAGCGACTCCGCCCAGTAATCGGCGAAGCGCAGGGTGATGTCGGTGTAGAGCTCCTCGGGAAGGAGGGGGTTCCAGGAGCCCTCGGGCTTCGTCGGCTCGAAGAAGTAGGTGCTGTTCGTGCCCATCTCGTGGTAATCGGTGACCACGTTGGGGCGCCACTGGTGGTGAAAGTCGATGCGCGCCCGGCTTTCGGGCGACTGCAGGGGGAGCCAGTCGCGGTTCAGGTCGAACCAGTAGTGGTGCGTGCGGCCCCCGGGCCAGACCTCGTTGTGCTCCCGATCCAGGGGATCCGCCACGAAGGGATCCGACTTGTGCATGTTCGCCCAGTGGGTGTGCCGGTCGCGGCCGTCGGGGTTCAGGACCGGCTCGATGTGGAAGACCCCCTCGGCCAGGTAGCCGGCCACCTCGTCGAGCTCCGAGGCGGCGAGCCAGTAGGCCTGGAGCATCGCGACCTCCGACGACGAGGTCTCGTTGCCGTGCACCCCGTAGCCCAGGTGGACGATGACCGGGCGGTCGGCGGTGGGGACCGGGTCCGAGTCGGCATCGAGCGCACGCAGGTGCGTCTGGCGGATCTCGTCGAGGCGCTGGTGATTGGCGGGCGAGGTGACCGTGATCACCGGCATGACCCGATGCTCGACGGTGCGCCCGATCTCCTGGTAGCTGACCCGGTCCGAGAGCCGTGCCAGCTCGCGGAAGTACGCCACGATCTGGTCATGGCGGGTGTGGTGGGTCCCGATCTCGTAGCCCAGGAACTCCTGCGGCGAGGGAATGTCGGCGCTGAACCGCTGGGCTTCGGGAAAGAGCTCCTCGAGGGTGAAGTGCGGCTGCTCGTGCGGGTCCGGAGTTATCTGGGCGGCCGGCTGGATCTGCTGGGCGCCCACCCCCGACACCGATGCGAGCAGCACGGCCAGAGCGAGGGGCAGAGCCGGGCGAAGCGCACCGAGGGACACCGGACGAAGGAACGGGCGAAGCGGAGCGAAGCGATGAAGCGCGGTCATGGCGAAGCGGGGTTCGGGGTGTGCGTGACGGGACCGTCGGCAACGGTGCTCGAGTGCCGTCCACACTAACCCCGCCCGGGACGGGGTGAAAGGCGAGAGCGGGCGGGGCGTGTGCGGGGCCCCTCGGTCATGGCGGGAAGCTGCCGTCCGGATTCAGTCCCCAGTGACGGCGCACCCGCTCGCGCATGGCCTCGAAGCGGGCATCCTCGCAGAAGGAGCCGAGGATGTCCCGATAATGGAAGTGCATGGTGAGGGTCGACCAGTAGTCCCACCGCTCCACCCGCTCCAGAGCCGCGAACGCACGTTCCCGCTCTCCAAGCGCGGCGTGCACCATTCCCACCCCGAAGGTGTCGCCGGCCTCGGCGAGGCGGGCAAGCAGAGAGCGGGCCTCGGACTTCGAATCCGACGTGGCGTGAATCATCGCGAGCGCGAAGAGCGGCCCGGAGCCGGCCCAGGGTACGAGCAGACCCTGCAGGAGCTTCCTCGCCTCGTCGGGCTCTCCGAGAGCGAGCTGGGCGTGCGCCTCATAGAAGGCTGCCGACGTTTCGTCGGGCTGCAGCCGGTGGGCTCGGCGCGCCTCGCGCAACGCGGTCTCGGGGTCGCCGGTGACGAGCCGGGTCGCCGCCAGGTTCCCGACGACCTCGGGTGCGAGTGGATTCAGCCGCACCGCTCGCAGTGAACATTCCAGGGCGGACTCCCCACGGCCGAGGAGCTGATAGGTCCAGCTCATCCAGTTGTGGGCGTCGGCGTTGCTGGGCTCGAGCTCCACCGCGCGAGCATAGCCGCGAACGGCCGGGGGACCTTCGTGCCGAGCCTCGTGGATCAGGGCACGCGAGGCATGCGCCCCCGCGAGCTCGGGGTCCAGTGCCAGCGCGCGCTCGACCGCCGATATCGCCTCGTCAAAGGTCTCGTCGGCCCCCTCGTACCCGTACTCGTAGAGAAGGGTGAGTGCGTCGGCGAGCCCCACCCATGCCAGGGCGTAGTCCGGATCCTCGGCGATCGCCCGTCGGAAGTGCCGCTCGGCTCGACGCATCCCGTCGTCCGTCCTCTCGTCGAGGCGCAGTCGCCCCTCCTGCTGATGCCGATAGGCCTCGAGGCTCCCGGTCGGAGCCCCTCGCGTCATCCGCTCCCGTTCCCACGAGGTGAGCTCCGCCTGAAGGCGCCCCGCGATCGTCTCCGCCAGTTCGCTCTGGATCTCGAAGAGGTTCTGGGTGGTCAACTCCCGATCGAAGGTGTCCGCCCATCGGTGTCCGTCGCTCAGCGCGTCGATCACCTGGACATTCAGCCGGATGCGTCCCTCCATCTGCTGGACGGCCCCCTCCACGATCGTCCCCACCCCCAGCGCACGGGCGATCTCGGGGAGCGCGACACTCGTGTCCCGATATCGGAGCACCGAGGTCCGGGAGGTCACCCTCAGCGCCGTCACACTCGAGAGCCGGGTCAGGAGATCGTGGTGAAGCCCGTCTGCGAGACTCGAGACCTGGTCCACCCCCAGGGTCTCGAAGGGCAGGACGGCGATCGAGAGCCGATCGCTCCCCGCCTCCTCCTGGAACTCGCGGAACTCACGGGTGAGCGCCCGCACCCGTGCGCTGGGCTCCGCCTCGAATTCCGCTGCGAACGCCTCGAGGTGCGCCTGTCCCGCGCGAAGCGCCGCAGCGCGATTACCCGCGGCCGCCAGCGCATTCATGAGCCGGATCGTGACCCGGGCGTCATGGGGGTCCTCGCGGGCCCTCTCCCGCCACCACCGTGCCGCCAGCGTTGCCTCCTGCCGCTCCTCGGCCCCGATGGCGAGCGACTCCAGCGCATCGCGGAAGGCGCGGCGCAGCTGATCCCGCTTCCGGTCGGTCCAGTGCTCGAACTCGGGGGAATCCGGCAGCCAGAACCCGTCCAGAAACGGTCCCTCGTAGAGCGCGACGGCGGACTCCGGGTCGCCGGACTCGAGCGCCATCCGGAACCGGCGCACGTCGCTGCGGATCCGTCGGGGGTTAAGGCGGAGCCCCCCGCCGACCGACAGGAGAACGTCGCGGCTCAGCGCCGAGCGGAGCCGATGGACCCCTGTATTCAGACGGTTTCGCGCCACTCTCTCCGCGGACCGCGGCCAGAGGAAGCCGGTGAGCTTGCCCCGGCTGAGCGTCAGGTCGGGAGCACAGCTCAGGAGCGACAGGAGCGCAAGGGAGTGTCGATGGCTCGCCGGCCCCGAAAGCGTACCGGTTTCTCCGTGAACCGTCGCGCCGCCCAGAACCTTCAGTTCGAACATCGCACCTCGCCCGACCACAGGGTGACCTGGTGTCCTGCCCCCTTCTCCCACTCTCCATATGTAAAGGTAAGGTGATCCCCGCGCTCGACGCACGGTGGGGGGAAGGAGCCTCACCGCCCACTCCAGGGCACAAAAAAAGCCGGCACCCTCGAGAGGATGCCGACTTCCGGAATCACGCGGCAGGGGTGTTATTGAAGCCCGGGATAAATGAGTGGTGACCTCCCCCCAGCGTTCGAAGTCCTTCGAAAAGGCGTGACGGCGGCTGCGAGAGTCAGTCCCGGCTTCTTTTGTGTTGGCTCAATAATGATGCCCTGCCAACGCGTCCGGACATCCAATATAAGTACCCTCCCCTCCGCACGCAAAGAGCCGGGGGGGTCCTCAGCCCCACGCCCGCTCCCGACCTCACCCCCCGGCGTACATCGGGAAGGTCACCGCGATCGCCCAGGCGAAGGCCATCGAGTTCCCCAGCCCCGCGACCAGCGGAGATCCGGTGCTCCGGAAGGCCCAGCGGCTGAACAGGCCGTGCACCACGAAGAAGATCAGGACCACGGGGAAGATGATGACCAGGAAGAAGAGCGCCTGGAAGTCCAGCGCCACCGCCAGGGCCAGCGAGAGGAGGAAGAGGGCCTTGGTGAAGGCGTAGGCACCTCGCCGCGGCTCCGTGCCGCGGGTCAGCCACTCGTCCGCCAGGAAGTACGGGAGGACCCCCACCAGGACGGCCACCATCAGGGGGAGGCGTTCGGCTATGGGAAAGAACGAGGTGAAGAAGCGGTCCAGCGGCCACGCCATCAGCACGAGAAAGAACGCCACCATCCCCCCCGCCCCCATCGCCAGCCGGAGTGCACCGGGGCCCCGTACCCCGGCCAGTTCCAGTACCCGACCCATCCGGGGCCGACCCCCGGTCCACCAGAGCAGCCCGGCAGACATGAGCCCCATGGCGAGAAAGTGCACCGCGAGGTAGTCGCCCACCACCACCGGAAGGAATCCGGTGGGAAGCGGACGCAGCAGGAAGGGCGTAACCAGCGCCGGTAGCCCGGCGACCAGGAGCAGACGCTTCCACGTCGCATCGGCGCCCCCGGGGGCATCCCGAACCCGGGGAAGCGCAGAGGCCAGGGGGCGGGCCAGCAGGAACACGCCGAACATGAGCAGAGCGATCCACGGCCCCCGGCCGTGCGCTCGATCCGCGATCGGATCCACGGATTCCCGGTCGAACACCCCGTCCAGCCAGAGCCGGGTCTCGTCGAGCGTGGTGGCGCTGTAGAGCACCCCGACATGCTCCACCCGGGGGGAGACCACCAGGCGCCGGGCACTGCCGTCGGAGAGGTCGCCATACGTGGTGAAGGGAGTCACCGAACCCGCGTCCCCGTCGGCCTGCATCGCCACCACCCTGCGACCCTCGGCCTCGAGTCGACCCTCGAGCGCCCCCACGATGACCAGGAGGTTCGGGGGGGTGGCGGCATCGATGGTGGGGGCGAACAGGGACACGCCCACCGTGGCCCTCACCCGGGGGTCCTCCTGGGCGTATCGCACCAGGACGTTCGTGGCCATCGAATGCCCGACCAGCGCGAGCCCCCCATCGACCCCGGGCACCGACAGCGCCATCTCGACCACCTCGGCGGTCTGCTCCATCAGGAGAGCCGACGTCCCATCCTGCTCGCCCAGGTCCCCCCGCATCGGCAGGGGGTGCCTCCCGTGCCCCAGGTAATCGTAAGTCACCACCACGTACCCGC
Organism: Gemmatimonadota bacterium; assembly: GCA_007126575.1. Lineage (GTDB taxonomy): Bacteria > Gemmatimonadota > Gemmatimonadetes > Longimicrobiales > Gaopeijiaceae > SLBA01. The sequence goes on along the minus strand of SLBA01000052.1, from coordinate 15,945 downwards.
TCCCCGCGAGCGCCAGGGCAAAGGGCTCCATGAGGCGCCGGGACCCCGCGAAGCCGTGGGCCACCACGATCACCGGGGCGGGGGCGTCAAGCCCTCCCCGATAGACCGTGACCGGGGTCTCGCCCACGTGCATGGATTCCCGCGCGATGCCCCGCTCATCCCCTCGAAGATTCCAGAGGGACAGGGCGAGGACACCGATCAGGGCGATCAGCAGCGGGATGTGGCGGGTCGAGGGCATGGCGACCGGGGTGGCAAGAGGGACCGGAGGGGTCCGATCAGGCCTCCCCCCGATACCCCCGAAGCCGCGCCAGATTCTTCCGGTCGAGGGTGACCATGTCGTCGCCCTTCGGCGTCTCGAGCACCTTGGGGATCTCGATGAACCGCTCGTCGGTCATGATCCGCCGGAAGGGCTCCTCGCCGAGCGAACCCTCGCCGATGTGCTCGTGCCGATCCTTGTTCGATCCGAAAGGGTGCTTCGAGTCGTTCAGGTGGAAGAGTCCGAGCCTCTCCAGACCGAGGAGGTCGTCGAAGGCCGCCCACACCCCATCGTAGTCCCCGACCAGGTCGTACCCCGCCGAGTAGGCGTGGCAGGTATCGAAGCAGATCCCCACCCGACTTCGCTGGGGCTCGGGAATCCCCTCGAGAATCCGGGCCAGTGACTCGAAGCTCCCCCCGACCGACGTGCCCGAGCCGGCGGTGATTTCGAGGAGGACTCTCGTGGGCCCCGACACCTCTTCGAGAGCCCGGGCCACCCCCTCGGCGTTCCGTGCGATCCCCGAATCGGCGTCACCGTCGGTGGCGTTGCCCGGATGCGTGACCAGAAAATCGAGCTCCAGCGCCGCGCAGCGCTCCAGCTCCTTTCGAAACGAGTCCAAGGAGCGCTCCCACAGCTCGGCCTTGGGCGACGAGAGGTTGATCAGGTACGAGTCGTGCGAGCCCGCCACCCGGATCCCATGCTCCTTCCACGCCGTCCGATAGGCCGAACGCTTCGCCTCGTCGATCTCGGGCTCGGCCCATCGGTTCGGCTGCTTGGTGAACAGCTGCAGGTTCAGCGATTCGATCGCCCGCGCCCGCTCCGGCGCCATCTGCACCCCACCGGCGACCGAGACGTGCGCCCCCAGCTCGTCGACCTGCGGCATGTCGTCGCTCATCGGCTCACTCCCCCGACTCTGGGAGCCCGGGCTCGGTCATCTCCCGCACGTTGAGCGCGTCGTCGATCCGGTCCTCGGGGAGCAGGCCCAGCTCGCTCACCACGTCGCGCACCGACCGGCCCTCGCGCGCCGCCTGCTTCGCCACCTCCGAGGCCTTGTCGTAGCCGATGTGAAGGTTGAGCGCGGTCGCGATCGACGGGTTGCGTTCCAGGAGCTCCCGCGCCCGCTCCTCGTTTGCCCGGATCCCGTCGACGCAGCGCTCGGTGAAGGCCGTCACGGCGCCCGCCAGGATCTCGGTCGACTCCAGGAAGGCGTGGGCCATCACCGGCATCATCACGTTCAGCTCGAAGTTCCCCCGTCCGCCCCCTACGGTCAGCGTGGTCTGGTTCCCCGCCACCCGCGCCGAGGCCATCATCAGAGCCTCGCTCATCACCGGGTTCACCTTACCGGGCATGATCGAGCTGCCGGGCTGGATCGCGGGCAGCGAGATTTCGGAGAGCCCCGAGGTGGGCCCCGAGGCGAGCCAGCGGATGTCGTCGGCGATCTTCATCAGCGACACCGCCAGCGTGTTCAGCGCCCCGTGCGCGCTGACGAGCGCGTCGCGCGCCGCCTGCGCCTCGAAGTGATTCGGGGCCTCGACGAAGGTCAGACCGGTGAGGGCGTTGATGCGATGGATCGCCCGGGGCGGAAACTCGATGTGCGTGTTGATTCCGGTGCCGGTCGCGGTCCCCCCCAGCGCGAGTTCGGCCAGCTCCCCGGATCCGTGGCGCACCCGGCCGATCCCCTTTTCGACCTGGGCCGCGTAGCCACCGAACTCCTGACCCAGGCGAACGGGCGTCGCATCCATCAGGTGCGTGCGACCCGACTTGACTACCTCGTCGAACGCCTCGGCCTTCTCGGCCAGGGCGGCATGGAGACGCTCCAGTGCCGGGATCAGGTCCTCTTCGAGGGCGAGCCGGGCGGCCACGTGGATCGCGGTCGGGATCACGTCGTTCGAGGACTGCCCGAAGTTCACGTGATCGTTCGGGTGGACCGGTCCATCCTCGGGCGGCGCGCCCTCGGACCGGAGCGCTTGGGTCGCCAGTCGGGCCACGACCTCGTTGGTGTTCATGTTCGTCGAGGTCCCCGAACCGGTCTGGTAGATGTCGACCGGGAACTCCCCGTCCCATCGCCCGTTGGCGACCTCGGACGCGGCCTTCGCGATCGCCTCGGCCACCACCGGGTCGAGGGTACCCAGCTCGGCATTCGCCCGCGCGGCGGCCTCCTTCACGATCCCGAGCGCCTGGATCATCCGGCGCCCGAAGCGCTGTCCGCTGATCGGGAAGTTCTCGACGGCCCGCTGGGTCTGTGCCCCGTAGAGGGCGTTGGCCGGTACTCGGACCTCTCCGAGGGAATCACGTTCGACGCGGAAGTCCTCCGCCATGGATCTGCCTCCGTTCTGCTTCGGTTGGGTTCGGATGAGGTAGGGATTCTCGGCAAACGACGCCGGGTCCGCCAGCCCCGGCGATCCGACCCTACTTCCGAGGGGGCTGGCTCGGGCGAATCTCGATCTTCGAAGGCAGCGCGCGGGGCGGAAAGGCGAGCAGGTCCATGACCAGACGGGCCAGGTCCTCGCCCTGAAGCTTCCACTCGTGCTCGGGGTGCGGTCCCCCCTCGAAGAAGTGCGTGTTCACACTGCCCGGCATGATGCAGGTCACCCGGATCCCCTCGTGGCGAAGGTCGAGCATCATCGCCTCGGTCATCCCGAGAAGTCCGAACTTGGTCGCGTTGTAGGCGACCCCACCCGAAAAGGCGTTGCGCCCGGCGAGCGAGCCGATGTTGATGATCCACCCCTCGCCCTTCCGGATCAGGTGGGGCACCGCGGCCCGCGAGCAGTGGAAGACCCCGTCCAGGTTGGTCCGGATCTGGGTATCCCAGAACTCGGTCTCCATCTCCTGGATCTTCGCGAAGCGCCCGAGGCCCGCGTTGTTTACGAGGATGTCGATGCCCCCGAAGGCCTCCACGGCGCCCTCGATCAGCTGCGCGCAGGCCTCGCCGTCGCGCACGTCGCAGGGAATGCCGTGCGCCCTGCCGGGACCCTGCTCATTCAGCTCGGCCGTCGCCGCCGCCACGTCTCCGGCCGTCCGGCTCGAGATCACCACCGATCCCCCCGCCGCCACCATGGCCTCGGCCACCGACCGTCCGATCCCCTTCGTGCTTCCCGTGATCACCGCCGTCTTTCCGCTCAGATCTATCGCCATCTGGATGCTCCCCCTTTTGTCCCGCCCCGCTCGGCCCGAAGTTGGAACGAGGGGTTTCCGGTTCTCGTGATGCCCGGGTTCGGTACCGCGGAGCCGGCCAGTCGTTTCAGTTGGAGTCCGTTCTGGAGTCCGTTTCGGAGAGGAGAGACAAGGTGGCGAAGGTGGCGCTGGTGACCGGGGGCGCCCGGAGGGTCGGGCGGGCGATCTCGCTGGGGCTCGCCGAGGCGGGCTTCGACCTGCTGATCAACTACAACTCGTCGGGAGACGAGGCCGAGGAGCTCGTCCGCGAGATCACGCGGATGGGCCGGCGGGCGCACGCGGTTCAGGGCGACGTCTCGGACGCCGCCGATGTCGACCGGGTGGTGGGCGAGCTCGAGGGCACCTACGGTCGGCTCGACCTGCTCGTGAACAATGCCTCGATCTTTCCGCAGACCCCCCTCCTCGAGATCGACGAGCGGGAGTGGGACCGGGTCATGGCGGTGAACCTGAAGGCCCCCTTCCTGATGGTGAAGGCGGGCGAGCCCTTTCTCACCCGGGCGCGGGGCACGGTGATCAACCTGGTCGACCTGTCCGCCTTCCAGCCCTGGGTGGAATACCCGCATCACGCCGTCTCGAAGGCCGGACTCCTGCACTTGACCCGGGTCATGGCCAGAGCGCTGGCCCCGCATGTGCGCGTCAACGCGATCGCCCCCGGTGCGGTGCTCCTCCCCGAGGACTACGACGAGGCTCAACGCGAACGCTCGCGGAAGAGTTCGGTCCTGGGCACCCTGGGATCCCCGGAGGACGTGGTCCGCACCGTCCTCTTCCTGGTGCAGTCCCCCTTCATCACCGGCGAGGTGGTGGTGGTCGACGGGGGGCGCCGGCTGGGGCGCTGACCCGCCGTCCCCGGCGGACCTGCCGTCGCCAGCGATCCCGTCGTCCCCGGTGGACCCGCCGTCGCCGGGTCGCCAGCTATCCCGTCGTCACCGGCTGGGCCGGAGTCTCGGGCGCGGGATCGGCATCGGCATGGTGCGCCAGCCAGCGCTCTGCCTCGAGCGCGGCCATGCACCCCGTGCCCGCCGCCGTCACCGCCTGCCGGTAGTAGTCGTCCATGACGTCGCCGGCCCCGAAGATGCCCTCCACGTTGGTGACCACCCGCCCGGGCTTCGCCGGGATGATGTACCCGTTCTCGTCGAGATCCACCACGCCCTCGAGAAACGAGGTGTTCGGGGTATGGCCGATCGCCAGGAAGAGGCCGCCGGCCTCGATCTCGCGCTCCTCGCCGGTCCTGTTGTTGCGCAGCCGGAGTCCGGTGATGAAGTCGTCGCCCAGCACATCGATCACCTCGCTGTCCCACTCGACCCGGATCTTCGGGTTCTGGAGCGCTCGCTCCGCCATGATGGGAGACGCGCGAAAGGAGTCGCGCCGGTGGATGATCACGACCTCGCTTGCAAACTTGGTCAGGTAGGTCGCCTCCTCCATGGCGCTGTCGCCGCCTCCGACCACGGCGAGCACCTGGTCGCGGAAGGCGGGCAGCGCCCCGTCGCACACCGCGCACGCCGACACCCCACCCCCGCTCTGCGCGAGGCGCTCCTCGTTGTGAAGCCCGAGCCAGTTCGCGCGGGCCCCGGTGGCCACGATCACCGCGCGGGCGTGGATCTCGTCGCCCTCGGTAGAACGGAGCCGGAAGGGCCGGCTCGCGGTGTCGATCTCGACGATGTCGTCGGTCACGATCCGCGTGTCGAAGCGCCGGGCCTGGGCCTTCATCTCCATCATGAGCTTCTGGCCATCGATCCCTTCGGCGAATCCGGGATAGTTCTCGACCTCGGTCGTGAACATGAGCTGTCCCCCGGGAATCATCTCGCGCGAGGGTGCGCCCTCGTAGACCAGGGGGTCCAGGCGGGCTCGCGCCGCGTAGATGGCCGCGGTCCAGCCGGCCGGGCCGGATCCGATGATCACCACGTCCTCGATTCTCTTTTCACTCACTTGAACACCTTCATGTTGGTCGAATGTCCCGGGTTCACCCGGGCGTCAGGATTCACATGGTGCACCGCGTTGTTCACCGCGATCGCCGCTTCCGAAAATCCGCTCACGATCAGGTCCAGCTTCCCCTCGTAGTCGACGATGTCCCCGGCGGCATAGATCCCCGGCCGGTTCGTCTCCATCAGGTTGTTGACCAGGAGGCGGTTCTTCCGGACCTCGAGCCCCCAGCGCTGAATCGGACCCAGGTCCGGCTTGAACCCCAGGAAGGTGAGGACCGCGTCCATCTCCATCGTGGTCCGGTCGTCGGTGCGATTGTCGAATACGGTCACCTTGCTCACGGTTCCGTCGCCGTGGATCTCGGCGACCTCGTGGAAGAGCCGGAGCTCGACCTCGCCGGCGGCCTCGGCCTCCATCAGGTCGGCGACCGACTTCTCGTGGGCACGAAACGCGTCCCGGCGATGGGCCACGACGAGCCGCTCGGCCCGATCCTTCAGGATGAGCGCCCAGTCCAGCGCCGAGTCCCCGCCGCCCACGATCATGATCCGTTTGCCCTCGAAGTCCGCCGGGTTCTTCACCGCGTAGTGCACCCCCCTGCCCAGGAACTCGTCGTACCCCGGGACCTCGAGCCGCCGGGGCTCAAACGCCCCCTTCCCCCCCGCAATCACCAGGGCCCGGGTCAGGAAATCGCCGGAGCGGCAGCGAAGGCGAAGCGTCCCGTCGGGCTCGTCGATGACCTCGCGAACCTCCTGGTCGAGTTCGACCTGGGGCTCGAACTGCATCGCCTGCGAGACCAGGTCCAGCGCCAGCTCCTTTGCGCGGACCTTCGGGAATCCCCCGACGTCGAAGATGTATTTTTCCGGGTAGAGCGCCGTGAGCTGCCCCCCGAGTTCGGGCAGGGAATCCACGATGCGCACCGAGGCACCGCGCATTCCCGCGTAGAACGCGGCGAAGAGCCCCGTGGGGCCACCGCCGATAATGGTGATATCTCGAATTTCTTCGGTCATGAACGAGGGTCACATGATGAAAATGAAAGCAGATCAGCCGGGCTCGGTCGCGAAGAGTCCGGAACTCCGGTATCGCTCGACCCCCCGCACGACCAGGAGTTTCACCCCCACGGCGACGGGCACGGCGATCAGGAGCCCGACAAAGCCGAAGAAGAAGCCTCCGACCATGATGGCGAGCAGGATCCACACCGGGTGCAGCCCGGTCGAGTCCCCCACGATCTTGGGGCTCACGATCCCGCTCTCGAGACTCTGGGCGATCGTGTAGACGACCGCAACCTTGAGCAGCGAGGTCCCCGGCGAGCCGGTTGCGAGCGCAATCCCCAGCGCGGGAATGAGGCTCAGCACGAGTCCCAGGTAGGGGACCACGTTGAAGACCGCGACCACCGCCCCCAGGAAGAGGGCGAAGGGGAACTGAACGATCAACAGCCCGATCGCGGTCATCGTGCCGACGGTGAGCGAGACGAGGACCTGGCCTCTCAGGTAGGCCGAAAGCCCCTCGTCATACTCGCGGGCGAAGGTGTGCAGGTCGTCGCGCCCATCGGGAATCAGGCCGCTCGCCCGCATCAGCACACGGTCCCAGTCCCGCAGCAGGTAGAAGGTGACGACGGGCGTCAGCACCAGGTAGCCCAGCACCGACAGCACCGACCCCACCCCGCGACCCAGTCCGAGGACCCCGGTCAGGATCGTCTCGCTGATCTGCTCCCGCCGTTCCTCGAGGAAGGCGACCACGGCGTCGCCGTCCAGCTCCGAGATCCGGCTGGCCCACTCCGATCCGTCGACCCCGGGAAGCTGAAGCCGGGCCAGCGAGTCCTCGAGTCCCTCGAGGATCCCCGTGAGTCGGTCGAGGACCTCGGGGGCCTTGCGGGTGAGCGCCGCGATCTCCTGCGCGACCCACGGCACCCCCCAGATGACCAGCGAAACCGTCACCCCGATCAGGGGGAGCGCAAGGAGCCCGACCGCTGCCGTGCGTGCTCCCCGCCCCTCTCCATTCGCTCCGGACAGCCGACGCAGCGGCCTGCGCTCCGCGAGCCATCGCACCACCGGGTTCAGGATGTAGCCCGCGACCAGGGCCAGAACGAAGGGCGCCAGCAGGAACCCCATCTCCGAGAGGAGCCAGAATCCCGTCAGGGCGCCCGCCGTCCCGATAACGGGCCAGAAGAAGGCGTCCCCGCGAAGGGGAACCAGCACTCCGACCAGCGCCAGGAAGAGCAGGAACGGATTCAGGATCTCGCCCAGACCCAGGATCAGGAAGATCAGAAAGACGAGAGCGGCGGCCAGGAGCGCACCGTTGACCAGGGTCCGGCCTTCCCCCATCAACCATCTCTCCATGGAGTGGAGCCCGGAATCGGGGACCCTCGAAGTTGATCGAGCGCGCGACGCAGGATCTCGCGGGCATTGTCGTAGGCGATCCGGTCGAGCGCCTCGCCGGGCTCCATCCAGACACAGTCGGTGATCCCCTCCGCCACCTGAGGCCGAAGCTCCCCGCGAAAGGACGCCATGAGGAAGAACCGACAGAACTTGTGGACCCGACGACCGTCGTGCCGGAAGGTCCAGTCGATCTCACCCAGGTCCGGGCCCAGGACGAGCGACCCGAGCCCCGTCTCTTCCTTCACCTCGCGCAGCGCCGCCTGCTGGGGGGTCTCGCCCTCCTCGAGATGCCCCTTGGGCAGCCCCCACTTCTGATAGGGGTCCCGAATCACCAGGACCTGAAACCCGTCGCTCAGCGGGCGCACCACGACCCCCCCGGCACTCCGCTCCACACGCACCGGCTCCCGGGCCGGAGCGTCCCCATCCCGAGCGGGCTGTGGCACATCGCCTTCGTTGGGCTCGGTCACGGCTCGGATCCCGGTCAGAAGATGGAGAGGCGGAGATACCTGCGTGGATTCTCGCGGATATCGGCGAGCAGAAGATTCAACTCGATCACGGTCCCCTCGAGTTCGGCGGCCATCGTGGGGTCGTTCAGGAGACGGGCCAGCGTTCCGTCGCCCTCCTCGATCTCGGCGGTGATCCGCGCGAGCCTCGAGAAGGTGCTGTCCATCTGCAGCGCCATCTGGCGCACATCGATGTTCGTCTCCTGCAGATCGCCCGAAAGCTCTCGGAAGTTGCTGGTCACGACCGCGAGGTCCTCGAGCGCGGTCTCGAACTCGGTCCGTGCCAGCAGGTCGTCGACGCGCCCGAAGCTGGTCTGCGCCCGCTCTGCCGCATCGGCGATCGAGCTGGTCGCGCGACTCACCTCGGTGGTCACGTCGGTGAACGAGGAGGCCTGCTGCGACACCAGCTCCGAGAGGCGCTCCGTGACCTCCTCGATATTGTCGATCATCGAGGCGATGTTGCGCGCGGTCTCGTCCGAAAACGCGATCCCCACCCGCTCGGTCAGCACCGACATGTTCTCGGCGATGTCATCGGCCGCCGCCGTGAGCTCGGAGATGTCGGGGAGGGCGTACCCGGGAAGCGTACCCTGCTCCCTCGGCTCCGCGAACCGGCGAGATGGATAGACGCCGGACGGGTGGATTTCGGCCTGCCAGTCCCCGAACATCGATTCCGGAGACAGCACCACGACCGCATCCTCCGGCAGCTGAACCCCCGCATCGACCCGGAGCACGAGACGCACGAGCGCCCCGTCCGGCTCCACCTCGACGCTCCGCACCCGCCCGATGTTCACCCCACGAAGCTTCACGTCGCTCCCGGGCTGGATCTGCCCGACCCGCTCGAAAACGGCGTCGATATCCTGACGCTCCCCGGTGAAGGTCACTCCCTGCAACCAGAGCGTCCCGAACCCGATCAGGAGGAGGGCGGCCACGATGACCACCCCCACCAGCGCGTCTCGACTTTCGTTCACTCCGCCTCCTCGATCAATTCCGGTCGGCCTTCGATGAATGCGCGGACCATCGGGTCCGCCGAGGACCGAATCTCGTCCGGTGACCCCTGAAACTGCTGCTTCCCATCATGAATCATCGCGAAGCGGTCCGCCACCCGAAAGGCGCTCTCCATATCGTGGGTGATCACGATCCCCGTCACCCCCAGCTCGGCCTTCATCCGGTTGATGAGCTCATCGATCACCGCCCGGGTCATGGGGTCCAGCCCCGTCGTCGGCTCGTCGTAGAGGATATATCGCGGCTCGGTGGCGATCGCCCGTGCGATTCCGACCCGCTTCTTCTGTCCTCCCGACAGCTCCGCCGGCAGCCGCTCGCCGTAGCCGGCCATATCCACCCGCGCGAGACACTCCTCGACCCTCCGCAGCCGGTCCTCCTTCGATACCCCGGTCAGCCGCTTGAGACCCATCCCCACGTTCTCGGCGACCGTCATCGAGTCGAAGAGCGCCGCGAACTGGAAGACGTACCCCACGTTCCTCCTCAATTCGAAGAGGCCTTCCCGGTCCAGTTCATCGACCCGGAGTCCATCCACCCACACCTCGCCCCGATCCGGCTCCAGCAGCCCCACGATGTGCTTCAGGGTCACCGACTTGCCCGACCCCGAGCCCCCAAGGATCACGAGCGTCTCTCCGTCGCGCGCCTCGGCCGAGAACCCACGGAGGACCTCCTTGGATCCGAAGGCCTTGTAGACGTCTCTGAGTTCAATGGCCATGCGATTCAGCTCCCCCCCGCCGATCGGTTCACAGGAGTGTGATGGCCCAGAAGGCGTCGAGCACCAGGATCACCATCGAGCTGACCACCACGGCCTGGGTGGTGGACCGGCCCACCCCCTCGGCGCCCCCCCTCGTCCGGAAGCCGTAGAAGCACCCGATCGAGGTGACAACGAAGCCGAAGCTGATGGTCTTGACCATGGCGAAGGTGACATCGAAGGGCTGGAAGAAGAGGGTCAGTCCGTACACGAACTCGTAGGTGCTCATGTCGAGGAGCTGGAGCGAGGTGAGCCAGCCGGCCGCGATTCCCACCCCGATCGCCAGCGCCGTCACGAGCGGAAACATGATGATCCCCGCGAGCACCCTCGGCACCACCAGGTACGCGACCGGGGGGTAGGCCATCGTCTCGAGCGCGTCGATCTGCTCGGTCACCCGCATCGTGCCCAGTTCGGCCGAGATGTTCGCCCCCACCCGGCCCGAAAGCGCGAGCCCTGTGAGCACGGGCCCCAGCTCCAGCATCATCGTCTTGCCGACCAGGACACCCACGAAGTACAGGGGGATCGCCCCCGTGAAGGTGTACGACGCCTGCAGCGCCAGGACGATTCCGGTGAACATCGCGATGAACAGGGCGATGGGCACCGAGTCGACCCCCACGCGGGTCATCTGTCGCAGGGTCAACCCCAGCCACACGTCGACGTCCCGCAGCGATACGATGGCCTCCCACACCATCCGCCCCCATTGCCCGAGCCCCACCATGAGGGTTCGGCCACCACGGCCGATGGCCGCGAAGGGGGCACGCAGAAGTGAGGTCATGTGAACCGGGCGCAAGAGGGCAGACGAGTTCGTCGTGGGTCGCGGGTCGCCACCACGAAAACTGGAGTCGTCACCGCCCCGGGGGAAGGCCGTTCTCGAGAATGAAGGAGATCTCCTCGGTCTGCTTCGCCTCGCGGGCCGTTGCGGGTGTCTCCTCGGGAGAGGGCACTTCGCAGGTCACGGTCACCCGCTGAACCGTCCGCCCGGAGCAGCGCACGACCACCTCGACGTCGACCCCCTGCTCGGGGCAGGTGATCCGGGTCCGCACCCGCGACCCGGGGCCCCGGGCCCGCGTTTCCCGTGGGTTGCGGAAGAGGGTCATGGTCGACTGCCGCCCGGTGGGAAGCTCTCGCGAGATCTTCACGTACCGGAGCCAGTCGGGCTGGTAGCTCACCCGATAACAGAAGCCTCGCTGGTCTTCTCCCTCTCCTTCTCGGTTATGTCGTGCCACGGCCGGAAACCATCCTCTGAGGGGGAGTCGCATGCGGAACGGGGTGGGAACCTGTGGCGAATGTCCGGATCCGGGGAGCGTGTGTCAAGCGAGGTCCTCCGCCCCCGGCCTTCTCAACCCCACCACCATGCGCATTCCGCCAGCTTGACCCCGGAAGGTACGGAGGTTATTCTGGCGGAAACTCTTCAGCTTTGAAGGCCGCAACCGGTCGTTTCCGCTCTTTCGGGCGGTTCCGTTCCCTCCGTCGCATCGGGTCCCCGGACTCGCGTATCCCGGAACCCGCTGCCCCCCGGGCACTCCCACACCCCGTCATCGAACCCGTCGGAACCCCCTCCCTCCGGAGATCCCCTGTGGACATCGCCGAACTCAAGAAGAAGAGCGTTCCCGAGCTGCATTCGCTCGCCGAGGATCTGAAGATCCAGAACTACTCCGGCATGCGAAAGCAGGATCTCATCTTCAGGATCGAGCAGAATCTCCTCGACACCGATGTGGTGTTGCGGGGCGAAGGGGTGCTCGAGATCCTCCCCGAGGGATACGGGTTCATGCGGTCGCCCGACTGGAACTACCTCTACGGCCCCGACGACATCTATGTCTCGCCCTCGCAGATCAAGCGGTTCGACCTGCGGACCGGCGACACGATCCTGGGCCAGGTGAGGCCTCCGAAGGACGGCGAGCGGTACCTGGCCCTCCTGAAGGTCGAAAAGGTCAACCTCGACGACCCGGAAAAGTCGAAGCTCCGGGTCGCCTTCGACAACCTGCGGCCCCGCTATCCCGAGAAGCGAATCCAGCTCGAGAACGAGGAGGGCGACATCTCGATGCGGATCATGGACCTGATCGCCCCGATCGGGATGGGACAGCGCGGCCTGATCGTCTCTCCACCGAAGGCCGGTAAGACGATGCTGCTCCAGAAGGTGGCGAACGCGATCCGCGAGAACCATCCCGAGATCTACCTGATCGTGCTGCTGATCGACGAGCGCCCCGAAGAGGTGACCGACATGCAGGAGCACGTCGATGCCGAGGTGATCGCCTCGACCTTCGACGAGCCGGCCGAGCGCCACACGCAGGTCGCCGAAATGGTCCTCGACAAGGCCAAGCGGCTGGTCGAGCAGGAAAAGGATGTGGTGATCCTGCTCGACTCGATCACCCGGCTGGCCCGTGCCTACAACGTGACCATTCCCCACTCGGGCAAGATCCTCTCCGGAGGAGTCGACGCCAACGCCCTGCACAAGCCGAAGCGCTTTTTCGGGGCGGCGCGCAACATCGACGAGGGCGGCTCCCTGACGATCATCGCCACCGCGCTGGTCGAGACCGGAAGCCGGATGGACGAGGTGATCTTCGAGGAGTTCAAGGGGACCGGAAACATGGAGCTCATCCTCGACCGACACATCGCCGACAAGCGCATCTTCCCGGCGATCGACCTGAATCGCTCCGGCACCCGGAAGGAGGAGCTGCTCCTCTCCGAGATCGAGCTGAACCGGGTCTACCTGCTGCGCAAGTTCCTTTCGGACATGCCCTCGGCCGAGGCGATCGAGTTCCTGATGGAGCGGATGAAACGGACGAAGACCAACGTCGAGTTCATGGACTCGATGCAGGGGAGCTGACGCTTCGACGCCGCTCGACCGCCGAAGCCCCGGTTCGACCCCGCCGTGCGCCCGCTCTGGTCCCGCCCCCCTCCGACCGCCGAACCCTACTCGTCGTCGAGAACCCCTTCGTAGCGTGGGTTGATCACCCACCCCTCGCCGTCGAAGACCTTGCGGTCCCAGGGAAAGACCACGGTGGCCCCGGTCTCGAGCGCGGTCACGTCGGGCTGATAGCCCTGGGGTCGCGAGAAGGTCGCGGCGGTGCGGATCTCGGCGGCGCCCACGTCGCGCAGGGCGGCGACCGCCAGCCGGAAGGTGTCGCCCGAGGTGGTGACTTCGTCGACGAGCACGACCCGTCGACCCCGCGCCTGCAGGGGAGCCGCCGAGAGCACCGTGGGACGGTCGCGAACGAGCGCCCCGCCCTCGCGGCGCGAGATCTTCATCGAGTAGAAGTCCACGTTCAGGAGCGAGGCGATGATGGCTCCCGGAATCACTCCGGCCCGCGCGATGCCCACCACCATCTCGGGCTCGTACTCGCGGGAGACCCGCATGGCCAGGGCCCGGCAGAGCTCGCCGAACATCTCCCACGAGACTTCGAGATACTCCCCCGGCTGAATGCTGGGATCCATCGGCGGCTTGAAGGCGTCGAACTCGGAGGGCATGCTGGGCTCCGGGGGTACCGGGGTGATAGGTTGTGCACCGGACCCGAAAGCTAGGACCTTTGGGACCGGGAGACCATTGGCCGGGTCGAGGCCCGGAGATCAGGATCGTACGCCGAAAGGGCAGAGAGGATGAGCGAAACCGAAACGAGTCCGGCGGAATCCCGCTTCGCCCGGCGGCTCGAGGAGACCGGGGCCCGGGACCCGCGCGAGTTCTACCGGGGCCTCCTGCGCGAGCTGAAGGAGGCCGACCTCGAGGGCTACGAGGAGATGGTGGCGCGCTACCGCACCGACGTCGTCACACCCATCGAGGAGGGCGAGGGGGACCCCCTGGTCCTCTGGCTCGCCTTCGGGGCCCGCGTCGCCGGGCGTCTGCACCCTGGCCGGACCGTCGTGATCGGAGAGGACGGGCGGGCGACCCCCTTCGCTCCGCCTCCCGACCACCGTCAGCTCCTCCTGCACCTCCCCGACGACGTGAAGACCCGGGCGATCCCCGTCGGGATCCCGGCCGATCCCACGCCGGCCCAGGCGGCGACCCTCGACCTTCTGGTCAGGGGACGGACCCGCCTGCCGGAATCGGCGTAAGACTGTGATTCGAGCCTGCCACTCGTCTCGAGCCCGCTTCTTTTTACGAGCCTGCTTCCCCCGCGCCTCAGGATGGCCCCCGTGAGTGAGACTCGCGTACGGACCTCGAAGAACATGACCTGGACTCCGCGACCCGGCTGGATGACGGTCCGGCTGGTGGGGACCTGCGCCGATCCCTCCCTGCGAAGGGGTCAGGTCGTGGCGCACTCTCCGCTCGACGAGTACCCGGTCCCCGGCGGCGGGGACCACCTGAACGGGGGGACCATCGTGATCGTCCTCTCCGAAGCGGCGCACCTCATCGAAGATGATCTCCACCTGGTTCCGGAGCACGCGGTGGTTGCGGTGGGCGATCAGCTCCCCTGAGGATCTCGAAGACCTCGTCCACATCATCGGGAGGCCGGGTGAAGCGGCTGACCACCACGGTGACGAGCCCCGCCAGGAAGAAGGCAGGGATCAGCTCGTACATCCGGTCCTTGAGCGCCGGGGTCAGGTACCAGATGATGGTGACTGTCGCCCCGGTGAGCACCCCCCAGAGCACACCCGCCCGCGTCGTGCCCCGCCAGTAGAGCGCCAGGATCAGGGGGGGCCCGAAGGCGGCACCGAGCCCCGCCCAGGCGAAGAGCACCAGCCAGAAGACGAGCTCCTCGGCGGCCCACCCCAGGATCACCGCCGCGATCACGAGCCCCACCACGACCGCACGCGAGAGGATCACCAGATGGCGCTGCGGCACCTCTTCGCCCTTGCGGACCCCCTTCTCGTACAGGTCGCGCACGACCGCCGAGGCCCCCACGAGCAGCTGGGAGTCGGCCGTCGACATGATCGCGGCGAAGATCGAGGCGACCACCATCCCGAAGACCGCCGGGTGCAGGGTCTCGCGCGCCAGGAGCGGGTAGAGGTTCTCGGTGTCCTGGGCCGGCAGGAGCCCGATCTCGGGGAAGTAGGCGCGCCCCACCAGCCCGATGAAGATCGCCCCCATCCCCATCAGGACGTTCGCCAGCGTGCCGGTCACCGCCGCGAAGCGGAGCTGCCGCTCGTCGTCGATCGACATGTAGCGCACCAGGATGTGGGGATTGCCCGGTGAGCCCAGCCCGATCCCCACGAGCCCAAGGAGCGCCCCGCCCCCGAGCGCCAGCGGATCCAGGAAGCTCGGGTCCCACGCGGCCAGCTCCCCCGACACCACGCCCCACCCGCCCACCGGCCCGACCGCCAGCAGGGGGATCGCCAGGAGCGCGAAGAGCATGAAGAAGGCCTGCAGCGTGTCGGTGAGCGAGACCGCCAGGAACCCGCCTACCGTCGTGTAGAGGAGCACGATCGCCGCGGTCAGGAGGATCCCCGTGGTCGGCTGGAGCCCGAAGCTCGCGCCGATCGCCTTGCCCCCGCCCACGAACTGCGACGAGACGTAGGCCGCCATGAAGCATAGAATCACGACCGAGAGCACGGCCCGAAGACGCCCGTCGTGATCGGAGAGGCGCTCGGCGAAGATATCGGTCAGGGTGACGCAGTCGCGGGCCCCGGCGAAGCGTCTCAGGCGGCGGGCCAGCGTCAGGAAGAGGACGAACTCCACCGCCGTGTACCCGACCACCGCCCAGAGCGCCGACGCCCCCATGCTCCAGGCCATCCCGGTCACACCCAGCAGGAGCCAGGCGCTGCGCCCCGACACCACCGCAGAGAGCGCCACCACCCACCGGTTCATGACCCGGCCACCCACGAAGAAGTTGCCGATCCCCTGCGACGAGAACCGGGCCGACCAGGCGCCGATCCCGATCAGCACCACCAGGTAGCCGACGAAGGCCACGACCGCCCAGCCGTCGACCTCGATCGCGACCGCCACTCCCTCCTGCATGCGCTCCTCTCCCTTCTTCGCGGTTCCCGGGTAGCGTCAATCGGTGAGCATGGTAGCAGGCTCTGCGGATCTTT
>SLBA01000005.1 GCA_007126575.1 Gemmatimonadota bacterium | reverse complement strand
GGATCGGATCCGGCGGCGCCGTCTGCCCCTGCGGGGTGGCGTCCAGCAGGTGGTCAGTTGTCCTGGTCGTTCTCTTCGAGGGCCACGGGCTGGCGTGGCTCGATCTCGAGCGCCCACATCCCGCTGTTCCAGTCCGAAAGGAAGAGACGACCCTTGAAGGGCATTCCGCTCCAGACCATGGGGGCGTTCGAGATGTAGCCGACCGGGTCCGCCGGCTTGTACACCGCGATCTCCCGGCCCTGGGTGTGCAGATTCCCCATCAGGTCGCCCGACACGTCCACGACGCGGATCCCCCCCTCGTAATAGGCCTGGTAGAGGACGTCATCTTCGACCCAGATGTTGTGCGTGCCATACTCCGGCACCTTGTACCGGGCAATCTTCCTGGGATTCTCCATATCGGTGAAGTCGAGGATGTGCGTATAGCCGGCCGTGTTCGACGGGGTACCGCCCTGACCCGTCTCGGGATCGTAGGGCTGCGTAGACAGGCCTCCCTCCAGCGCCATCCCCCGACGACTCATGATCTCGTCACCGGCGAAGACCAGGAGCCGCCCGGTCGACTCCTGGTAATACGGATAGACCGCGTGGGTGCGACCCCCGGGCGTCGTGAGCTGGCTCACGAACACGGGGTTTTCGGGGGTGCCCCCCCAGGCCCCGTTACCGACATCGTAGACCAGGATCCCGCATCCCCACTGGGCGGAATACCCGAGTCCGTCGAGCACCCACACATCGTGGATCCGGCAATCCTCATGCTGCACCTCACCCACCGTCCGGGGATTTTCGAGATCCTCGATATCGATGATCACGTACTTCTGTCCGCCGGAGAGGGCGTACACGTAGTCCTCCATCGGGAAGGCGTTATGCACCCCCCCGGTGAGACCCTCGGTGACGTTCGCCGCGATGCGCGGATGCGCCGGGTCGGCCAGATCGAGGATGATCAGTCCGTTCACGCGATCCGACGCCCCCTCGCGGGTCATCGTGGCGTAGCGTGCGTCCGGAGAAACCTTCACATCGTTGACCGTGCGGGCGTCGACCTGCACCGAATCGGTCTTCACGAGATTCGTCGGGTCCGTCACATCCCACATGTAGGCCCACCCGTCGGCCCCCCAGGTACCCGAGATCGCGTAGTCCCGGCCGTCGTTGCCTTCGAAGACCCAGAAGTCCGAGGTGTGGACGTTGTCCACTCGTCCCTGGCCCTGAAATTCGATCCGCTGCACGACCTGTCGGGGCTGGACTTCGACCGCGCGCCGGGCCGAAAGCGGTCCGGCACTCGCCATGACCGCGTACTGGCCGGGCTCCTCGGCCAGGAAACGTCCGGAGTCGACCACCGCGACCGCGCCGGGGACCTGGACCCCATCCTCGGACCGAAAGGAGTATCCCCACTGGACCGGCACGTCCTCGACGACCGAGCCATCTTCGGCGTAGAATCGCGGAGAGAACTCGAGGACATCGCCGGTGCGGGCCTCGTCCAGGCCTCCCGTGAGCTCCATCCGGACGGCCGGGAAGGCCTGGACCTCGGCGCTCCATGCCTCGGATGCGCCCTCGACCTCGGCGGTGATCGTGACCGAGCCGGCGCTGTGAGCACTCACGGCTCCGAATCGATCCACCGTCGCTACATCGTCGTCGGAACTCGTGAATCGCGGGCGCGGGTCGGGGCGCTCGGACCCGTCGGCGTGGTACGCCGACGCCGAGAGCTCGATGGTGGTTCCCGCGTAGAGTCGCTCGGGCGAGTGACTCAGCTCGACCCGGGTCACGGCCGGGAAGCTCACCCGGACCGGAATTCCCACCATGACCGGTTCGCGATCGGCATCGGCGGGAAGGATCTCGGTCACGAAGATCTGGGCCTCGCTGCCGCCCTGGAGCCCCCTCACGACCCGCTCGTCGGCATCGACTTCGATCGCCGCGCTGCTTCGCACGATCCGCAGGTCGACATCAACCTCGTTTCCCTGCGCATCGAGGGCACGGAGCTGGAAGCTTGCGGATTCGCCCTGCTCGAGGTCGATCCGCTCGGGGGTCGCGACCAGACGGTCGACCGTCTGGGCCTCGATCAACCCTCCGGGGGACAGAAGGGCCGCGGCCGCGGCCAGGAAGAACAGTCGGGAGATCAGGGGTTTCATGAGTCCACTCCACTTCGGGGTTCCAGAATCCAACGGTGGCAAGCTCCATCGGTCAACGTGCCCCGCGGCAGCCCCTCACGCAAGTAAAATCCGGCGCCGGACAACACCGCGAGGAGCTCCCCGGAAACCGAAACCACGCATCGAAACCGGAACCTGACGCGGCCCCCTCGGGTTCGAGCATGTTCGTCGCCTGTAGACCGCCGCGGTGGGAGAACCATGAATCGACTTCGAGGAAAGCGTGTGCTGATCACCGGGGCCTCGGCAGGCATCGGTCGGGCCTGCGCACGGGCATTCGCCGCCTCGGGAGCCGACCTCCTCCTCTCGGCACGACGCTTCCCCAACCTCGAGTCCCTTCGCCGGGAGCTCACCCTCGAACACGGGGTCGATGTCGCGATCGAGCGGCTCGACGTGCGGGATCGCGCGGGCGTCGAGACGTACGTGGCGAAGCTGGTGGTCGAGAACCGGCTTCCCGACATCCTGGTGAACAACGCCGGGCTCTCACGCGACCTGCTCCCCTTTCACGAGGGGAAGGTCGAGGGCTGGGAGGAGATGATCGACACCAACGTGAAGGGGCTGCTTTACATGTCCCGGGCGATCATTCCCCACATGGTCGCACGCGATCAGGGGCATGTCATCCATATCGGAAGCGTCGCGGGCGATACGGTCTATCCGGCGGGAAACGTCTACAACGCCACGAAGTTCGCGGTACGGGCCCTGAACGAGGGGATGAACGTGGACCTCGTCGGGACCCGGGTGCGGGTCTCATCGGTCGATCCCGGGCTGGTCGAGACCGAGTTCTCGGAGGTTCGCTTCCGCGGAGACCGGGAACGGGCCCAGACCGTCTACGAGGGGTACACCCCCCTACGCGCCGAGGACGTGGCCGATGTCGTCCACCATGTCGCGAACGCTCCGGAGCATGTGAACATCCATCGCACGGTCGTCTACCCGACCGACCAGAGGAATCCCTACATCCTCCACCGGGGCGACTCCGAATGACCTCGCCGGGCGGGGGACCGACGACACGCCGGTGATCCGCCTTCCCGAGCCGGGCCACCCTCCCCCCTGGCTCGTCGTTCTCACTTTGTGGCTCCTGGTCTTCTCGGCCAGCAGCCAGATCATGATCATCGCCCCACTCCTTCCCATGGTGGGCGACGACCTCGGGATCGAAGAGGCGCTGCTCGGAACGCTGGTCTCTGCATACTCGCTGATGGTCGGGCTCTTCGCGATCATCTCCGGGCCCTTCTCGGACCGGGTCGGCCGACGCCGGATCCTCCTGGTGGGGACGGGAATCATGACGCTCGCGCTCGGCGCCCACTTCTGGGTCGCCGGGTACTGGAGCTTCATCCTCGTCCGGGTCCTCGCCGGGCTCGCTGGAGGCGTGCTGTCGGGGTCGGCCGTGTCGTACGTGGGTGACTATTTCGCCTACGAACGACGGGGCTGGGCCACCGGCTGGATCATGAGCGGGACGGCCGCCGGCCAGATCCTCGGGATTCCGATGGGGGTCGTGCTGGCCGGCTGGTTCGGATTCCGGATCCCCTTCCTCCTCTTCGGCGTGTCGATGGCGGCCACCTTCATCCTGGTCTTCTTCACACTCCCCCAACCCGAGGTTCGCCGCAGCCCGGATCCCGTGACCCTGCGCAGGGCGATCGCGGGATACATGGGGCTGATCCGGCGCCCCGAGATCGCGGCGGCCTGCTCGGCCTTCCTCCTGATGTTCCTGGGGATCTCGTTTTACGTGGTTTATCTGCCCACCTGGCTCGAGCGGGGAATCGGCGCCACCCCGAACGAGATCGCGATCCTCTTTCTCGTCGGGGGGGTGGCGAACGTCATCGTGGGTCCGCAAGCCGGTCGGATTTCCGACCGGGTCGGGAGAAAGGGGATCATCCTGGTCTCCTGCGTGGGGCTCGCCATCGTCATGGCGCTGACCACCGTGGTGATCGGGGAGGTCTGGATGGCCTACCCATACTTCTTCGTCGTCATGGCGCTCGTCGCCATGCGGATCGGTCCCTTCTCGGCCCTCCTGACCGCCCTGGTCACGAGCGACCGTCGCGGGTCCCTCCTGAGCCTGGCGGTGGCGGTCGGCCAGGTCGGGTTCGCCGTCGGTGCGACCCTCTCGGGAATCCTCTACGCCTCGCACGGGTATGCCCCGACGAGCACGATCGCGGGCCTTTCGGTTCTGGGCATGGGTCTGATGGTGTGGTTCCTCATCCCGGAGCCGGGCGCCGACGTCGCGGTCGACGGCATCCCGCGCGACGCGGCCGAAGCGGCGACTCCGGAGGCTCCCGACCTCCCGGCGACGGGGGGCGCGGGGGCCCTCGGCGGTCCGGGAGCCCCGGAATGATCAGGGGGACCCGGACCCATACATTGTCAGGGCAGACTCACAGATTCCGGCTCCGGCCCCTTTCCTTCGCCCCCAACCCAGATGGACCCCTCACCCGATGAGTTCAGCCACATCACGGTCCCACCCGACGCCCCGTAACCCCGTCCGGATCCTCCTGGTCGAGGACGACCTTGACCAGGCCCACCTCGTGAAGTTCCTGCTCGAGGCCGGTGGAGACTACTCGGTCACCCTCGTGCAGGACGGGGACCGGGCGATCGGCCTTCTCCGGGATCGGGAATGGGAACTCCTGATCACCGACCTGAACCTTCCGGGCGTCGACGGCACGGCGGTCGTCGACTTCGCCCGGACCCGACAGGACCAGCTGCCAATCCTCGCAACCACGGGATACACGGGCCCGGAATATGCCCAGCGGGCGATCGAAATGGGGGCCGACGACGTCCTCGTGAAACCCCTCGATCGGGACGAACTGATCGAGCGCGTGCGGACGCTCCTGCAGAGCGGTCGCCCCGCACGGCGCCCATCGGTCCCGCTGGAGCTCGGTGACGTCCCGGTGGAGCCGCCCCCCGACCGACCCCCGGAGCCCGCCCCGAGGTCTGCCGACACCGCCCCGACGGACCCCGCGACGGGACCCGCCCCCCTTCAGGTCCTCGCGATCGGAATCCGGCCCGGCGACGTTGAGGCCGGGTGCGGAGGTGCCCTCCTCCGTCACCGGGCGCGAGGCGACGGTGTCGTGGTTCTCCACCTCACGAACGAGCCTAACGATTTCGAGAGCGACCCGAGCGCGGCGGGGGGACGCGAGATCGCGCGCGAGGCCGGACGGCTCCTGGGTGTGCGGATCTTCGTGGGCAATGTCCGCACGGAGCCCGAAGCCGACCTGGCCGAACTGGAGCGCCTCGCCGGCGGCGCGGTGCGCGAGATCGGTCCCGATGTGCTGTACGTCCCCTCGTCCTGGGAGCAGAGCGCGACTCACCGCGCCGCTCTCGAGGCGGCGACCCGCGCGGCTTCGAGCGTCCCCAACCAGGTGGGCTACGACTCCGGCACGGTTGCACCGGGCTTCGCTCCCCGCGCGTTTCTGCCTCTCTCCGATGCCGATCTCGACCAGAAGGTGGGTGCGCTCGCCCCGTACCAGGCTCATTCCCGAAGCCACCTGGCGGCGGACTTCGTTCGGGCCTCCGCCCGGTTCTGGGGACGCTTCTCGAACACGCCCGCGACCGAGGGTTTCGAACTCCTCAAGGGCACCCTGCCCTTCGCCGACGTGGTGATCGCCGACAGCGCCGAGCCGGCGCCAGCCCCTGCCGGAAACCCGACTTCCCCGACCCGCGAACTGGAGTCCCGATGACCCCCGATCGCCCCGACCACAGCCCTGATCTCACCCCCGACTCCGACCCCGAACTGCAGTGGATCTGCGTCTTCTGCGGCTCCAGCGCCGGTGAAGACCCCCGGTATCTCGACGCCGCGACGAAGCTCGGAAGAAGCCTCGCGAAGAGGCGGATCGGCCTCATATACGGAGGCTCGCAGATGGGGCTCATGGGGCGCCTCGCGGACAGCGTCCTCGATGCCGGGGGGGAAGTGGTCGGTGTCCTCCCCGAACCCCTCCTGCCACGAGAGGTGGCACATCGGGGCCTGACCCAGCTCGTGATAACCGATTCGATGCACGAGCGAAAGGCCGAAATGGCTCGCCGGGCCGACGGATTCATCGCCGCCCCCGGTGGCCTCGGGACGATCGAGGAATTCCTCGAGGTCCTCACCTGGGCCCAGCTCGGCATGCATCGCAAACCCTGCGGTATTCTCAACATCAACCGCTTCTACGATCCACTGAGCGCAGTCTTCGATCACGGCGTGCGCGAAGGCTTCATACAGAACGTCCACCGCAAAATGATCCTTGTCGAGGCCGAGCCCGATCGACTCCTCGATCGCATGCGTGCCTATCAGCCCCCGAAGGTTCCCCGCTGGATCGAGGTCGGAGAGACCTGATCCACCGGTCCCTTCTCAGCGCCCCACGGGACCCATTAGTATAGGGGTCCGTCGGTTCATCGGGTTCTGGAGAGGATCGAGGGGAGTACGGACCTCCTCCGGCACCATCCGGCCCGAACCCACATCCTCATTCCTTTCGACCCGGAGACCCTCTTGGCCGCCACACCTCATCTCGAGTTCGAGCGGGACATGGTGGAAGTTCAGGAGCAGATCGACCAGCTCCTCGAACTCGCCGAGAAAAAGGGAATCGACGTGTCTCGCGAGTTGACGGAGATGCGCGAAAAGCTCCAGACCCTCCGGGACGAGACCTATCGGAACCTCTCGCCCATCGACCAGGTCCAGGTGGCCCGTCACCCGCGACGCCCCTACACCAAGGATTACATCGAGCGGGTATTCACCGACTTCATCGAGCTGCACGGAGACCGGTCGTACCGCGATGACGCGGCGATCGTCGGGGGGTGGGCACGGCTGGACGGGGAACCCCTCATGCTCATCGGCCACCAGAAGGGCCGAGACATGAAGGCGAACCTGCACCGAAACTTCGGGATGCCCCACCCCGAGGGCTATCGCAAGGCGCTCCGCCTGATGCGCCTGGCCGAGAAGTTCCGGCGGCCGGTCGTGACCTTCATCGACACGCCGGGGGCGTACCCGGGGATCGGTGCCGAGAAGCGGGGGCAGGCCGAGGCGATCGCGATGAACCTGCGCGAAATGGCCCGCCTCAGGACCCCCCTGGTGTCGGTCGTGATCGGAGAGGGCGGGTCCGGTGGAGCCCTCGCTCTCGGGGTGACCGACCGGATCCTGATGCTCGAGCACTCGATCTACTCGGTCATCTCTCCCGAGGGATGTGCGGCGATCCTCTGGCGCTCCGCCGACCATCGTGACAAGGCCGCCGAGGCGCTCAAGCTGACCTCGTCGGACCTGCATCGCCTCGGGATCTGTGACGAGGTCATCGACGAGCCCGTCGGGGGCGCGCACACCGACTGGGACGGCACCAGCGCCCGGCTTCGCACCACGCTGGGGCGCCACCTGCAGGAGCTGGTGGCGATGTCCGACGACGAGCGACGCAAGCTCCGCTGGGCCAAGTACGAAGCGATGGGCGCCTGGCGGGATCGATGAGGAGGGAGTCCGATGGCGACCTTCGCTGAAGTGGGATTCAAGGGAAACCGCCGGGAATACTTTACCGTTTCGTCGACGAACCTTCGCCCGGGTCATCATGTGCTCGTCGAAGCCGACCGGGGCGAGGACCTCGGCGAACTGCTGGCGCTGGGAGCGGTCGCCGAGCGAAAGTGCTCCGCTTCCGGTGGTGGATGTGCGACGCCCATGCCCGAACGAAAGGTGCTTCGAGCCGCGAGAGACGAGGAGCTGGCGGTCCTGTCGGATCTCCGGCGTGACGAGGAGCGGGTGCGGGTCGAAACCCGAAAGAAGGTGGAGTCTCACGGGCTCCGCATGAAGGTGACCGAGGCCGAGTGGCAGTTCGACCGGCGCAAGCTCACCATCTTCTTCACCGCCGAGCGCCGCGTCGATTTTCGAGCTCTGGTGCGCGACCTCGCTCGGACCTTCCGCACCCGGATCGAGCTCCGGCAGATCGGGGTTCGCGACGAATCCGCCCTCCTCGGAGGCGTCGGACGATGCGGACGCGAGCTCTGCTGCTCGAGCTGGCTCCCCGAGCTCAAGCCGGTCTCCCTCCAGCTGGCCAAGGACCAGAAGCTCTCGCTCAACCCTGCGCAGATCTCCGGCTGCTGCGGGCGACTCATGTGCTGCCTGATGTATGAGCACGACACCTATGTCCAGGCCCGGCGGCGCTTTCCGCGGGAGGGCAAGCGACTGCACACCGCACGCGGCGACGAGCAGGTGATTTCGGTGGACATCTTCGGTGAGCGAGTCACACTGAGGGATTCGGAAGGGGAGCGCAGAACGGTGGAGCTGGAAACCCTGAAGGAGGAGGTCCGTTCGGTGGGAAGACGTCCGGATCGAGACCCGGAGACCCGTTCGTGAGTTCGAAGGCCAGGGTCTATCTCACCACGCCGATCTACTACGCGACCGGGGAACCGCACATCGGGCACGCCTACACCACCTTTCTGGCGGACACCCTCGCGCGTTACCACCGGCAGTCCGGGGCCGAGGTCCACTTCCTGACCGGCACCGACGAGCACGGCCAGAAGATCCAGGAGGCGGCCGAGAAGCGCGGGATGGAACCGATCGAACTGTGCGACGAGATGGCCGCCCGGTTCCGCGAAGCGTGGTCGGAGCTTGGGATCCGGTACGACCGGTTCATCCGGACGACCGAGGACGAGCACAAGGCGGTCGTCTGCGCGCTTCTGGACCGCCTCCACGCAAGGGGCCTCATCTACGAGGACATGTATCGTGGGTGGTACTGCGTGCACGAGGAGCGATACTGGACCGAGAAGGACCTGACGCCGGAGGGCCACTGCCCCGACTGCAAGCGGCCGGTCCAGGAGATCGAGGAGAAGAACTACTTCTTCCGCATGAGCCGGTTCCGAGAGGAACTGATCCGGCACATCGAGGCGAACCCGGGGTGGATCTTCCCCGAGAACCGGCGGAACGAGGTCCTCGGGTTCCTCCGGCAGCCGCTCGGGGACCTCTCGATTTCCAGGCCCCGATCCCGCCTCCAGTGGGGCATCCCCCTCCCGTGGGATCCGGAGCACGTCACCTACGTCTGGGTCGACGCCCTCACCAACTACCTGACCGCCTCGGGGGCGATCGCCCCGGACCGCCCCCCCGCGGAGCGCGGCTTCGACGACGACTTCCCCGAGGGAGCCGCGCGGGAGGGATCCACGCACTGGTGGCCCGCCGACCTTCACATCATCGGCAAGGACATCCTCACCACGCACGCGGTCTACTGGCCCACCCTCCTGATGGGAGCCGGCCTGCCCCTCCCACGGAGGATCCTGGCGCACGGCTGGTGGGTCGTTGGAGACACCAAGATGTCGAAGTCGCTGGGCAACGTGGTCGACCCCATGGAGCTGCGCGAGCCCTTCGGGACCGACGCCGTCCGGTGGTACCTGCTCCGCGAGATGCCCACCGGGGGCGACGCGTCGTACACCCCCGAACGGTTCATGACCCGCTACGAAGAGCTGGCAAACATTCTGGGCAACCTGGCCTCTCGGGTGACGTCGATGGTGGCACGGTACCGCGATGGCACTCTCCCCGATTCGGCGGATGCGTCTGCACTCGACGAGAGCCTGGACCGGACGCTCGACAGCTACCACAAGGCCATGCGGGAGCTGAAGGTGCACGAGGCTCTCTCGTCGGCGATGGACCTCGCTCGGGAGGCGAACGGATTCGTCGAGTCGAGGGAGCCCTGGGCACAGGCGAAGGACCCCGAGGGCGGAGACGAACTGGACCGCACGCTGGGCACGTTGCTCCGCACACTCGCCCTTCTGTCCGCGCTCTTTCAGCCGGCGATCCCCGAGAAGGCCGCCGCGCTCGCGTCCGCGCTCGGGCTCGACGGGGTCCCCACCCTGGAAGAGGCACGTGGGATCTCTCCCTCGACCTGCCGTGTACGCAAGATGGCTCCCCTCTTTCCGAAGCCGGACGCCTAGGCGCGGCCAGCCCGGAACGAGCTGTGGAGATGGGATCCGATGGAATCGTTGACTTCGATGGCGCGCTTCCGGTAGCTTTCGAAGTTTTCGCCATCTGATTTTCGGCGAATCGGCCGCAAGAACCATGTACGGGGGCGACCCCCCGCTCATTTCGATCTGGACCGAGGTGTATGTTCGGCGAAAAATCGACGGTTAAACGCATCTCCGAGAAGTGGGACGATTTTCGGCAATCCGCCCTCGAAGGGCGTCGGCTGGGCAGGGTCATGGGCAGTGCCGGCTTCTTCGGGATCTCTCTGCTGGCCCTGACCACGCTCTTCATGGTCCGGGCGTCGCCCGTGTACGAGAATCATCAGCTGCAGAAGGAGAACACCCTGCTGCTCGAGGAGCTGCGGTCCCTGCGCGACCAGGTGGCCGGTCTCGAAGAGGGCCTCTCCGAACTCTCCGAGAAGGACGCCGAACTCCGGATCCTGGCGGGCCTCGACGTGATCGACCCCGAGGTCCTGCAGGTCGGTGTCGGAGGCCCGGGGTCCCCCTCGCTCGAAAGCCAGCCCCTCCACGAGGTGAATCCGGAAACCGGTGCCGAGGCGTTCGCCGCGGCCTACGATCTGCATGCTCTGGAGCGGCGAGCCCAGCTTCTCCGGGAGAGCCTCGAGGAAGCCTCCGACTCACTCATCGCACACCGCGACCTCCTCGAGTCGACCCCGTCGATTCTTCCGGCCTCGGGACGGCTGACGTCGGGCTTCAGCAACGCCCGGCTGCACCCGATTCACAACCAGTCGCTCCCCCACGAGGGGATCGACATCTCGGCGCCCAGGGGAACGGCGATCATGGCGGCGGCGAAGGGCCGGGTGAGCTACTCCGGGCGCCGGGCGGGATATGGCCTCGTGGTCGAAATCGACCATGGGTACGGATACCGCACCCTGTACGGGCACGCTTCGGAGCTTCTCGTTCGGGTCGGCCAGGAAGTCCAGCGAGGGGACCTGATCGCCCGCGTGGGCTCGACCGGGCTCGCCACCTCTCCCCACCTGCACTACGAGGTGCATGTGAATGGAAGAGCCGTGAACCCGATGAACTACGTGATTTCCGGGGCCGTGCCCTGACGCCGCGGATC
>SLBA01000025.1 GCA_007126575.1 Gemmatimonadota bacterium | reverse complement strand
TCGCGCAGGACACGACGGCGGCGCAGCTCGAGCAGATGGTGCGCGGCTGGAAGCTGCTGGACACGAAGAGCGAAGAGGATCTGGAGCGTCGGCGCCACGCGGCGCGGAGCCTGTCGGTGTTCCCGGACTCGAACGGGATGTACCGGGTGAAGGGGGTCGTGACCGCCGAGGTGGGGGCGCTGTTGATGCGCGGGATCGAAGCGGGGAGCGACGAGCTGTACGCGGTCGAGCGCCGGGAAGCGCTCGAAGAGGAGACGACGCCCGAACAGCGGCGAGCCGACGCGATCGGGCTGCTGGCCGAGCGGGCGATGGCGGTCGGATTCGGCCGCCCGGACGTTTCCGCGGAAACGCCGGAGGGCACGCCCGGCCTCATCGCTGAACCCGCGGGCCACGCGGGCGATGCGGGCGATGCGGGGGACCTGGGCGAAGAGGGCGATGCGGGGGGTGACGGGGGTCCGGACTGCGGTTGCGGCTGCGAGGCTCCAATCAGCGGGACCCGTGCGGAGCGGTACCAGGTGATGCTGCACGTCGACCTGGACATGTTGCGGGCCGGTGCCGACGAGCCGGACGGTGTCGGCACCCGGAGCGACCTCCCGAACGGTGCAGGCGCCCCGATCGGTAACGGGGCGAGCGGCACCGGCGCCCCCGCCGCCGCGAACGGTGCCAGTGGCTCCGATGCGGAGTGCATCGGCTCCCCCCTGCACAACCACGGGATCCGCTCCAACCTCGAGGACGGGACGCGCGTTTCCGCGGAAACGTCTCGGCGGCTGAGCTGCGACGCGAGCGTGGTTCCGGTGCGCTGGGCCGAAGAGGGAGAGCTGCTCGACGTCGGCCGGAAGCGACGCACGATCCCGCCGGCAATCCGACGCGCGCTCGATGTGCGCGACGGGGGCTGCCGCTTTCCGGGGTGCGGGCTGCGCTTCTGCGAAGGGCACCACATCCGCCACTGGGTCGACGGGGGCGAGACGAAGCTCAAGAACCTGGTCCTGCTCTGCCGCCATCATCACCGGCTCGTGCACCACGACGGCTTCCGCATCCGGCGGCTGCGCGACGGCCGCTTCAAGTTCTTCTCGCCCGAGGGCATCCCGCTCGGCGTGCCCCCGAGCCGGGGCGGGCTCGTGCCGGGCGATGGCGCAGCAACGATCATCCTCGATCAGCGACGTCGCGGCATCGTGCCGGACTGGAGCACGGCCGGGGCCCGCTACGAGCGGGAGTCCGTCATCCCGAAGGCCAAGCTGCTCGCCGCGCTCGAAGCGATGGATTGAGCGCGGTGGGTTGGCTGGGTAGAGACGATGGGATGGAGCGAAGGCCTATCATGAATACGCATGGAGACGGAGTATAACCGGGAGAGCTATCATCAATTCGCATGAAGCCGGGGGGCGCCGGAGAGCGTTATCATGAATTCGCATGAACGAGGCAGGGCTTCCCCTGGCAAAGTCGGTTGGCAGAGTCGGTTGGCAGAGTCGGCTCTCGGGGTCGGCCGGAATCGGCTTCCGGAATCGGCTTCCGGAATCGGCTTCCGGAATCGGCTACCGGAATCGGCTGCCGGAGTCGGCTGCCGGAGTCGGCTCCCTGGGTCGGCAGGAGCCACTTGTCGGAGCCGGCACCCGCAGACCTGTACAGCACAACCGGTTTCTTGGTATCCTTCAAGGCTGTGGGGTCCGGCGGATTCGCCGACACCATCAACCCGGCAGAAACTCACCTTTCCTACTGGAGAGCAGGGACATGAACGACGGGGAACGCAAGATCCGCGTCCTGGTGGCGAAGCCCGGACTGGATGGGCACGATCGCGGCGCGAAAGTGATCGCCAGCAGCTTTCGCGATGCGGGGTTCGAGGTCATCTACACCGGCCTCCATCAGACCCCCGAGATGATCGTCGCCGCGGCCGTTCAGGAAGATGTCGACGTGGTTGCGATGTCGGTGCTCTCGGGCGCGCACATGACCCTCTTTCCGCGGGTCAAGACGCTGCTCGACGAGGCGGGCGCCGAAGACATTCTCCTGACGGGTGGGGGCATCATTCCCGAGGAAGACGTCCGGGCGCTCGAGGAGCAGGGTACCGGCCGTCTGTTCGGGCCGGGGACCCCGACCGGCGATGCGATCGCCTACATACGCGAGTGGTTCGCCGCGGGGCACGGGGACACCTCGGGCGCAGAGAGTGCGGCCGTGGGCGATGCCCGGGGTGAGGGGCCTCAGGGCGAGGGAGCGGCGCGGTGAGTGAATCGGGCCGACTCCGGACCCTCGCATCGGAGCTGCAGGAGCTCCGCGAGACCCTCCGCAAGGGCGGGGGGGACCGGCGCATCGAACGGCAGCACAAGCAGGGGAAGCTGACGGCCCGGGAGCGGGTGACCCGGCTGCTGGATCCGGACAGTGCGTGGGTCGAGGTCGGGCTTCTCGTCGCGCACGACCGCTACGACGGGCAGGCCCCCTCGGCGGGGGTCGTGACCGGGGTGGGACGGGTCGAGGGCCGCGAAGTCGTGGTGGTTGCGAACGATGCGACCGTCAAGGCGGGCTCGTGGTGGCCCGAGACGATCACCAAGATCCTGCGGGCGCAGGAGATCGCGATGCGCTGCCGGATCCCGATCCTCTACCTGGTCGACTCGGCCGGGGTGAACCTCCCCTATCAGGGCGGGGTGTTTCCCGGTCAGTACGGGGCGGCGCGGATCTTCTACTACAACTCGATCATGCGGCGCTACCTGAAGGTGCCGCAGCTGTCGGCCGTGATGGGGCCCTGCATCGCCGGGGGAGCCTACCTGCCGGCGCTCTCGGACTCGATCATCATGGTCGAGGGGACCAGCTTCATGGGGCTGGGCGGCCCGAACCTGGTCAAGGGAGCCACCGGTCAGGTCGTCGAAAGCGAGGAGCTGGGCGGAGCGAAGGTGCACACCGAGGTCTCGGGGGTCGCCCACTACCGGGTGCCCGACGACGAGGCCTGCATCGCCAAGCTCCGCACCCTGATCGCCGAGCTCCCCATCGAGGCCGGGGCGCTGGGGCTTCCGGAGTCCGGGGCCGATCCCGCCCGGGATCCTGCGGAGCTCTACGACCTCCTCCCCCACGACCATCGCCAGCCCTACGAGATGCACAAGGTGCTCGAGTGCCTCCTCGATGACGGCGAGTTCGACGAGTTCCAGCCCGATCGGGCGCGCGAGATGATCTGCGGCACCGGCCACATCGACGGCGTGCCGGTCGGGATCATCACCAACGCGCGTGGGCTGATCCAGGATCCGCAGGGGGGGCGACCCACCTTCGGGGGGATCGTCTACACGGCGAGCGCCGAGAAGGTGGCGTACTTCATCGAGACCATGAATCGGCAGCGGCGACCCCTCCTCTTCGTGCAGGATGTATCCGGGTTCATGGTCGGGCCCGAGGCCGAGCACTCGGGGATCATCCGGGCCGGGGCGCGCTTCGTCGAGGCCATGGCGACGGCGACGGTGCCGAAGCTGGTGCTCACCCTGAACCATGCCTCGGGAGCCGGTTACTACGCCATGGCCGGACAGGGCTTCGATCCGGACTTCATCCTCTCGCTGCCCACCGGACGGATGGGGGTGATGGAGGGCGAGTCGGCGGTCATGGCGCTCTTTTCGGGGCAGATCGACCGGCTCAAGGCCGAGGGGAAGGTCCCCGACGAGGATCTGACCACGAAGATGGACGAGGTGCGCGCCGAGTACGAGGCGCAGCTCGATGCCCGGTTCGCGGCCGCGAGGGGATTCGTCGACGAGGTGGTCCTTCCCGAAGAGGTGCGCGACGCGCTCTCGCTCCTGTTGCGGGCGGCCAACCAGAATCCCGAGCCGCACCTGGGGCCCTTCACCCTGCCGGCGGGTGTGCGGTGAACACTACGACCCCTGAATCAGATTCGAGGACAGACATGCGAAAAGGGCGATCATGAGTGCAGAGGACCGGATCATCCGGATCGGCAGTGGCCAGGGCTTCTGGGGCGATGACCTCGAGGCCCCCGTGCGCCAGGTCGAGGGCGGTCCCCTCGACTACCTGATGATGGATTACCTGGCCGAGGTCACCATGTCCATCATGCAGAAGCAGCGCAGCCGCGATCCCGATGCCGGGTACGCGCGCGACTTCGTGCCTCTGATGGAGCGGATCTTCCCCGCGATCATCGAGAAGGGTGTGCGGATCGTGACGAATGCCGGGGGCGTGAATCCCGAGGGGTGCGGCCAGGCCCTCCTCGAAGCCGGCCGGAAGGCGGGTGTGGGAGGCCGGGCGAAGGTCGGCGTGGTCACCGGTGACGACCTCCGCGAGCGACTGCCCGAGCTGATCGCCGAGGGCCACGAGCTCCTGAACATGGAGACGGGCGAGCCCCTCGAGCCGATCCTCGACCAGGTGCAGAGCGCCAATGCCTACATCGGGGCGCGCCCGATCATGCGGGCGCTCGAAGGGGGCGCCGACGTGATCGTCACGGGGCGCTCGACCGACACGGCGCTCACCTACGGGCCCATGATGCACGAGTTCGGCTGGGATCCCTCCGATCACGACCGGGTGGCTCACGGGGTGGTCGCGGGGCACATCAACGAGTGCGGGGCGCAGGCTTCGGGCGGCAACGCGATGGTCGACTGGTGGACGATCCCGGCCATGGAGTCGGTCGGGTTTCCCCTGATCGAGGCCAGCGCCGACGGGTCCTTCGTGGTCACCAAGCATCCGGGCACCGGGGGGCGGATCAACCGCGCCGTGGTGACCGAGCAGCTCCTGTACGAGATGGGCGATCCGTCGGACTACATCACCCCCGACGTCGTGGCCGATCTGAGCCAGCTTCGTCTCGAGGAGGTCGGCCCGGACCGCGTTCGTGTGACCGGGGTCAGAGGCCGTCCGGAGACCGACTTCCTGAAGGTCTCGATCGCCTACTCCGGGGGCTGGAAGGCCGTGGGCACCCTCGTCTACGCCTGGCCCGACGCCGCCGACAAGGCGCTAGCCGCCGACCGGATCCTGCGGGCCCGCCTCGACCGGCTGGGGCTGGAGTTCGACGAGATCCGCACCGAGCTGGTCGGCT
Organism: Gemmatimonadota bacterium; assembly: GCA_007126575.1. GTDB lineage: Bacteria > Gemmatimonadota > Gemmatimonadetes > Longimicrobiales > Gaopeijiaceae > SLBA01. The sequence continues at coordinate 25,877 of SLBA01000025.1, read as the reverse complement.
GGGACGCCACCCACGGCCACCTGGCCGGGCCGGCACCGGCCGATCATCCCGAGGTGGAGCTCCGGGTGGCGGTACGCAGCCAGGACCGGGCGGCCGTGGAGCGCTTCACCCGGGAGCTGGCTCCCCTGGTGCTCACCGGCCCGCCCTCGGTGACCGGCTTTGCGGGCGGACGCCCCCGGGTCCAGGAGATCATGGCCTACTGGCCCGCGCTGATCCGCAAGGAGGCGGTCCAGCCGCACCTGAACGTGCGGATCCTGGAGGTCTGAGATGCGTACTCGAAACCGGAGGCTCGACCGATGACCACCATGACCACGATCCCCCTCGTGCACCTCGCGCACACGCGCTCCGGCGACAAGGGCGACACCGCGAACGTCGGGGTGATCGCCTACGACGCCGAGGACTACGAGCTCCTGCGCGACACCCTCACCGTCGAGCGCGTAAGGGAGCACTTCGGCGACCTGGTCGAGGGCGAGGTCGAGCGCTACGAGCTCCCCAACCTGCAGGCCCTGAACTTCATGCTCCACGGGGCGCTCGGGGGCGGGGGCACCGTCTCGCTCATGACCGACGCCCAGGGCAAGGTGTTCTCGACCGCCATGCTCCGCATGGAGATCCCCGTGCCGGCTGAGGTGGCCGAGCGCGTGCGGGGTCGAGGCCGGGTGCCCCCCGGCTTCGATCCGGGGGAGCCGGTGCCCCTCGAGGGGGAGGCGTGAGTCTCCGGATCGAGGAGCACGAGGGGATCCTCCGGCTCACCCTCGATCGCCCCGAGAAGCGCAATGCGCTGAACGGGGCGCTGATCGAGGCGCTCCGCGAGGCGCTGGACGCGAGTGCGCGGCGGGTGCGCGAGGCTCCCGACCGGGCCCCGCGGGTGATCGTCCTGACGGGGGCGGGCTCGGACTTCTGTTCGGGGGCCGATCTGGCCGAGCTCGAGGCGATCGCCGAGATGGGGCCCGAGGCCTCGCTGGCGGACGCCGGTCGCATGGGAGACCTCTTTCTGGCGATGCGCCATCATCCCCTGCCGATCATCGCCGCCGTGCGGGGCCGCGCCCTGGCCGGGGGCTGCGGGCTCGCGAGCGCCTGCGACCTGATCGTGGCCGAGGCCGAGGCCGAATTCGGCTTCCCCGAGGTGCATCTGGGCTTCGTTCCGGCCATGGTCATGACCATGCTGCGCCGGAAGGTGGTCGAGGGCCGCGCCTTCGAGCTCGTCGCCCGCGGGGAGCGGATCCCGGCCTCCGAGGCTCACCGGATCGGGCTGGTGAACCGGGTGGTCGTGCCGGCCGCCTTCGAGTCCGAGGTCGCAAGCTACGCGGCCGATCTGGCCGCGCGCCCCCCCTCGGCGATCCAGCTCACCAAGCGGCTCCTGTACGGGCTCGACGGGACCGGCTTCGACGAGGGGATCCGTCGGGGTGCCGAGGTGAACACCCTGGCCCGGCTCACCGACGCCTGTCGCGACGGCGTTCGGGGCTTTCTCGAGCGCACCCGGAAGGACTGATCGCCCATGGGTCCCCTCTTCTTCGCCGATCGCAGCCGCAAGGCCGACGACTATCCCTACCTCGCCTGGAAGGTGCGTCTCTTCACGGTCGGTGCGGTGCTCGCGGTCTTCGGGATGGTGCAGGACGACAACCGGATCATCGCCGCGGCGACCTTCTTCCTCCTGATCGGCTTTCTGCTGCGGTTCCTGCCGGGGGGCAAGGGCGTGGTCGAGGGCGAGGACGAAGAGGACGTCGAGTTCGCCGAGCCCTTCGAGGATTCGGAGGTCGACGACGGCGACGGGGCGCACCGGCGCTGAGGCCCGCTCGTTTCTGTCCCCGCCCGCCATTTCACCGCCCGCCCGCGCCCTGCATGATCGGGGATGCCGCAGCCCACCCCCGTCCAGATCCTCGAGTCGCACTTCGGCTTTCCCGGGTTCCGCCCGGGGCAGGGAGAGCTCGTGGAGGCCGTGCTCGCCGGGCACGATGCACTGGGCGTGCTTCCGACCGGGGGCGGAAAGAGTATCTGCTACCAGGTCCCCTCGGTCGGGCTGGGTGGACTGACCCTGGTCATCACCCCCCTCGTCTCGCTGATGGCCGACCAGGTCCGGCGCGCCGAAGAGGCCGGGATCCCCGCCCGTGCGCTGCACTCGGGGATGAGCACGGCCGAGAGGACGCGGGTCGTGTCGGCGGCGGCCGGGGGAGAGCTGCGCCTCCTCTTCGTGGCTCCGGAACGGCTCGAGGGCAGGCGCTTTCGACGACGGCTCGCGGAGCTTCCCCTGCGCCTGCTCACTGTCGACGAGGCGCACTGCATCTCGCTGTGGGGGCACGACTTTCGACCCTCGTACCGGAAGCTCGGTGAACTTCGCGACCTGCTGCCCGAGGTGCCGGTTCTGGCGCTCACCGCCACCGCCACCCCCAGGGTGCGCGCCGAGATCGAGGAGCAGCTCCGGCTGCGCGACCCCGAGCGGGTGGTCCTCAGCTTCGATCGGCCCAACCTGGGGTGGGGGGTGCACTCGGTGCGAAACGATGCCGACAAGCTTCCCGTGCATCGAGCACTCGTGCGGGGTCGACCGGGCGCCCGCATGGTCTACGCCGCCACCCGGCGTCGGGTCGAGGTCATCCGGCGCTACCTGGCCGGCACCGGGATCCCGGCCGAGGCCTACCACGCCGGCCTCCCCGACCGCGAGCGGGACCGGGTGCAGCGCTGGTTCCTCTCGGATCCCGCCCCCGTTGTGGTCGCCACCAACGCCTTCGGGATGGGGATCGATCGCTCCGACGTCCGACTGGTGGTGCACGACCAGCTCTCGGGCACCCTCGAGGACTACTACCAGGAGGCGGGGCGCGCGGGCCGTGATGGCGATCCGGCGCTCTGCCTGGCGCTTCGGGCCCCGTCCGACCGGCGGGTGCACCAGGCCTTCCTGAACGGCACGCACCCGCCCCTGCGCCGCCCGGCCGAATGGTGGGGATGGGTGCGGGGCCGGGAACCCCTCCGCCGCCGTCGTCGTCGCCGCGCGGTGGGGCTCGGTCAGCTCGCGGCGGTGGCCCGGTACGCGAAGGGAGGACGCTGCCGAAGGGCCTCCCTGCTACAGCACTTCGGCGAGGGCGATGGAGGCGGCGAATGCCCGGCGTGCGACGAGTGCACCGGATGGTCGAGGCTTTTTCGCTTCCTCGATTCCGGGTAACTTTCACATCTGACGAGATTCCTGTCCGTACCGAACCCCAGACAGCCTTCCATGGATCTGTACCTGAACGACCATCACCGCGCCCTGGTCAAGCGAGTCCGCTCCTTCGCCGAAGACGCGATCGTGCCCGTGGCCCGCGACCTCGATCACACCTCGACCTTTCCCTGGGAGAATGTCCGGGCGATGGGCGAGGAGGGCTTCCTCGGGATCCCGATCCCCAAGGAGCTGGGCGGGCAGGGGATGGATGGGCTCAGCTACCTGCTCGTGGTCCAGAACCTGGCGCGCTACGACGCCAGCCATGCGATCACCGTCTCGGCGCATACGACGCTGGGCACCACCCCGATCCTCCGGTTCGGCACCGACGCGCAGCGCAAGCGCTTCGTTCCGCCGCTGGCACGGGGTGAAGTCCTGGGCGGATTCGGCCTCACCGAGCCCGATGCCGGCTCCGACGCCTCGCGCAGTCGGACCCGGGCGATCCGCGAGGGCGAGAGCTGGCGGATCAACGGCTCGAAGATCTTCATCACCCACGCGGGGGTCGGGGAGGTCTTCACGGTGACCGCGGTCACCGACCCCGAGCGGGGGTCGAAGGGGATCACCAACTTCATCGTCACCAAGCCGACGACCGAACCGGAGCGGGTTCGCGAGGTCGGGATGGGGTCGATCGAGTCCGAAGGGTACACCGAGGGCGTTCGGGCCGGGAAGAAGGAGGACAAGATGGGGTGGCGGGCCTCGGACACCCGCGAACTCCTCCTCGAGGACGCGCTGGTCTCCGACGAGAACCGGGTCGGAGAGGAGGGACGCGGCTTCGTCAACTTCATGAAGACGCTCGATTCGGGGCGGGTGGGGATCGCGGCGCTCTCTCTGGGAATCGCCGAGGGAGCCGTTGACGCCGCTCTGGAGTATACGAACAAGCGGAAGCAGTTCGGTCGGAAGATCTTCGACTTTCAGCCGGTCCAGTTCCGCATTGCGGATCTGGCCACCGAGATTCAGGCCGCACGACATCTGACCTACCACGCCGCCTGGCTGATGGAGCAGGGGAGACCCTTCTCGAAGGAGGCGGCGATGGCGAAGCTGTTCGCCTCGGAGCTCTGCATGAAGGCCACCATTCAGGCCGTGCAGGTGATGGGGGGCGCAGGATATACCGATGAGTACCCGGTCGAGCGGATGCTGCGCGACGCGAAGGTCTGCGAGATCGGAGAAGGTACGAGCGAAGTGCAGAAGATGGTCATCGCCCGCCACCTGGTTCGGGAGGCGGCGGAACTCATGTAACCCCCTCCTCCGGGAGGGATTTCGGTCGCGAGGGACGAGACCCGGCGGGTCCTCTCCGACGACCCCGAGCAGGCGACTTCGGCGTCTCCCGTAGCATGCGGGAGGGGTGGGAGCGCGGCGCGGCGGTCGGGGTGGGATCCGGCGAGCATCGGCCTTCGGTGATCGGGGAGAGTACCTACGTTGAAACGCGAAATTCTGATCAGCGCCACCCCTCAGGAGACGTGGGTGGCGCTGCTCGAGGACTCCCATCTGGTCGAGCTGATGCTGGATCGGCCGGACCAGGGTCGCCTCGTCGGCAATCTGTATCTGGGGAAGGTCGAAGCGGTCCTTCCCGGAATTCAGGCGGCCTTCGTCGATATCGGCACGGACAAGGCGGGCTTCCTTCATGCCTCGGATCTCGTTCGCGACGAGGACGACGACGATGATGACGACGACGAGAGCAACGGGAACGGGAACGGGAACGGCGGGGGGAACCATCGCGGGGGCCGTCGGCGCTCGCGCACCTATCCCCCGATCCAGGAGCAGCTGAGCAAGGGCGACACGGTCATCGTGCAGGTCACCAAGGAGCCGATCGGCACCAAGGGGCCGCGGCTTACCGCGCAGGTCTCCCTGCCGGGCCGCTTCCTGGTCTACATGCCCTTCTCGACGCACATCGGGGTGAGCCGCAAGATCGAGCAGCGCGACGAGCGAGCCCGACTGCGTGACATGGCTCGCGAGGTGGTTCCCGAGGGCGAGGCCGGGGTGATCATCCGGACGGTGGGCGAGGAGCTCACCCGGAAGAAGTTCGAGGCCGAGTTCGACCGGCTCCACTCCCGCTGGAAGAAGATCAAGCGGCGCGCCGACTCCTCGAAGGCGCCGGCGCAGATCCACGGCGAAGCGCACCTCATCTCGGGGGTGATCCGCGACCTGTTCAGCGACCAGTTCGACTCGCTGAGCGTCGACAACCCCGATGCCTACGGCGAGATCCTGCAGTACATCCGGAGTGTCGATCCCGACCTGGAAGACCGGGTGAAGCTCGACCGTGACCGGGTGCCCCTCTTCGACCGGCACAACATCGAGGAGGAGATCCGGGAGGCCTTCGGGCGCCGGGTCACCCTCCCCTCCGGCGGCTACATCATCGTGGAGCCGACCGAGGCGCTGGTCTCGATCGACGTCAACACCGGCCGCTTCACGGGCAAGGGCCGCAAGGACCCCGAAGAGACGATCCTGAAGACGAATCTCGACGCGGCCAAGGAGGTCGCCCGCCAGCTTCGGCTGCGGGACATCGGGGGGATCATCGTGGTGGACTTCATCGACATGGTCTCGCAGGAGAACCGGGACCGGGTCCTGCACGAGCTCAAGAGCCACCTGGGGCGCGATCGCGCGCGGACCAAGGCCTTCGCCGTCTCGGAGCTGGGGCTGATCGAAATGACCCGCCAGCGGGTGCGGCCCTCGCTCTTCCAGACGCTGACGAAGCCGTGCGACCACTGCGAGGGGCAGGGACGGATCTTCACCCCGCCCACCGTCGCCCGGCGGGTGGAGCGGAGCCTGCTGCGCATCGACGGGCAGGGCGAGGAGAAGTCGGTGGCGATCCGGATTCACCCGGACGTCCTGATCCACCTGCTCGAGGAGGAGCCCGACTTCCTGCCCCGGATGCGCGAGAAGGTCGAGGTCGAGGTGGAGTTGATCGACGACCCCCTCCTGCGCGAGGACCAGTTCCGCCTGCTCTCCGGGCCCGCCCGGGTCGACGTGACCGAGAAGTACGTGGCCCGATAAGGCGGTCAGGGTTGACTCGGGGGCGCATCCCCTTAAATTTTCCAGGCTAACGGTGTTTCGTCCCCAGCTGGGGGCGACGCACGAGAAATGATCAGGCAGGAACCGGATCGAGGTTCAGCATGTACGCGGTCTTCAAGACAGGTGGTAAGCAGTTTCGTGCCGAGCCGGGCAGCCGGCTCCACGTTCCGACCCTCAAGGCCGAGGCGGGCGACACCGTCACCTTCGACGAGGTTCTCCTCGCGAGCGACGGTGACGACGTGTCCGTCGGCCTGCCGGTCGTCGAGGGTGCGAGTGTGACGGCCGAGGTCCTGGGCCATGCACGGACCAAGAAGGTGGTCGTCTTCAAGCGCAAGCGCCGCAAGGGCTACCGCAGGAAACAGGGCCACCGTCAGGGATACACCGAGATCCGGATCGACGACATCGCCCTCTGAGGCGATCCGATCCTGACCGAGCGACCGACCGAACACTGAAGGGACAGACCGATGGCACATAAAAAAGGTGTTGGCTCAAGCCGAAACGGACGCGACAGCAATGCCCAGCGCCTCGGAGTGAAGCGCTTCGGCGGGGAGCCCGTGCGCGCCGGATCGATCATCGTCCGCCAGCGCGGAACGAAGTTTCATCCGGGCATCAACGTGGGCCGCGGGGGCGACGACACCCTCTTCGCCCTGATCGACGGCGTGGTGAAGTTCGAATCCCGTCGCCGGAAGTCCGCGGTCTCGGTCTACCCGGCCGACTGAACATTCGAAGCAGCGAACATCGGAGGAGGGTTCGGACGCCATTGAACGGCGATCCGGACCCTTTCCGGTTGCCTGATGTACCAGTGTTGATCGTTCGCCCGGGCCTCCAGCGCTGATTGCGCCGGTGAGCCCGATTGTACGATGGGGGCCCAAGACGCCCCCGGGTGCCCTCCGAAAGGAGACCATGCACTACTTCGTTCCCATTTCCGGGAAACCCTCCGACGCAGCACCCTCGACCCCGGTGTGTCCGGGCGTCATGGGGCGGAGGCTATAGATGTCGAAGCAGGAGAACGCTGAACTCATGGAAGAACCCTCGACCGACCGTCCCCGAAGTACGCACCCGGGCGCTCGCGCCAGCGCGCGACCCGTCCGACAGGTCTTCTACGGAACCGGCGTCATCGCCGGGCTCCTGATCCTGCTCGCCGCCACGGGCGGGCGAGGCGGCGAGGCCCCCGAGACCCCCTTCCATGTGCCGGATGCGACCTCGCACCTGCTCGAGACCCGCCTCCCGATGGAGGTCAACGACCGGGTCGAGCGCTGGGTTAACCGGTTCCTCAACCAGGATCGGGAGGGATTCGAGGAGTACCTGGTCCGCGAAGGCCTCTACGGGGCCATGATCCGCGACAAGCTCCGCAGCCGGGACATGCCCGAGCAGCTCCTCTACCTGGCGATGATCGAGTCCGGGTTCTCGCCGGCTGCGACCTCACCGGTCGCGGCCTCGGGCATCTGGCAGTTCATGGGTGCGACCGCGCGCGGGTATGGACTGGTCGTGGACGCGTGGGTCGATGAGCGCCGGGACCCCGTGCGCGCCACCGACGCCGCCCTCGACTACCTCGAGGAGCTCTACGAGGAGTTCGGGTCGTGGTACCTGGCGGCCGCCGCCTACAACGCGGGGCCGGCCCGGGTGCAGCAGGCGATGCGCCAGTCGGGGGTGAGTTCCGAGACCGACGAGGCCGTCTACTGGACGATCATCGACCGCCTCCCGCGCGAGACCCGCGAGTACGTGCCCAAGATTCTGGCCGCGGCGCTCCTGGCCGAGCAGGCGGAGCACTTCGGGTTCGATGTCGAGCAGTCGCTGCCCTATCTCTTCGACCGCGTGGTCGTTCCGGGTGGGGTTTCGCTCGCCGAGATCGCCGCGTCGCTGGAGCTGCCGACGTCTCTTCTGCGCGAGATGAACCCGCACCTGATCCGCGGGGCGACGCCCCCGGGCCGCTCCGTGCTGGTTAGGGTCCCGGTGGGGGAGTCGCAGCGGGTCGTGGCGTCGCTCTCGCGGCTGTAGCTGTAGATCAGCGGTCGGGCGACGGGTCCGGCCATCCGATCGGGCGATTCTCCTGCGCGGCGCGCGCCGCCGCCATGATCCGCCAGACCACGTCGCGGGTCATCTCCTCGTCGACGCCCAGCTCCCGAGCCTTCTCGGCGGCCTTGCGGACCACGGCCGCTTCACGGGCCGGGTCCATCACGGGCAGCCCGAGGACCGCCTTGGCGCGCGAGACCTGAAGGACCAGGTCCCTCCGCTCGCCGATGATCCGGATCAGCTCCTCATCCACCTCGGAGATCCGCTCGCGGGCCCCGGCGAGGAGGGCCCGGGCGTCCTCTTCGGAGAGGGGCGAGGGGGGTCTTGGGTCGCTCACCCCGTCACCGCCCCTTGAAGTCGGGGTCCCGCTTCTCGATGAAGGCGCGGACCCCCTCGCGGCCATCCTCCGAGGCAAAGGCCGCCAGGAAGAGCTCCTTTTCGAGCTCGAGTCCGGCCGACAGCGGCGTTTCGAAGGCCGCCCGGATCGAGCGCTTGGCGAGCCGGAGGGCCACCGGGCTCCAGCGCGCCATCCGTCCGGCCACCTCGCGGGCCTTTACCAGGTGCTGGCCCTCGTCCACCAGGAACTCCACCAGCCCGATCCGGTAGGCCTCTTCGGCGTCGACCAGGTCCCCGGAAAGCGCGATGCGCATCGCCTGGCCCGGTCCCACGAGGCGGGCCAGCCGCTGGGTGCCCCCCGCGCCCGGAATCAGCCCCAGGCGGATCTCGGCCTGCCCGAAGCGGGCGGTGCGATCGGCCACCCGAAGGTCGCAGGCCAGCGCCAGCTCCGAGCCCCCGCCCAGGCAGTAGCCGTGGATCGCGCAGAGGATCGGCTTGGGAAAGGCGGCGATCGCGTCGTAGACCCGTCGATGGTTGTACAGCTCGCGCTGCTCCGCCGGGGTCCGGGCCGCGAACTCCGAGACGTCGGCGCCCGCCACGAAGGCCTTCTCGCCGGCCCCGTGCAGGATCGCCACGCGCACCCGGTCGTCTTCGGCCAGTGCGTCGACCATCTCCATGAGCTCCCCGCGCACGACCCGATTCAGTGCGTTCAGCTTCTCGGGTCGATTGAGGGTGATCACCGCGATCCCGTCGTCGTCGATCTCGAGGAGAAGGCTTTTTTCCGTGGCGTCACTCACCCCTGGTCCTCCCAGTCATGGAATCCCCTTCCGGACTTCTTTCCCAGTCTGCCCTCGGCCACCATCTCCCGCAGGATCGTCGGGGGCTCGAAGTGCGCCTGCCCCAGCGTCTCGTGCAGGTACTCGGCAATGCCCAGCCGCACGTCGAGCCCCACCAGGTCGGTCAGCTTCAGCGGGCCCATCGGATGGCGGTACCCGAGCTCCATGGCCTTGTCGATGTCGGTGGCCGACGCCACCCCCTCCTCGACCATTCGCATCGCCTCGAGCCCGAGCGCGACCCCGAGCCGCGACGAGGCGAAGCCGGGGGAGTCGCGCACGACGATCGGCTCCTTGCCCAGGGCCCGGGCCAGGGCGACCCCGCGCTCCCGCGTCGCCTCGGAGGTTCGGGGGCCGTGCACCACCTCGACCAGCGCCATGATGTGGACGGGGTTGAAGAAGTGAAGCCCCAGGAAGCGCTCCGGATGCTCGAGCCCGCCCGCGATCTGGTCGATCGAGAGCGACGAGGTGTTCGTGGCGAGCAGCGCCGAGGGTGCGACCTCGGCCTCGACCGCGCGGAACAGCTCCCGCTTGAGCTCCAGCGACTCGGGGGCGGCCTCGATGACCACCGAGGCTCCCCGGGCGGCGTCGGGGACCGAGTCGGCCGCTCCGATCCGGCTCAGGGCGCCGTCGCGCTCCTCGGGGGTGACCTTCCCGATCGAGACGCCCTTTTCGAGGTTGCGCCGGATCCGGTCCAGTCCCCGCTCCACCACGCCGGCACCCGGGTCGTGCAGCCGCACCCGATGCCCCGCCTGTGCCATGACCTGGGCGATCCCGTGGCCCATCGTCCCGGCGCCCAGCACCGCCGTGGTCTCGAACTCCCCTCCGCTCATCCGCCACTCCCCTGGCTCGGTTCCCGTTCCACGATCATCGCAATCCCCTGGCCGACCCCGATGCACATGGTCGCGAGCCCGGTTCCGTGCCCCCCTCGCACCATCTCGTGCACGAGCGTGGTCAGGATCCGGGCGCCCGACGCCCCCACCGGGTGGCCCAGCGCGATCGCACCCCCGTTGACGTTCACTCGCTCCGGATCAAGCCCCAGCTCCTCGATGCAGGGGATCGACTGCGCGGCGAAGGCCTCGTTCAGTTCGGTGAGGTCGATATCGCCGATCGACATTCCGGCTCGCTCCAGTGCGCGCCGGGTCGCCGGGATCGGTCCCACCCCCATCCGGTGCGGCTCGACTCCCGCGACCGCGGAGCTGCGGATCCGCGCGAGGGGCCGCAGCCCCAGGGCCCGTCCGCGCTCCCCAGAGACCACCAGGAGTGCCGCCGCCCCGTCGTTGATCCCCGAGGCGTTGCCCGCGGTTACCGTGCCCTCTGGGTCGAAGACCGGCCGAAGTCGCTCGAGCCCGTCGGCGGTGGTCTCGGGCCTGGGGTGCCCGTCCCGGTCCACCCGCAGGGGGTCCCCGCGGCGGCGGGGGACGTCGACCGGAATCAGCTCCGCGTCGAAGCGCCCCTCCTCGACCGCACGGGCACAGCGCCGCGGGCTCTCGAGGGCGAAGGCGTCCTGCGCCTGGCGGCTGACCCCGTACTCGCGGGCCACCAGCTCGGCCGTCTGCCCCAGCCCCATCGTCCATTCCTCGGGAAAGGCGGGGTTGGGGAAGCGCCAGCCCAGGACGGTATCTGCCATCTCGGGGGTGCCGCGGGCGTAGGCGAAGGCGGGCTTGAGCAGCACCCAGGGGGCCCGGCTCATGCTCTCGACCCCGCCCGCAATGAAGCACTCCCCCTCGCCGGCCCGGATCGCGTGCGCCGCCGAGGCGACCGCCTGCATCCCCGAGCCGCAGAGCCGGTTCACCGTCTGCCCCGGCACCGTCACCGGGAGCCCGGCTCGGAGGAGGGCCATGCGTGCCACATTCCGATTGTCCTCGCCCGCCTGGTTCGTGCAGCCGAAGATCACGTCGTCGACCCCGTCCGGCTCGACCCCGGTGCGCTCGAGGAGCGCTTGAATCGTCCGTGCCGCCAGGTCATCGGGCCGGACCGGGGCCAGGCCCCCGCCGTGGCGTCCGATTGGCGTTCGAAGGGCATCGACGATCCACACCTCCCGTACCCCTCCCATCCTGTTCCCCTCGCCTGCGCTCAACCCTCCCTCCTTGGTTCTTCTGTCTGCATGCCCGGCATTGCCGATGCCATTACCGCGGGGGGCTCAGTCCGCCGCCCCGTCGAATCGGCCCTCGGCGATCGCCCGAACCAGGTCCATGGTCGAGATCATCCCGACCAGCGTGTCGTTCTCGGTGACGAGCACCCGGTGAACCCGACGCTCGGTCATGAGCGCCGCGACCTCGCGGAGCGGTCGGTCGGGCGCCACCGCGATCACCTTTCGGGTCATGACCTCGCCCACCGTGTGCCGGGCCAGCAGGTCCCATTCCGGGCTCTCGGAGCCCGCCAGGCGCTGGTAGACATCGGACCCGCCGTCGCCCCAGAGGTCGACGAAGTACGACGACGCGTCGTCGGAGAGGTCGCTGTCTTCCCAACGTCGATTCTCGAGCTCGTCTCTCAGGGAGCGGGTCTCGTCATCCGACGGGGCCTCGATCGCCGGATTGGACCCCTGAAACTCGACCAGGTCCGAGGTCGACACCACCCCCACCAGCCGGCCACCGCTGACCACGGGCGCTCCACTGAACCCCTGGTTGCCCAGGCGCTCGACGGCGTCCCGGAGCGTCATCTCCGGGTCCAGCGCCAGAATGTCGGTCGTCATGATCTCATCGATGCGGGTCATCCCCGAACTCCCTCCTGTGAGTACCCGGCGGTGAATGCGTGTCGAGTCCGGTTCCGGGCCGTGCGCCCCGACCCCCTAATCGTATCGGGCCGGCGCCGGTTTCGCATCCCGGCCCCTCCCGACCCGCACGCGAAACGCTTCGGTCGAGGGAACCTCGCCGACCCTTTGCGCATAGGAAAAGGAATCGCTACGGTATTGTACGGAGAGTCGACGAAAGGCGTCGATCCACGTGACTCGGGAGCTGTGGGAGGAATCATGAAGGGACGCATCGAAACGCGGTCTTGGATGAAGGGATTCTGGGGCATGTGCGCCGTCGTATTCGTTCTCGTTGCCATGGGGGCCTGCGCCTCGTCCGGGGGATCATCCCTTCCGGATGGGGTGACCCGCGGACCCTCCAACCTGATCGCGGGCGAGGAGTTCGCGTACTGGAAGGAGGAAGCGGGCGTCCGCGATGTCTACGAGCTGGTGGACCGTGCCCGACCCCGCTGGCTGCGATCCACCCTCGGGGGTCAGAGCGTGAGCAGCGGCGCCACCGCGCAGACCGTGGTCTACCGCGATGGCGACCACCTGGGTGGGATCGAGGAGCTTCGCCGGGTCCGGCTGGACGGGGTTCGGCACGTCGAGTGGCTGACCGCATCCGAGGCCGACATCCTGCCGGGCGCGCGCAACATTCACATCAATGGCGCGATCCGGATCATCACCACGGCGAGCGGAGGGGGCTGAGCCCCCTCACCCGTCCAGGGGCACCCAGACACACTTGGTCTGGGTGTACTTGTCGAGCGCTGACTGCAGCCCCAGGTCGCGCCCGAAGCCGCTGGACTTGTACCCACCGAAGGGAGCCGCCGCGTCGTACTGGTTGTAGGTGTTGATCCAGACGGTGCCGGCCTTGATCTCGCCGGCCACGCGATGCGCCTTCCCGATGTCCCGGGTCCAGACCCCCGCGGCGAGCCCGAAGATCGTGTCGTTCGCGATCTCGATCGCGTGGTCCGCATCGTCGAAGGGGATCACCGCGGCCACCGGCCCGAAGATCTCCTCCTGGGCGATCGTCATCTGGGAGTCGACGTCCGAGAAGACCGTGGCCTCGACGAAGTACCCCTTCCCGTCGACGGTCCGTCGCTCGCCTCCGGCCGCCAGGGTGGCCCCCTCCTCGACGCCGAGGCGGATGTAGTTCATGACCCGGTCGAGCTGCTGCTCGCTGACGACCGCGCCGAGCCGGGTCCCGTCGGTCATGGGGTCCCCGATCGTCATCTTCCCGGCGCGACCGACCAGCCCCTCGACGACCTCGTCGTAGACCGAGCGCTCGACCAGGATCCGGGAGCCCGCCGCGCAGACTTCTCCCTTCCCGTAGTAGATGCCCATGGCGGCGCCACGGATCGCCGCGGGCACGTCGGCGTCGGCGAAGATCACGTTCGGTGACTTCCCCCCGAGCTCGAGCGAGACCTTCTTGAGCGTGCCCGCGGCCTCGCGCATCACCGTGCGGCCGACCTCGACGGAGCCCGTGAACGAGATCGCATCGACGTCGGGGTGCCGCACGAGCGCCGCTCCCGCGGTCTCACCGAAGCCCGGGACCACGTTCAGAACCCCGGGAGGGAAGCCGGCCTCGGCCGCCAGCTCCCCCAGGCGGATCGCGGTGAGCGGGGTCTGCTCCGCCGGCTTCAGGACCACGGTGTTCCCGCAGGCCAGCGCCGGAGCCACCTTCCAGCTGGCCAGATTGAGCGGGAAGTTCCAGGGCACGATGCAGCCGACCACCCCCACCGGCTCGCGCAGGGTGTAGTTCAGGAAGGGCCCCGAGACGGGAATCGTCTCGCCCTGGATCTTGTCGGCCAGACCCGCGAAGTAGCGGAAGGTCTCGATCACCGAGGTCAGGTCGACCTTGCGCGACTCGAAGTACGGCTTCCCGTTGTCCATCGTCTCGAGGCGCCCCAGTTCGTCGGCATTTGCCTCGATCAGATCCGCCAGCCTCCAGAGGAGCTGCGAGCGGCGGTGCGCCGACATCCGTCGCCAGGCCTTCGACCGGAAGGCCTCGGATGCCGACGCCACCGCATCGCCGATATCGGCCTCCCCGGCCTCGGAAACCGTCGTGATGACCTCTTCGGTCGCGGGATTCACGGTGGGAAAGCGTCGACCGGAGTGGGCATCGCGCCACTCGTTGTGAATCCAGAGTCGGTTGCGGATTTCGAGGTCGGACATGGACAGCTCCTGCCTGGTTCGAGTCGGAAGAGAGGGAGGTCAGCGTCCTTCGAACGACGCCTTTCTCTTCTCGATGTACGCGGCCAGCCCTTCCTTGGCGTCGGCGCTCTGGAAGAGCTGCTGCTGGAGTTCGCGCTCGATCGCCAGCGACGACTCGAAGGGCACCTCGGCCCCGCTCTGCACCGCACGCTTGATCAGCCCCACCGCCTTCGAGGCTCGCGCCGGGGTCGTGAAGGAGCGGGCGTAGTCCATGACCTGCGCCATGAAGGAGGCGTGGTCGTCGGCGTCGAGCACCTGGTTGACCAGCCCGAGCTCGAGAGCCCGATCGAAGCCGAAGGTCTCGCCGGTCACCATCAGCTCGATCGCCTTTGACTTTCCGACCATACGGGCCATGCGCTGGGTGCCGCCGGTACCGGGGAGCACGCCCAGGTTGATCTCGGGGAGGCCCACCTGGCCCCCATCCTTTCGCGCGAGCCGCATGTCGCAGGCCATGGCGATCTCGAGGCCACCGCCCACGGTGTGCCCGTTGAGCGCCGCGATCGTCAGCTTCGGGGTCTGCTCGAGGCGGTTGAGGGTTTCGTTGGCGTGCAGGCAGAAGTAGTACTTGAAGGTCGGGTCGACCGAGTTGAGCATCCCGATGTTCGCGCCGGCACAGAAGAACTTCTCACCCGTGCCGGTCAGGAGAATCACCGACACGTCGTTGTCCATCCGGGCCTTCAGGATGCAGGTGTCCAGGTCCTGCATCATCTCGTAGGTGTAGGTGTTTGCCGGGGGATCGGTCAGGTGTAGAATCGCGATCTGGTCCTTGACTTCGTACGTGACGAGCTTGGTGTCTGCCATCGTTCGTTCCTTCCTCTGGTGTGAAATCAGCGTGGTGGATGGGTCGGGGCCGGCGGTCGGCCGGGCCCCGCGGTGCTTCGGTCAGTCGGTCCTCCAGATCGAGGGCGCGTCGCCGCGGCCCCCGCCCGAGCGCTCCGGGAGGGCTTCGGCTCCTTCGGCGATCGGGGTGCGGTACCCGTGCAGAAAGAGGTGCGTCATCTGTTCGGCGAGGCGATCCGCATCGGGGTCCACATCGGGCCGATGCCAGGTGTAGATCCAGTTCATCATGCCGAACAGCGCGAAGGTCGCCGAGCGAGGCTTGACCCCTCCCGGCGGACCCAGTTCGGTCAGGATGGCCTCGGCGGCCGCCGCGTAGGCCCGCTTGCGCTTCTGGACCGCGGCCCGATGCTCCCCGGTCAGGACGTCGGCCTCGTGCGAGAGGACCTTCATCTCGGCCTGGTTCGAGAGGAAGAACCGGAGGTGGTTGCGCACGAAGATCCGCAGTCGCGCCACCGCGTCGGTGCTGCCCTCGAGCTCCTCGTTGAGCCGGTGGTGCAGGGTCCCGAAGCAGTGGTCCTGGATCAGGAAGAGGAGCTCTTCCTTGCTCCTGAAGTAGTAGTAGAGCCCCGAGAGGCTCACATCGGTCGCCGCCGAGATGTCGCGAATGCTGGCCCGGTGGTATCCCTTGGCCGCAAAGATCGCCGCGGACTCGCGAAGAATCCGGAGCAGCTTCTCGTCGTAGGTCGGGCGAGCGTCCAAGCGGTGGTCGGTGGCGGGTCACGAGGACCGGAGCCCCCCGTGGGGAGAACCGGACGAGCGTTCGATCGGGAAGCTACCCCGAGCGCCGGTCCGGGGTCAAGGTCGGCGGACCCGCGGGCGCCTCCGAGGGTACCGGCTTGCGGAGGACAGTCTCGATGCTCCACCTTCCCGACTCCATCATCCTTCCGGGGGTTCATGCAGGGCTCGAACGTGACATCGTACCGAAGCGGGGGACGCCGGCGGGCGTGCCCGAGCCGCGGGTTCGCCCTCGGGGTGCTCCTCGTGGTGCTCGTCGCGTGCGGAGACCTGGAGCCGGTGCCTCCCGCCCAGCTCGAAGACGGCGAGCCCGTGGCGACGATGCGCTTCAGCGAGGGGCTTCCCTCGCTTCCGGGGCTCGCACAGCGCTGGATGGCGGATCGCTCCCTGGAGCCGATCGTGGAGCAGTGGCGCGACGGGTGGGACCGGTCCGGAGCCCGTGGGGAGCAGATACGGGCCGAAGCGATCCGGTCGGCGGCCCCCTTCCTGATCGCCGCGATGCCCGACGACGAACTGGAGCGATCGCTGACCGAGGTGACCCGGGCGATGGGGGCCGTCGAGGAAGCCCTCCTCGAAACCGCGGATTCCGACGCCTTCACCGGCTCGCTGGCCTCGGCCGCACAGGAGCACCGGAGTGCGTCCGAAGCGCTGCGTCGGGGGGATCGGGATGCCGCCCTGACCCACGCCCTTCTCGCCGCCGATCACCTCAGGGCCACGACCCCCGACGCGGTGGCGCGCGCACTCCTCGTGCAGGGAGACGATGCGCTGCGAAGAATCCAGGCCGACGACACGTATCCTGAAGTGACGAGGCGCCGGGGCGAGCGGCTCCTGGTGGGAGCCCGCGACGCCCTGGATCGTGGAGAGACCACGCTGGCCCTCCGACGCGCCTGGTACGCCGTCGGACTCCTCCATACCGCCAGCGACGATGACCATTCCGGGGGCGCGACCACGCCCCCCGATGCCCGGGAGCGGGACCGATGAGCCAGTCCAAGCAGTCGACCTTCACGCCGCGAGGCCCGTTCGCGCTCTTCCGCTACCTGCTCATCGCCCTGAGCCTGGGTGGGGGCGCCGCCCTTTTGCTGGGCGCCGGTCTTCCCGCAGCCCAGGAGCCCGAGTCCGATCAGGCCGTCGACGAGGTGGCCGAGCAGGCCGAGGTCTCGTCGCAGGCCTTCGAACTGCGGGTGAATCGGGCCGAGGGTCCGATCTACCGGGTTCCCATCCATGGCGTGATCGAGCTGGGGCTGGCCCCCTTCGTGGAGCGTGCGATCTCGGAGGCGGCCGAGGCCGAGGCGTCGGTGATCATCCTCGACGTCGACACCCCGGGTGGACGGGTGGACGCCGCCAAGCGGATCGCCGACGCCGTCGGCAACTCCACCGTGCCCGTCTACGCCTACGTGAACCCCGAGGCCTCGTCGGCCGGCGCCCTGATCTCGATCGCCACCAACGGGATCTTCATGCGACCGACCGCGACGATGGGCGCCGCCGCTCCCGTGGACGGATCGGGCGAGATGGCTCCCGAGAAGATGGTCTCGGCCATGCGCTCCACCATGCGGTCGCTCGCCGAGGCCCGGGGGCTGGATCCCGCGATCGCCGAGGCGATGGTGGATCAGGATCTGGCCGTGCCCGGCGTGATCGAGGCCGGCAAGCTCCTCACGCTGACCGCGAACGAGGCGGTCGAGCTGGACTACGCCCGTTTCGTGGAAGGCTGGGACGACCTGCTGGGGCAGCTCGGGATCGCCGAGAACCGTGTCGTGGCCATGGAGGTCAACTGGGCCGAGCGGATCGTCCGCTTCCTGTCGCACCCCGTGGTCGCCCCCTTCCTCCTCTCGCTCGGGTTCCTCGGCCTGCTGGTCGAGATCAAGACCCCCGGATTCGGGGTGGCCGGGGGAGCCGGTATTCTCGCCCTCTCGCTCTTCTTCGGGTCGCACCTGATCATCGGGCTCGCGGGGGCCGAGGGGTTGATTCTCTTCGGAGTAGGCGTCATCCTGCTCCTGACTGAGGTCTTCATCGTGCCCGGGGTCGGGATCCTCGGTATTCTGGGAGGGATCGGAATGCTCGTCGGGGTCTATCTCTCGCTGCTCGGAGGGATTCCCTCGGGTGAAGACTACGCCCGGGCCAGCACGGTCCTCGCGGCCTCGCTGACCATGATCATCTTCAGCTCCTGGTTTCTCGTGAGACGACTTCCCGCCAACCGACGACTCACCCGCCTGGGGATCTTCCTGGGCGAGGCCACCGATCGCGACACCGGCTACACCTCGTCGGTGCGCCGCAAGGAGCTCAAGGGCATCGAAGGCAAGGCGCTGACCGACCTGCGGCCTTCGGGGACCGGCCTGTTCGGCGACGAACGGGTGGACGTGGTCTCGGAGTCCGAATGGATCGAAGCCGGCAGCCCGATCCGCATCACCTCGTCCGAGGGGTACCGCCACGTGGTACGCCTCGTTCGCGACTCGCAGAGTGGCGACGACTCCGAGGGCTGACCCCCTCGTGCGTGCGCCCCGCATGCTCGACCCGTATCCTCGACCCTGAATCCGGGCCCGCACCGAGCCGGGCCGCAACCTGAGAGAGACGACGCAGACGATGGAAGAACTTCTGACACAGACTGGAACGCTGGCCCTGATCGGGGCCGTCCTCCTCATTCTCGTGATCCTCTGGGCCATCCCGGTCCGGCTCTGGATCGAGGCGATCTCTGCCGGAGCACGGGTCGGGATCGGCTACCTCATCGGGATGCGACTGCGGAAGGTGAACCCGCCCGCGGTCGTGCGACCCCTGATCTGGGCCACGAAGGCCGGGATCGGAATCAAGGTCGGAGACCTCGAGGCGCACTACCTGGCCGGGGGCCGGGTCGACCGAGTGGTCCGCGCACTGATCTCCGCCGACAAGGCGAACATCGACCTTTCCTTCCAGCAGGCCGCCGCCATCGACCTGGCGGGTCGTGACGTTTTCGAGGCCGTGCAGGTCTCGGTGAATCCGAAGGTGATCGCGACCCCCCGGGTGGCCGCCATGGCGCGCGACGGGATTCAGCTGATCGCAATCGCGCGGGTGACCGTGCGGGCGAACATCAACCGGCTCGTCGGTGGTGCCGGCGAGGAGACGATCCTGGCGCGGGTCGGTGAGGGCATCGTGTCGTCGATCGGTTCGTCGGACTCGCACAAGGCCGTGCTCGAGAACCCTGACTCGATCTCGAAGACGGTGCTCTCGCGTGGTCTGGACTCCGGGACCGCCTTCGAGATCCTCTCGATCGACATTGCCGACGTCGACGTCGGGAAGAACATCGGGGCCGAGCTGCAGACCGACCAAGCCGAGGCCGACAAGCGGGTGGCCCAGGCACGGGCCGAGGAGCGGCGCGCGATGGCCGTGGCGCTCGAGCAGGAGAACCGGGCGAAGGTGCAGGAGATGCGCGCCCGCCTGGTCGAGGCCGAGTCCGAGGTGCCGCTCGCGATCGCCGGGGCCTTCAAGTCGGGGAACCTGGGGATCATGGACTACATGCGCTACCGGAACATCCAGTCGGACACGTCGATGCGTGACGCCATTGCCGGCAACGACGACGACCAGCAGGCCGGCGGCGGACGTCCGCAGAAGGGCTGATCGATGTCGGGACTCTTCGAGCTGCTCATCATCGTGGCCTTCATTGCCGCCGCGGTCTTCGATACGGTCAAGCGCAACCGCCAGCGTGAGGAGCGCAAGCGCGAGATGGAGGAGCGCGAGGCCGCCGCCGAGGCGCACGGTGAGGAGGGCGAGGACCGCACCCGACGTACCGAGGCGATGGGGGCGGAGCGCAGCTGGGAACCGGAGCGGGAGTCGAAGCCCGAGCGAGCCCGCGAGTGGGAGCCCGAGCGCAGCCCCGAACCCGAGTCGGAGCGAGAGACCGCCGAGACCATGGTCCCCGAGGACCTCTGGGCGATCCTGACCGGCCAGGTGCCGCAGGGCGGGGGGGGCTCCGGTTCGGGGGCGGAGAGCCCGCCGAAGCAACCGCGCGTTCCGGCGCCGGTGCCCTCGGACCGGACGGCTCCGCGAGAAGAGCGCCCCGACCCCACCCGACGGTCCCGCGCGGGCCAGGAGATCGGCGACCACACACCCCCCGCGCACACGACGTCCCGGCGGTCGTCGCGGTGGATGGACGGGGTGGACGAGGTCGAGGCCCGCGAGCGTGATGCGATGGCCGAAGGCGAAGCTGCCGCCTTCGGATCGATGGAGGAGCCGTGGGACCTCTTCGACGACATCGCCGAGGGCGAGATCCTCGATGGGGAAGGGGGCTCCGCCGATGCGCTCGGGAGCCTCGACAGTCCCTACGCCGCACGGGGGTCCCGGGGGCGCCGCGGCTCCGGGCGCGGGGAGTATACCCGCCTACTGGAAACCGGCCGCCTCGAGGACCTGCGCAAAGCCGTGGTGCTTCGCGAGGTCCTCGGACGGCCGGTCGGGTTCCGGGATCAGGGCGACGAACTTCTGCCCTGAGCTACATCTCTCCGCGGCCCATCTTCTTGAGGACCGTGTGCAGGATCCCGCCGTTGCGGTAGTACTCCAGATCCACATCGGAGTCGAGGCGGACGTCGGCGGCGAAGTTCACCGTATCCCCGTCGGCCCGGTGAGCGCTCACCTGAACGATGCCGTTCGGCGCCAGCCCCTCGGCAATCCCCTCGATGTCGAAGCGCTCGTCACCGGTCAGCCCCAGGCTCTCGGGCGAATCACCCTCCTGGAATTGCAGGGGGAGCACCCCCATCCCCACCAGGTTCGACCGGTGGATCCGCTCGTAGCTGCGGGCGATCACCGCCCGAACGCCCAGCAGCAGGGTGCCCTTGGCCGCCCAGTCCCTCGAGGACCCGGCGCCGTACTCGGTGCCGGCGAGGACGACGAGGGGGGTGCCGTCGGCCTGGTGCTTCATGGCCGCGTCGTAGATCGGCATAACCTCGCCGTCGTACTTCGTGTAGCCGCCCTCCTTCCCGTCGAGCATCCGGTTCTTTATGCGGACGTTCCCGAAGGTGCCGCGCATCATGACCTCGTGATTGCCTCGGCGCGAGCCGAAGGTGTTGAACTCCCACGGTTTCACGTCGCGCTCCTGCAGCCAGCGACCGGCGGGCTCGTCCTTAGGAATCGCCCCCGCGGGTGAGATGTGGTCGGTGGTCGTGCTGTCGCCCAGGATCGCGAGCACCCGGGCGCCCTCGACATCGTGCATTGCCGGCTCCTCGAGGGTCATCCCGTCGAAGAAGGGAGGGTTGCGGATGTAGGTCGACTGGGGGTCCCACTCGTAGAGCGCGGCGTCGCCTTCGGGAAGGGGGAGGGCTTTCCACAGCTCATCGCCCTCGAAGACCTCCGCGTAGCGGTCCCGGTACATCTCGGGCCGGAGCGACTCGCGGATCGTGTCGCGGATCTCTTCCTGCGAGGGCCAGAGGTCGCTGAGGAAGACCGGGTTTCCGTCGCGGTCATGGCCCAGCGGGTCGTTGTGCAGGTCGATGTCGATCCGTCCCGCGAGCGCGAAGGCCACCACCAGCATCGGAGACGCCAGGTAGTTGGCCCGCACGAGCGGGTGGATCCGTGCCTCGAAGTTGCGGTTCCCCGAAAGGATCGACGAGACGACGAGCCCCTTCTCGCGCACGGCTTCGGAGATGGGGTCGGGCAGGGGTCCGGAGTTGCCGATGCAGGTGGTGCAGCCGTAGCCCACCACGTCGAAGTGGAGTTTCTCGAGATACGGCAGCAGCTCGGACGCCTCGAGGTAGTCGGTCACGACCTTCGAGCCCGGTGCCATCGAGGTCTTCACCCAGGGCTTCACATCCATCCCGTGCTCGACCGCTTTCTTCGCCACGAGCCCCGCACCCACCATGACCGAGGGATTCGAGGTGTTCGTGCACGAGGTGATCGCTGCGATCACGATCGACCCGTCGGTGATTTCCATCGACTGGCCGTCGAGTTCGATCGTGGCCGACCGCGGACCCCCCTCGCGCTCGACGAGCGTCGCGGAGTGCCGGGTGCCGCCGGTGGCGACCGAGGGGACCGGGGAGTCCTCGCCCTCTCCGGTGACCATCGAACTGCGGCCACCCTCGGCCGACCAGCTCTCGGACTTCCGGTTCTCGGACTTGTCCATCAGGTCGAAACCCTGGGGGAGGAGTCCCGGAAGGTGGTCGCCGAAGGCGTCCTTGAGGTTCGCGAGCGAGATCCGGTCCTGCGGGCGCCGCGGCCCCGCCACCGAGGGCTCCACCGTGCTCAGATCGAGCTCCACGGTCGAGGTGTACTCGGGGTCGGGGGTGTCGTCGGTGCGGAAGAGGTTCAGCTCCTTCGAGATCGTCTCGACCCGCTGGACCATCTCTTCGCTGCGACCGGTGCCCCGCATGTAGTGCAGTGTCTCGGCGTCGACGGGGAAGAATCCGACCGTGGCCCCGTACTCCGGCGACATGTTCGCGATCGTCGCGCGATCGGCCAGACCGAGCGAGGAGAGGCCGGTGCCGTAGAACTCCACGAAGCGCCCGACGACCCCGTGCTTCCGCAGGAGCTCGGTGACGGTCAGGACCAGGTCGGTCGCCGTGGCCCCCTCGGGCAGCGAACCCCTCATCTTCACCCCCACCACCTCGGGCAGGAGCATGTAGTAGGGCTGGCCCATGAGGACGGCTTCGGCCTCGATACCGCCGACGCCCCAGCCGACCACGCCGAGACCGTTGACCATCGTGGTGTGCGAATCCGTCCCGACGAGCGTATCCGGGTAGGAGACGAAACGGCCATCCTCTTCGCGCCGGTGCTTGACCGACGAGAGGTACTCCAGGTTGACCTGGTGGACGATCCCCGTGCCCGGGGGCACGACACGGAAGTTTTCGAAGGAGTGCTGACCCCAGCGAAGGAGTGCGTACCGTTCCCGGTTGCGCTCCATCTCCTTCTCGACGTTCAGCCGGTAGGCGTCCTGCGAGCCGAAGAAGTCGACCTGGACCGAGTGGTCGATCACGAGGTCGGCCGGGACCACGGGGTTGATCCGCCGGGGTTCGCCTCCCAGCCCCGACAGGCTCTCTCGCATCGAGGCGAGGTCGACGACCGCCGGCACCCCGGTGAAGTCCTGGAGCACGACCCGCGACGGCATGAAGGGGAAGCTGGCCCCCGCATTGGTGGGGCTCCACTCGGACACGGCCTTCACATCGGCTTCGGTCACGTAGCCTTCGCCCGCCTTGCGAAGCGCGTTCTCGAGGAGGATCCGGATCGAGAAGGGCATCCGATCGAGCGAGGAGACGATCCCGTCCTCCTCGAGCTTCGCGATGCGGTAGAAAGAGGTCTCTCCCTCGGGGAGATCGATCGTCGTCAGGGCCCCGAAGGGGTCGGTACGGTGGTTCGCCACAGGCGCTCCTCAACCTTGATGTGTGCAGGTTCGATCAGCTAGGTCACAGCCCCTTAACCTAAAAAGGTTGAGGGATCCGGAACAGGGAGGCACGCCCCGCCTTTTGGGGGTTCGATGGATCTCGGCGCCGGTCTGTGGGGTGAAGCCCAGTATGCCCTGCGCAACGACCCACCTCCACCTGGCCGATCGAGTGCTCTCCGAGTGGCGCCGCCACGCGGACCGATCCCCCCTGCACCTCACCCGGGAAGGGTCCAACGGGTCGGATCCGGTGCGCCTGGCCTTCCTGCACGGGTCGCTGGCGCCGGACATGGGCTTCGTGCCTGGAACCCACCGCCTGATCTCGGAGCTGGCGCACTATGTGACCCCGGTCACCCTGACTCGCGCCCTTCTCGCCGAAGCCCGCACACCCGAAGAAGAGGCCTTTGCCTGGGGCTGGGCCTCGCACGTGCTCGGCGATGTGGCCCTCCACCCCCTGGTCGGCCGCGCGGTGGGCGAGCGGGTTCACGGCGACCGGTCCGTGCGCATGGATGCGGCCGAGGATGTGCAGACGCACGTGAGCCTCGAGGTGGGGCTCGACATGACGCTTCTCGGGAAGAGCCCGATTTCGCCGCCCCCGGGGGATGCCTTCTTCCACTCCCGTTCGATCGCCTTTCTGGGCCGTGCGCTCGAGCGGTGCTACGGCGTCGGGTGGGACGGACCGATCCTGTTGCGCTCGCACCGACGGGCGGTGGGCCTCACCCGTTGGTGGCCGCGAACGCTGGGAATCCTGGCGCGCGGGCAGTGGGGCAGGGGACTCGGGCGCTGGGGGCTGGGGCCGCCCCTTGAGGCCGCCCGACGACTGGTCAGCGCGGGGAGCCCCATCCGCGGCTTTCTGGCTCCGGTCCAGCCTCAGCCCTGGGTGGTCTCCGAGGTCATGGAGAGGGCGCACGCCTTTCCCGACGACTTCCAGCGCTGGGTGGACGGAGGGCTCGAGGGGGTCCCCGACCTGAACCTGGAGACGGGGGATATGGCCGGGGCCGGGCGCGGACACCCGGCCTCCGACGAAGCCCTCAGAAAGCTCGATGTCCTGCGGGGTGAAGAAAGCGGGGCACTGGGCCCGTAAAGGAGGGGACCCCGAGTCCCATCCAGGTTCCCCGGCCATCTGGAGTGCCCACATGAACCCGCGTTTCATACCTTTCCTGCTCTGCGTGGTTGTCTCCGCCTTCACCCTCGGTGCCTGCGGTGGGGATGAGGCCGCCCGGGGGGGAGACCCGGTGGTCCGGGACTCGGCGGGCATCCAGATCATCGAGAACCCCGCGGGTGGGAGCTGGACCGAGGCCGATCGCTGGCGGCTCGACGAAGAGCTGCGGATCGGGGTCAGCTCGGGGGATCCCGAGCTCCAGTTCGGAAGCATCGTGGGGCTTGACGCGGACTCCGAGGGTCGCATCGTGACGCTCGATGGGCAGGCCCGGCGGGTGCGGATCTTTGGTGCCGACGGGACTCTTCTGGAGGCCTTCGGGCGCAGTGGGGGCGGGCCGGGCGAGCTTTCGCAGGGGCTCCTTCCGGCACCGAGTGGACTCTTCGTCGACTCCGAGGGGCAGGTCGCAATCCCCGGTCTTGGTAATCAGCGCCTCGCCCGCTTCGATCTGGGGGGCCAGGCGCTGGAGTCGCCCCCGATCGCGCTCGAGAGTGGGATTCCCATGATCTGGACGCGCTCCGAGGATCGGGCGCTCTATCAGCAGATCCGCCGGATGGACATGACGGGGGGGAACCCCCTCGAGGGGCTGACCGACGACATCGTCCGTCTCGACCAGGGATCCGCCACCGGCGAAACCGTTCTGACCCTGCCGGCGGGAGAGTCCGTCTCGATGGGATCCCAGGGCATGCCCGAGATCCGGATCTTCGCGCCGGAGCCTATCTGGACGGTGCTCGGAGACGGCCGACTGGTGACCGGACTTTCCTCGGAGTACTCCCTGCTGATCCAGGACGCCTCGGGCGACCCGATGGCGATCGTGCGCCGCGATGCCCGTCGTCGGCCGGTGACCGAGTCCGACGAGCGCGCGCTGCGTGACGTGTTCCGCTCCGCCTGGGACGAGCAGGGACAGGTGCCTCAGGAGATGGTGTCGATGCTCATGGAGGCCATCCAGTTCGACGAGCAGTGGCCGGCGCTGGCTCGCCTCATGGGCGGACCCGACGAGACCCTCTGGGTCCAGCGCGTCGAGCCCGAGGCTTCGATGGCGGACCTCACGGCCGAGGCTCTGCAGGCGGGGGACTTCGGGAGCCCGAGCTGGGATGTGTTCGACGCCGATGGGGTCTACCTGGGGGTCGTCGAGATGCCGGGCGGCTTCATGCCCTTCCGCTTTGTCGGCGATCACCTGTACGGGGTGCATCGGGACGATCTCGAGGTGCAGCGGGTGGTGCGGTTGGGGCTCGTGCGCGGGGGCGACTGAGCGCAGGGCGGGCCTGGAAGCTTGCCTTTGGTGCCGGGAGTGGCGAGAATAATCGCCTTCGTAGCGCTGCACGCCGGGATGGCGGAATCGGTAGACGCGGGGGTCTCAAAAACCCCTGGGCTCAGCGCCCTTGTGGGTTCGAGTCCCACTCCCGGTATTTCTGCATGGCCCCCGGCCCCCCGTCGCACCCGGCGTGGGGCCGCTCGCCTTTCCGGGGTGGGAGGCGTTCAGGGCTCGCTACGCC
>SLBA01000121.1 GCA_007126575.1 Gemmatimonadota bacterium | reverse complement strand
TCGCTCATCCGGTCCAGCTCGAACCAGAAGTCCATGAGCGGCTCGAAGGGGGTCGGACCGGAGCGGAAGTTCTGCTGCTCCTGCCAGGTCTGCGGCAGCTCCTGGGCGGCGGTCGGCGAGGCCATCGCGACCAGCAGCCCCAGGATCAGGGCGGCGACCGGGAGGCGTCGGGCAAGGGGCATTCGGGAATGGGTGTGCATGGAGTGTCCGGGCTCAGTGAATTTTTCGGGAATGGTAGGAGTGTATCACCTCGGGGGCGGATTGGCATCCCGGGCGGGGTCGGGGCGGGCCACCCGCTCCACCGCCTCGAGCACCGGACCGATCCGGACCTTGTTCGTGAACCACACGACTTCGCCGGCCAGCTCCCCGGCGATCTCGTCGAAGGAGCCCCCCTCCTCCCCCTCGGGGCGTCCCGTCGCCAGCCCCCGAAAGACGACCAGGACCAGGTGGTCGAGGCGGGCGGCCCGAAGCTTACGCACCTTGGTCTCGAGGTACTCGGGGGTCCAGAATCCCACGAGTTCGACGAGCGCCTCGCGGCCGTCCCGGTGCCGGAAGGTGAAATCGGGGAGGACGATCTCGCCGCCGACCGCCACGGGCACGTCTTCGCGCTCGAGGGTCCACCCGTCCCGCTCCGGACCCAGCTTCGATCGGAAGGCCTCGGCCAGGTCCTCTTCCCAGCCGGAGTCGTACCGGGCGCGGCGGCCCCGCCCGGGGGTGATCGCGCGGGTGGGCCGGAGCCGGTAGCGAAGGGTGCGCTCCCCCTGAGCGATGCGGGCCTCGAGTCGCCATCCCCGAAGCCGCGAGAGCGCGGGGACGAGGCGGGCGAGGCGGGCCCCGTAGCGCTGGCGACGCACCACGTACGCGCCCGCGGGCCCGGTCAGCGTCATGCGGTAGCGGCCCCCGTCCAGAGGCTCGACGGCGTGCATGAGCCGGGCGAGCTTCACCGCACGCACGATCTCGCGCCAGCCCCCCTTCGCCTCGATGCGCACCTCGACCGCGTCCAGCAGGACCGCCTGCGCCAGCCCCAGGTTGTAGCGACGCAGGAGCCTGGCGGGAGAGAGCCGGGGCGCGCGGACCATCACGACCGACTCGGGATCATCCGCGTAGAGGAGGCGGTCGATCTCTTCGGCCGGCAGGTTCAGGGCCAGGGCGGCGGTCTCGTAGGGGAGGCGCTCGTCGCCGGGCACGGGAGGCCACTCGGCGCCCCGCATCCGGAACAGCTCCCGGCGGACCTCGGGGGCGCGATCGGCCCCCTGGGGAGGCCGGAAGCGGGCGAGCGAAAGCAGGGTGCGCGAGATCCCCGAGAGTCGGCGCGCGTCCCGGACCCGGCGCTCCTGGCGCCGCAGGGCCTCGGCCACCATGGCCCGCGGCCGGCCCTCGAGCCGGCCCATGAGCTTGAGGAGGCGGGCCAGGAAGCGTCGGATGCGGCCGTCGGGATCCTCGAGGTACTCGACCTCGAGCTCGCCGTCGCGCTCCCTGAGGAAGGGGGCGACATGGGTGCGCCTCAGCATCGGGGGGCCGCCATCGCTAGAGCCCCAGCCCGAGCTGGCGCTCGCGCGCCTGGGCCGCCGCGGACTTGCGCTTCTGCGAGGCGAAGAACTCGAAGGTCCCGGCGGCCACGACCTCGTAGAGGGACGCGACCCGGTCCCCCTGCCGCCGGAGGATGCGCCCGAGCCGCTGGGCGTGCTGGCGCTTCCCCCCCCGCGAGGTGTCGCCCAGGATGATCCCGAGCTTGGCGCCCGGGACATCCCAGCCCTCGTCGAGCACCTGGATGCTGGCGAGCGCCCGGATCGTGCCCTCGGCCATCGCGGCCAGCAGGTCGCGGCGTTCTCCGGCCGGGGTGCGGGCGCTGACCATCGGGATCGCGAAGCGGCGGGAGACGGCTTCGGCCGCCTCGCGGCTCCCGCAGAAGATCAGCGCCTGCTCGGCCGGGTGCATGCGCAGGATGCGCGCGGTCTCGCGAAGCTTGCCCTCGGCGAGCGCCACGATCCGCTCCCGCTCCCGGAAGGCCCGAAAGGCGCGTCGGGCCGCCGGCGAACGTCGGGTCTCGGCCATGAAGAGGGGCCACCAGTCGTCCTCCCCGGACACGCGCTCGCGGTAGTCGCGCTCCTCGACGAAGTCTTGGTAGAGGCGTTCGGCGGCCTGGTAGCGGGCCTCCTCGTCGGGGTCGAGCGAAACGAAGCGGCGCTCGGTGACGAATCGGGCCAGCTCGCGGTCCGCCATCTCGCCGATGGAGCGCCGGTAGACGACCGGTCCGGCGAGCCGCTCCAGCTCGGCGGCGGAACCGGTCGGATACGTGGCCGTGAGCCCCAGGCGGCGCGACGCGGGGGCGATCCTCAGGGCATCGTGCCACTCGCGCGCGGTGCCCTGCGGAGTGTCGGCCAGGTGGTGGACCTCGTCGAGCACCAGGAGCCCGAAGCGCGGCCCCTCGCGCTCCAGGATCGTGAAGGCGGAGTGATAGGTGGTGACGGTGATCCGGCGGGGGTCCTTCTCGTCGCCGTAGAAGACGCCGACCTGGTCCACCCCGAAGGCCTCGGCGAGCTGGATGAACCACTGCGACAGAAGGGCGCGGGTGGGCACGACCACCAGGGTCCCTTCCGCGTGCTCCCGAATGGCGAGCAGGGCGACGAGGGTCTTGCCCGTGCCGGTGGGGAGGATGACGGTGCCGCGGCACTCGGCAGCCCGCCACCGATCCAGCGCTTCCTGCTGGTAGTCTCGCGGGATGCGAGAGTCGTGGAAGGCGTCTTCGAGGGTGTCCGGGGCCTGGCCCGAGGCCTCGATCCCCCGGCTCGCAGCCCAGCGCCGCAGTTCCGGAAGGCGCCATCCGGCCGCCACCCAGGCGTCGATCCGCTCGTCCCAGGCCATCCAGTCGGGGGCGTCGGGGCTCCCCCTGAGGACGGCGAGGCCCTCGCGAAAGTCAAGGGTGGGGGTGGGCATGGGGATCGGGGGTCGAGGCGGGTGGGTT
>SLBA01000109.1 GCA_007126575.1 Gemmatimonadota bacterium | reverse complement strand
TCCCGAAGCGGGCGTCTCGCCACCCCGGGGCCCGTTTCGCATCAGAAAGCGGGGTGGCGCGGACAAGGAGGAGCAGGATGAAGACCATTCGGAACGTGCTTGCCGGAGGCATGATCGCGCTGGCGGCTGGCTTCGTCGGCGGGGAGTTGCTGGGGCCGACGGCCACGTCGGCGGCCTCAAGCAGCTGCCCGATGCAGATCTGCTACAATCTGGGGACTCCTGCGTACTGCGCCGCGAGCGCAGCGGAGGTTTGGTGTGACTACAACGACTTTCTCGGTACGTGCTCCACCGAGGATTGTGAGGAGCCGTGCGACCCGGCGAGCGATCCGATGTGCGAGCCGGATTGATGCCCCTGGAGAACGGATTCTGACCGGGGCAGTTCGGCGCTGTCATCGAGCTGCCCCGGTCGAGTTGGGCGGCCAACTGAGTGTTTAGGTGTATGCGACTAGGGTTGAGGGGATTTTCATGGTGTGGTCATCCAAACAGAGTGTCCTGTTATTCCTGAGCGGACTCCTGATGGTGCTTCTCAGTTCAACTGAACTGGTCGCACAGGAACGCGTTGTCGGGCAGGTCTTGGAATCACGAAGTGGAGATCCGGTGGTCTGGGCCCTGGTCTGGCTTCAAACTCCGGAGGGGGACGACCTGGATTTCACCTTCACGAGCGAGGACGGGTCTTTCGCAATCATACTGGCAAGGGCGGGAGCTTACCGGATCGCGGCGAGCCGGCAAGGCTACGAATCGGTCACCAGCGACACGTTTTACTTTGACGGGCTCGCCCCGGACCCGATCGAGCTACGAATGTCGGTCCGTCCGATCGAGATTGAGGGCGTGGAAGTCGAGGCGCAGGGCGGAATCCGCCTCGAACATCAGGCGACGTATGCAGGACTGTACCGTAGAGCGCTGGACACACCGCCGGTCGGCCGCCGTCGGGTCTACTTACGAGAGGCCCTCAAGTTCGAGGACTTCAGGACCGTGGAGGAGTTCGTGCGACAGCAAAATGTGCCTGGACTCGGTCGGTCCGGTGTGGTGATGGCGGGAGGTCGAACACCACCCGCCGGGTACCGCGCAGCTTGCGATCCGCATGTTGTGTGGGCGGGTTTCGAGGCGGTCAGCGATGTCTCTGCGGAACCGATCGTCCGCGCACACTACCTGAACCTCAGAATTTCGGACATGGAAGGGATTGAACTCTATGGGAGTGCCGCTGAGGCTCCAATGGGAGTACGCCCGACCGCGCCCGACTATCCACCCTTTTGCGGCCTGATCGTCCTTTGGCCGCGCCGGGAGGGGGGGACAGCGACGGAGATGCTCGGTGACCCGGCTGAAGGGAATTCTCGGCCTCCGCTCCACCCAACTGATGACGGTTGGGCTGCTTGCCCTCCTGACCGGCTGTGAGCAGCAATACGTCAAGACGTGGGGCACGGGATCCGACCCCGCGACGCTGACGGAGATCATCGAACTTTCGGAGATCCCGGGGCGCAGGCTCGAGGAGGACCCGGACATTCGGATTGGAGAGGGCGAAGACGCTGCGCTCCTCTTCCACCGGATCAACGATGTAAGCGTGCGGGAGGACGGATCGCTGGTCGTGGCCGACGAGGGCGACTTCAAGCTCTATATCTTCACGCTGACTGGCGATCTCCACAGCGAAATGGGTGCTCCCGGCTTTGGTCCCGGGGAGTTTCGCCGGATCGCGGGAGCCGTACCCGTGGGAGCGGATTCTCTGGTGGTTTTCGATCCAGCCGCGCTCCGCCTCACCTCGTTCGATGCGACCGGTGAGGTTCTGGAGACGGTGCGGCTGGAGCCGCCCGTGGGTGCCCAATACGCGCTCGACACCTATCACCTCGCGGACCGGGACGAGAACGGATCCGTGATCCTGATCCCGCGCGGTCGCGTTGTGCGTGCCGGACCGGAGCCGGGCGTGCGCCGTGAGACGCAGCCGGTGCTCCGGTATGCATCGGACGGGGAGCTTCTGGGTGCGCTGGAGGCGAGACAGGAACTCGAGATCTGGGATGCGGAAGGGGTGAGCATGGAGGTGCCGCACGGAGACCACCGGTCCGTGGCGGTCGGCTCGGGACGGGTGGTAGAGGTGGGACACCAGACGGGCCGGGTCCGGGTCTGGTCCAGGGACGGAAGCATGAGCGAAATCACGCTCGCAGTGGAGCAGCGTCCGATGGACGCGTCCGCGCGGGATGCGTGGATGGCATCCTACACGGACCGGATCGAGGACAGGCCGCAGCGGCAGCAGGCCGAGGCGCTGCTTGGGCAGATGCCCTTTCCGGAGACGGCTCCGTACGTGTCCGATGTGAGAGTCGGGGAGGATGGGGCGATCTGGTTGGCCGCGGCGGACCTGGACCTGGCTCGTACCGAGACGACGTGGATCCGTATCGACGACGAAGGCCGTGCCACGGGCTGGGTTCGGGTTCCGGCGTCCTTGCGTCCGCATGCCATCGGTGATGCACAGCTCATCGGCATTTGGACGGACTCTCTCGGGGTCCAGTCGGTGCGGCGCTACCGATGGGATGAGGGGTCTTGAGCGGTCGACCCCGGTTGCCGTGTTGTGCGGGGGTCGTTGCGCACTTCGGTGCAGCGTCTGGTCGCATTCAGTGAAGGAGAGGTGCGCCCTTGACACTCGCTCTCATAGGACGACCGCCGGAGAGCGGAAGCAAGATAGCGCGAGGGATGCAGCGGTGAGAGCAGCCGGAGATTACGGGGACCGCCGGGGTCTGGTCGAAGGCGAGCTCAACATGCGGGGGCGTCCGGACCGGACGCCGACGCAGTCAGGGGGACAGGATCTGGGCGATTCGGTCGCGCAGGTCCGGGATACTGGTTTGGACGACATCCCACACCAACTCGTAGTCGACGCCCATGTAGTCGTGGATGAGGCGGTCTCTCATTCCCACCATGGCACGCCACTCGATTTCCGGGTGTGAGGTCCGGAAGGAGTCCGGGACCTTCTTTGAGGCTTCGCCTATGA
>SLBA01000050.1 GCA_007126575.1 Gemmatimonadota bacterium | reverse complement strand
CGATCGAGAGCGGGACGCAGCTGTCCGGGTACCGCTCGGTGCCGGCTGGTGGCCGTGGCCCGGCGGAGCCGCGGGGTGGGACGGAGGATCGGGTGCTTGGGGAGGTCCGACGTCCCCCGGGACGTCATCGGGCACGGGCCGTCCGATCGCGACCACGGTGGATCTCAGACGTGCGTTCGGAGCCAGGACCCCGTGGTAGCGATGTCGGTGAATGCGAGGCGGCACCACCAGGCGGGCCAGCGCGGTTGATTTTATGTCTGCTGCGGCTGCTGTTGGAAACCCCGCCCGTCACCCTCCCAAACCGGCTTGGTCAGGCATCTTCTCGCCTCGGAGCGCTTGGCTCGGGCGTATTGGAAGCGATCCCGGCGTTTTCTGCGTCGCTTGGCGGTAGGCGGGGCAGGGGATTCCGGGGTTTCCAATTCCCTGGCCTCGCTGAACGGAGGAACGCGGCGGCGACCCCCTCTGCATCCCTGGTTCGACGGTCCATCCCGCCAGTTCTCTCAAGCGCCAGCGGCCAATCCCCCGAGCGACGCGTCAGGTCCAGCCCTGCGGCCTCGCCGTCATGGCCCTTGACCACGCCCGAGACCAGATACATTATACTGCGCAGATACCTCATCCTGATAACTGCATGGTATAATGCCCAGAAAGCCGCTAACCGCAGTGACCGCCCGAGAGGCGGTTCACCTCCTCATCCTGGAGGAGCTTGGAAAGGTGCGGGACGGGAAAGCGGTCGCCTTGAAGGGCGGGGTGAATTTGCGCCTGTTCTTCGAAAGCCTCCGCTACTCGGAAGACGTCGACCTCGACGGTGTTCCCGAGGCTTCACGGGCGATTCGTTCAACAATCGAAGGGATCTTCCGCGATCGGGCATTTTCCAGCAGACTCCGGAGATTGGGAATTCGCGAACTTGATCCCGGCGGGGGACCAAACAAGGACACCAATACGACCTTCCGCTACAAGTTTGGAGTCGTGCTACCGGGCGACATACGCCACCCGACGAAGGTGGAGGTCTCGTTCAGGCACCGGCATCCAGTCGACAGGACCATCACCCAGCCCGTACCGGAGCGATTCGCAGAGGCGTATGACCTCGTACCCTTTCCGGTCTGTCGCTACGTCCGGGAGGCGGCCGTCCGGCAGAAGATTGATGCATTGGGCGGACGGAGCCAAGCCCAAGCCAGGGACGTGTTCGACCTGCACGCTTTGGTCGGCGGTGAGGTCAAGGACGAGATGCTCACCTTTCTTGCAGGAGCATTGGACCGGAACCAGTTGGACGCAGCGCACAAGCGGGCCCTCTCGATCACCTTTGCCGAGTACGAAGGCCAGGTAATCGAGTTCCTCCAGACCGAGGGCCAAAAGTCATACGGCACTGAGGGTGCGTGGGATGAGCTCCGTCTGACCGCAGCCGAGTTGATCGAGGCAGTCATTCAACGATCGGAATGAGACATGACCCGGGTAGGAAGGGCGATCTGGAAGGAGTTGCTGCTCACGTCACCCGTCTTCACGACGCGGGAGGTGGCCGAAGTCGCAGGGGTGCGTCCATCAAATGCGTCTCGGGACCTGGCGCGACTTGAGGAGGCCGAGATGGTCATGAGGGTGCGGCGAGGTCTCTGGGCCATCCCGAATCACCCTGATTTCTCCCCCTACGCTGTGGTGCCCCACCTCTTCTCCGAGGGTGACGAGGGATACGTCTCCCTGGTGTCCGCATTGAACCTCCATGGAATGATCGACCAGATCCCTCTGGTGGTTCATGTCATGGCTACCAGGCAGCGCCCGAACCTCGTCACACCGGCTGGCCGCTACGAGTTCCACCAGATCCAGCCTGACCTCTTCGATGGCTTCGGGGCCTACCGAGGAACGGGGAACTTCGACATCGCAATACCAGAGAAGGCGCTGTTCGACACGCTGTACCTCTCGACCCGGAAGGGACAACGGTTTTCCCACCTCCCCGAGGTTGAGTTTCCCGAAAAGTTCTCGTGGGATCAGGTGGACGAGTGGACGAACCGCATCAAGCTTGATCCCCTGCGGATCGCGATGCGGAAGCGGAGCAAAGCTTTGAGGGAGTCTGCCCCTGGACCGCCCTCAGCGTGAAGGCGCAAGCCGTGGCCCCCTGAGATGGAAACGCCCCAGGCCTGATCTCTCCAACGCCTTCATGGCCATCCTCGCAGCATTCCCGGGAGGACCCCGTTTTGATCGGCCTTACGAAGGATCTTCTGGCACGCGAGCTGAAGGCGATGCGTCGCGAAGTGGAAGCCTATCCGGACGACGACGCCCCCTGGATCCTCCTCCCGGGCTGGACGAACTCCGGCGGCACGCTCGCCCTGCATGTGGCCGGCAACCTTCAGCACTACATCGGAGCCGTGCTGGGGGAGAGTGGCTATGTGCGGGACCGGGACTCCGAATTCACCCGTCGAGGCATCCCGCGCACCGAGTTGACCGCGGAGCTGGACCGAGCGGCCGACGCTGTCGGGAGGACCCTGGACGGGCTGGATCCGGCGACGCTCGATCACGCCTATCCACTGCCCGTTGCCGGACATTCCAGCGTCACCACCGGGGGGATGCTGACGCATCTTCTGACCCATACAGCATACCATCTGGGGCAGATTGACTATCACCGACGTGCAGTCACTGGAGAGGCAGGAGGAGTCTCGGCCGTCGCGCTCGGGGAGCTCG
The DNA here is from genome assembly GCA_007126575.1 of Gemmatimonadota bacterium. Classification (GTDB taxonomy): domain Bacteria; phylum Gemmatimonadota; class Gemmatimonadetes; order Longimicrobiales; family Gaopeijiaceae; genus SLBA01. The sequence goes on along the minus strand of SLBA01000050.1, from coordinate 313 downwards.
CGAGGTCGGAGGCGCCGGGTCCGCTCGAATAGAGAGCGGCATGGTCGGTGTGAAGGTCGCACTCCCTTCACGAACGCCTTCGGATGTGTGCCGCTCATCTGGTCGCGCTCGGCCCGCCTGGAGCAGGTGTGGCTCCAAGGTGTCGGTCCCAGCGAGCTCCGCTTTCGGGGAGACGGCAGGATGACACACAAGATGACACACATCGGGTAAGTGGTTGCAGGACAACGACTTAGCGCCGTAGTATGCGGCTTTGACTCCCGCCGCCTCCACTTTGAAAGCCCAGCTACCTGATGGTGGCTGGGCTTTCCTGCGT
>SLBA01000200.1 GCA_007126575.1 Gemmatimonadota bacterium | reverse complement strand
GCATGCCCCCCCGTCGCACCCAACGCGGGGCCAGAGGCGGGAGAGGGATGCGTGCGTTCGGGGGAGGATCGACTGCACCATCCGATCCGGGCTGCCGGTTCTTCCGTCACGCCCGACCGCCACAGGAGTGCTCCTCACTCAGGAGGGAGGCCAGTTGTCTAAGCGTGCCCGTGAGAACGAGTTTTCAATGCTCACCGAGGAAGAGGGTGATGCCGTAGAGGAGCTCTGGAGCGAATGCCACGAGCGCAGCGAATGACCGTGTTGACCCGGAATGTCGCTTTTGTCACGGTGATTCCCAAATTTGAATGATTTACGCAGGAAGCGAACGGTACGCGCACCAACATGATGATGCCGTCGACTCGACTCCCACCCTCTCCATGAACCTGGTACTGGCTCCCGTTCCGCGAATGGTTTCGACACGGTTTTCGCGGCGCTGAAGTTCAACATGTCGCAGGCGCCAGAAATGGCACACAAAATGGCACAGACGTGGACCACGGGGCGGCGTGCAATCGATTCTGCGTGAGCGGGGGGGCGATGAAGTGACGTGACCCCGCCGAGCCTGCGCTCACAGAAATGTTCAGGTGAACCCGGGGCGATTCACAGGGCTTAGGTGGACGGGGGAACGCCAGGTGTGCAGACGCGGAGTCTCAGGACTCGGGTCGGCTGAGACCGTAGCGGCCCACAAGCCGGCGGGCGCCGGGTTCTGCCCCGGCTAGCTCATCTTTCGGGACTCCGCGTGTGCCGCGACCTCTTCGCTACGGCCCCTCGCGCGACCCGAGGCGGACGAAGATCAGCGTGACCTCGCCGAGCTCGTCTGGCTCGAATGAGTAGGCCAGCCCGCCCGGAAGCAGTCCTCCGCGCACCGGACCGCGCTCGAATTCGTCCAGCGGCCCGTCGGCGAGTCGGTCGGGATCGTATCGGGCCAGGAGGGTGCGCGCGAGATCCTCGGCCGAGACCTCCCCTTCCGCGATCGCACGGCCGGGGTTGTCGACCGCGGGGAGCGGATCCGCCAGAAGGCCCAGCAGCACCCAGAGCTCGCCCATGGCGTCCTCTGTGAGACCGAGCACCGCCGGCTCCGTGTCGATGTAGCCCGACCAGATCTCAGCGTTCTCCGGAGGCCCTGTCAGCGCGGGGGCGTCGTACTCGAAGGTGCCGGCCTCGGACAGGTCCGGACCCAGGCGGCGAAGCCGGGGCTCGCGGAAGTGGCCGACCCACAGGCCTCCGTCCTCAGCCGCCGTCAGGGGCCGGATGAACTGGTCGAAGGAGCCGGCCGCGCCGGTCCCCTCCTCGAGCAGTGTCGGCGTGACGCCCCCCGGATGCACGGCACGGGCGAGGGCATCGGGAGCTTCACCGTCTTCGAAGTGTCCCTGCACTACCAGCATCGTGTCCGACGCCCACGCGGTCCCGAAGAACTGGCCCCTGAGGGTGATCTCGCGCGACGGCTCCGTCGCGCCCGGGCCCCACGCCGACGCGCGACGATTCTGGCGGTCCAGCACCCACAGGGTGTCCGACCCCGGAGCGTAGGTGAGCAGCGTGACCTCGAGAAACTCGCCCGGCCCCTCACCACTTCGACCGAAGCGTCGTACCAGCTCGCCCTCGCCGTCGAAGACCATGATCTCGCCGCTCCCGTCTCGGAGTCCGATCGCGATCCGGGAGCGGTCCTCGTTGACGGCCACGGGCGAAGCGGGCGTCGGAGTGGGGAGACCGCTCAGGTCCACCCTCAGCACGGTGTCGAGGGTGGCGGCCCGGGCACCCTCGGGTGCGGGCGCGCGCTCGTCGGCGCAGCCCGCGGCCAGGACCAGCGCGGCAGCAAGAGCGGCCAAGCATGAGTCCGCGCGGTGGAAGCCCCGCGGACGAGCTGGGCGAGACCACTTCATCCCTCCAACTCCATCGCGAAATCGAGGCCGCACGTTCCATGGTTGTGTTTGTAAACGATGCAGGAGCCATCCTGATAATCGCTATGACAACCCACTCCGTCGCCGCACTCATGGCTGGCATCTTCGCTATCGGGGATCTTGTGTTCCTTCATCGGCCATGTGATCCACCGCTCGGTGCAGTCCCCGCAGCCGAACTGGGCCGACGCCGTCGCAGGTGCGAGTATCAGCACCCCGACCGCGATGAAGGCTACTATGAAAATCGTGCGCATGCTGCCGCTCCTTTGTAAGTATTGTGAAGTTACATTACATACTCGGAAACGCACCGTGTAATCTGGATCTCATGAGGCGGTCGGCTTGACCTAAGGCGCGGGGCCGACTGATCACTCACCGGCAGGTTAGCGTCTAAGGCTGAGTTTGATGCCCCCGCAGCAGCGAAAGGCAATGCCACCCCTTCGGCGCCGTCCACCAATAGGGGTTGTAACAACCCCCCCAAAAAGGATGACAACGGCCCGACCGTGAACCCCGAGCCACACTCTCCGAGCACTCCGGCATCACCGTCTGGGGTTCCCCCGAATCAACGGACAGTTCAGACCTGCGGTTGACTCCGACTGATCTCTCCTCCCTTTTTCCCCTGGGGTCAGAAAAGCCTTCGCTGCTTGCAGCGGAGTAGAACCCAGCCCGGCCCGAAGATTTCCGGGGTCGACCCGGAAGTCAGTCGTGTCAACTTGTTTCTGTAAAAGGGGGGCCACAGGCCCCTCCGGACAAAGCTGTTCATCAGTTTATCAGTTGATCGTTCATCCCTGCAAACCGGGGTGCGCCGGGCCGAGTGCCACAGGCACAACGGCCCCGCCCGATCAGGCGATGGTAGCCAGCAACTCCTCCGACCCGTCGGGCTCTTCGAGTCCTTGTGTCCCGGGCTTCATCCGCAGGTAACGCCGCCCCGTGATCCAGTCCTCGTGCCACTCCTTCAGGAGCGCCGTGGCCAGCCGCCGGCAGCTCTCCCGGTTCGGGAAGATCCGCACCACCCGGCTTCGTCTCTTGAGCTCCTGATTCACCCGCTCCACTCCGTTGGTGGTCCGGATCCGCTTGCGGTGGTGTGTCGGGAAG
>SLBA01000129.1 GCA_007126575.1 Gemmatimonadota bacterium | reverse complement strand
TCCCCGTAGCCCTGCACCAGGAACTCCCGCAGCGACACCTCGCTGATCACCCCCGCCGAGAGCAGCGGGCGAGCGGGCGGGCGCGCGCCACCTCCACCGAAGCCCGGCTCCACACTCCCCCCCAGGGGGAATCCCAGCACCGCCACGGGCATTCCGGACTGCAGCGGCCCCGCGTTCGAGCCGACCCCCCGCACGGTGGGCACGGCGCCCTCGATCGACGCCACCCGGATCACCGCCAGATCGACCGCCTGCGAGGCCGCCACGACCTCGGCAGCCCAGACCTGCCGGGAGTCCGAGAACTGGACCGCCACCCGCCGGGGCTCGAGGCGCCCCCCCGCGTCTTCGAGGATGTGGCGGGCGGTGACCAGATAGGCCTCTTCGGACACACTGAATCCGGTGCCCGACACCACGCGACCGTCGGCGTTCTCGACAAAGATCATCGCCACGGCGGGTCGATTGGCCTCCTCGATCTCGGGAAAGTCGAGGGTGGCCGCGAGCTGCTGACGGGCGAGCGCCTGGACGGCCTCTTCGAGCTCACGGTGCAGCTGATCGAGCTCGGCATCGGTCCCGGCCCCCGCCCGTTCCTGACCGGACGAGAGCTGGCCTCGGAGCCGCTCGACCTCGCCACGCGAGAGGGCCAGGGCGTCGTCGAGCTCCGAGAGTGCGCCGGTGACCTGCTCCTCGCGCTCCAGCAGGCTGTCGACGAGCACGTGGAGCTCGGTGCGCTCCTCGACCAGCCGGGCCCGCTCTCCCCGCTCCCTCTGAAGGAGCGAAACGGCGATCAGCCCCACGGCCAGCAGGAGGACCCCCGCCCCCGTCGCCAGCCCCACGAGCTTCCGGCGGCCCTCCTGGCGCACCTTTCCGGTGTCGGACTCCCCCAGCTCGAAGCGGACCCGGGGGCCGTCGGCGGCGAACCGGAGGACGCTTCCGGCCTTCAGAGGGGTGGGGCGCTCGATCCGCCTCCCATCGACGAAGGTCCCGTTGCGGCTCCCCAGGTCCCGCACCCACCAGCGCCCGTCGCGGAACGAGAACTCGGCGTGGCGCCCCGAGACCGCCAGATCGGCGTGGGGATCCAGGTGGATCTCGACGCCGGGCGCCCGGCCCAGCACCGAGGGGCGGTCCGGGTGCAGGGGGAAGCGGGCACCCGACCGACCTCCGTCCTGGACCCGGAGATACGCCTTCATCGGCCGAGGTCAGCCACCGGGCGGATCATGCGTCGGGAAAGGGAAAGGACTCCCGCCGCGCCGGCTCTCCCACCCCCGCGCTGCGGAGCCCGGGGCCCTCGGCGCGGGCGGCGACCACGGTGATGTTGTCGGGGCCCCCGCGCGAGTTCGCCAGCTCCACCAGCGCCTCGCACAGGGCGGGAAGGGCCCGGAACTGGGCCTCGTACTCGGCCAACTCCGTGTCTTCGACCACCCCCGAGAGTCCGTCGGAGCACAGGAGGATCAGATCGCCCTCGCGCACCTGCAGGTAGGTCAGGTCGACCTGGACGCTCGGGCCGATGCCGAGCGCCTGCAGGATCACGTTGCGCTGGCTGCTGCGGCGCGCCTCCTCTTCGGTCATCGCCCCGGAGTCGACCAGCTCCTGCACCATCGACTGGTCGCGGGTCAGCTGGACCACCCGTCCCTCGCGCACCAGGTACGCGCGCGAGTCTCCCACCTGGGCCAGATACACGAAGTCGTCGAGAAAGCCTGCCGCGGTGAGCGTGCTGCCCATTCCCTCGAGTCGCGGGTTGGCGCGGGCCAGCTCGTGCACGTGCCGGTTGGCCTCTTCGACCGCACGCTTCAGGTGGCGCGCGTAGCGCTCCGGGGTGCGCTCCCGCTCGTCGTCCCACCCGTCCACGAAGGCGCGGTGCAGTCGGCTCACCCCCTCGCGGCTCGCGGTCGCCCCCCCGGCCGCTCCCCCCATCCCGTCGGCCACCAGAAGCAGCGCCCCCCGGGAGCCGAGCTCGAACTCGGCGTCGCCATGAAGCTCCCGCCCCTCGCCCTCGGGCGAGTCTCCCCACTCCGCCCCCGACCCGTCACCCGCCCGGTCCGCGGGGCGCAGCGCCCGCGCCGGCTCTCCGGGCCCGTTGGGAAACTGCAGGATCAGGAAGGTGTCCTGGTTCTCGCGTCGGACCTGTCCGGGGTCGGTTCGGCCCCAGGTCTGGATCCGGATCGGCCGGCCCCCGAGTTCCCGCATGCTCATCGCCTCGCTCCTCCCCGATGCAACTCGAGGAAATTGACGTACGACGACAGTGGATTCAGCCGGACCGCCTCTTCGAGCCAGGCGACCCCCGCGACCGAGTCTCCGACCGGGATCATGCTGAAGCCGACAAGGTAGGCCGCCAGCGCGCTGTCGGCCCGGTTCATGGTCAGATCCGACCAGACGGCGTAGGCGGTGTCGCGCACCGCGCGCAGCACCTCGGGCGACGGGTCGTCGGCGGCGAGCGCGTACCCGGCCTGCACCCCCAGCAGATCCCTGGGCACGGCACCACTCACGTCGATCCCCGGATGCCCCCCCGGAAAGGGAGGCGCCTCTGCCTCGGGCGGCGGGGTCTCGGTGGGCGCCGGGGCCGGCGAATCCGTCGGCGCCGGATCCGTGGCCGGAGGGGGCGTCGGGTCGAGATCCGTCGGTGGCGGAGTGGTCTCCCGCCCGGCCCCGGCGGGATCCCCGGGGGGATCCGCGGGGTCCGGCTCCTCGGACACCACCGGTGGCTCCGATCCCGCGGGGTCGAGGGCCCCCCTCTCGCCCGCGACGGGGAGGTCCCCGGGCACGTCATCGGGGGTGTCCCGAGAGGCGGGCATCAGGGCGATCCCAACGGCGATCAGGAGCGCGAGCCCGACCACCGCCCCCCCGCCGGCCACGAGCCAGCGCGGAGCCCCCGGCCGGTCCGCCGAGTTGCCACCCTCCCCCTCGCCACCGCCGGCCGCGTCATCGCCCGACGACGAGACCCGGGTGCGGGGAATCGACGCCCCCGTCGCGGGAGCGCCTGAACTGGCCGCACTACCCGCACTACCCGCACTTCCCGCACTGCCCG
>SLBA01000132.1 GCA_007126575.1 Gemmatimonadota bacterium | reverse complement strand
TCGTGGAGGGCGTTGAAGGTGTGGAAGAACTCCTCCTGCGTTCCCTCCCTCCCCCCCAGGAAATGCACGTCGTCGACCAGGAGCAGGTCGATCTCGCGGTACTTCTGCCTGAACTGGGCGTTGGTCCCCTTCTGGATCGAGTTGACCATCTCGTTCATGAACCCTTCGGCCGTGACGTAGGCCACGCGCTGGCCGGGGGACTGCTCGAGGATGGCATGCCCCACCGCGTGCATCAGGTGCGTCTTGCCGAGCCCGACGTTCCCGTACAGGAAGAGCGGGTTGTACATCCGGGCGGGCTTCTCGGAGACGGCCCGGCTCGCCGCCCATGCCAGCTGGTTGTTGTTGCCCACGACGAAGCGGTCGAAGGTGTACCGTTCGTTCAGGGAGGGCGTCGGGGGCGGTCCGGACTGCGATCCCGATCGCCGGGATCCCGGGCCCGGGGGGGCCGGAATGCGGGTCGAGGTGACCTCGACGTCGGGCAGGGGCGAGGGGGGGGCCTCGTCGGAGCAGCGGATCACCAGCTTCAGCGGGCGCCCGGCGACCTTCTCGACCACCTGGTGGAGGATGGGTCCGTACTTGTCCTCCATCCACTCCACATGGAACTCGCTCGGAGCCTCGATCAGTAGCTCGGAGTCGGTGAGCCCGGTGGCGCGACTGGCGGCGAGCCAGGTCCGGTAGCTCTGTTCGGGCATCCCTTGCCGGACCGTCTCGAGGACGCGGGTCCAGAGGTCGGAAGGGGTTAGCTCCATGGGGTCGGGTCGAGGGTCTGGAAGATGAGCGGAGGCGAGCCCGAGAGGGGGGAGAAACACTATTCGGGGAATGTGGAAAAGTCAATCAATCCCGACGGCCCGTGTCATCCCGCCCGCCGCCGGACCTTGACCCGGGGTGCCGGAAACCGATATTTTCCCAAGCTCGGCACCATCCGGCGCCCAGGCGCCAGTGAATTCAGAAGAGGGTCAGAGGACCATGAAGCCCACATACAAGCCACGGAATCGCAAGCGGGTCAACAAGCACGGATTCCGCGCACGCATGGCCACGAAGAGCGGCCGGAAGGTACTCAATCGGCGGCGCAGGAAAGGTCGGCATCGCCTGACGGTGAAGGTCGGCGGGAAGTAACCTCCCATGAGGCCCGCGGGTTCCGGCGAAGGGGCGCCGTCGCATGAGCGTCTCCCCCGGGCCGCCCGCATCCGCAGGGGAATCGAGATTCGCCAGATCCTGAGAAAGGGGTCTCGAACTCGTGCGTCTAATCTCGAGGTGTTCTGGCTGCCGGATCCGGTCTCGGGTCCGAGGTTCGGGACCATCGTTCCGAAGCACGGGCACACCGTGGTGGAGCGAAACCTCGTACGTCGTCGCCTGAAGGAGATCGGTCGCACCGAGGTGCTTCCACGGTTGCGATCGTCCGGTCGTGACACGGCCGTACTGGTGCGCTCGCGTCCCTCGGCGTACGGTACCCCCTTCTCGACACTCCGCGACGAGCTTGTTCGAATCACGGAGGGGCTGTGCTCCGAACCGTCGTCATCCAGTTGATCCGCTTCTACCAGGCGGCGATCTCGCCGTACACACCCCCGTCGTGTCGGTACACGCCGACGTGCTCGAGCTATGCCATCGAGGCAGTGGAGCGCTTCGGGGTGCTGCGGGGCGGCTGGCTCTTTCTTCGGCGGTTCGGACGTTGCCATCCCTGGGGCGGTGAGGGGTACGACCCCGTTCCGCCCGCACCTGAATCCTCACCCCGGTCCCCCGACCAGCCGGTCGCTGGAACCGAAGAAGTGAAGCCATCATGAGTTCGGAAGCACGCTTCGTCCTGGCGATCGTACTGATGCTGGGAGTTCTGGTAGGCACGAACATCCTCTTTCCCCCCGCTCCTCCCCAGGAGGACGTCGACCCCGGCGTCGAGATGGTGGAAGGGGATCCCGAAGCGGCTCCCCCGGCCGAGGCTCCCGAGACGGATCCCGCGGACCCCCCGGCCGACACGACCGAGGAGCGGGTGGCCCCCCCGGCGCTCCCGGAGCTTGCCCAGGACGAGGAGCTTCCGACCGTCGAGGCGCCCTCGCCCGAGGATGTGCCCGAGGTGCGGATCGCCGTCGAAGGGCCTCTCTACCGCTACTCCTTCTCGAACTACGGAGCGAGCATCCGGTCGGCCGAGCTGACGCAGTTCGAGTCCTTCGCCCAGCCCGGTCCGGTGGAGCTGATCGCGGTCGAGGAGGACGGGATCCTGGGCTCGCGGGTGGTGGTGAGCGCCGACACGGTGGACCTTCGCCGGCTTCCCTTCCAGGTGGAGCCCGAGGGGGGGCTGACGCTCGAGGAGGGGGGCGGCCCCCAGACCCTCACCTTCACGTATCAGCACCCGACCGAGCCCTTCTCGTTCGAGGTCCGCTACACCTTCGATCCCGACTCGTACGTGATCGACGTGTCGGGACGGGCGCGGGGGCTCGAGCGAGGCCTCCTGATGAGCGACCTGGGGCGCGGGCTGGCCTTCAACGAGGTCGACCCGAACGAAGAGCGCCGCTCGATGGCGTACGTCTTCAATCACCTGCAGAACGGGATCCAGTCGACCGACCTGGGCGATGTGGAGCGGAGCCGGCTCGAAGAGGGGCCCTTCTTCTGGGCGGCGCTGAAAAGCCGGTACTTCGTGCTCGCCGCCTTCCCGGCGCTGGAGCCGGGGGGAGCGGAGTATCTGGGAGGCCTTCTGGCTCGGCAGGCCATGAATGGCGACGAGGCCTCGGCCGATGTGGCGATCACCCAGTCGCTGGGCTCGGGCGGGACCTTTGCCTACCGGATCTACGCCGGACCCCAGGACTACGCCCTCCTGGCGTCGATGGGCAACGACTTTCAGCAGGTGAATCCGATCGGGTGGCGCCCCCTGCGCCCGATCCTGCGCCCCTTCGTGGGTGCGGTGATGTGGCTCCTCGTCTGGCTCCACGAGACGCTGGCGGTCGGCTACGGGTGGGTGCTGATCCTTCTGGGTGTGATGATGCGGATCGTGCTCTTCCCGCTCTACCACAAGGCGATGAAGGCGCAGCTGAGGAACATGGCGGTCCAGCCGCTCCTCAAGGAGATCCAGACGAAGTACAAGGACAAGCCCGAGAAGATGCAGAAGGAGCTGATGAAGCTCTACAAGGAGCACGGCTTCAACCCACTGGCCGGCTGTTGGCCGATGTTATTGCCGTGGCCCATCCTGATCGCGCTCTTCTTCGTCTTCCAGAACACGATCGAGCTGCGGGGCGTGCCCTTCGCCTGGCTCCCCGACCTGTCGGCCAAGGACCCGCTCTTCATCCTGCCGGTCCTGCTCGGCGTGTCGATGTTCCTGATCCAGTGGGTCTCGCTGCGGACGATGCCGGACGCGCCCCCACAGATGAAGATGATGATGTGGTTCCTGCCCATCATCATGGTCGTGATCTTCGCAAACTTCCCCTCGGGGCTGAACCTGTACTACCTGACGGCGAACATCGCCACGCTTCCGCAGTCCTGGTGGATCGCGAACGAGCGGGTGAAGGTGAAGGCCAAGGGCCCGCCTGAGCCCGCCGGCGCCTGACCTGCCGGCAATGGAGATGGCCCCCGATACGATCGTGGCCCGGGCCACGGCACCCGGAGTCGGGGCGGTGGCGCTGGTGCGACTCTCCGGGCCGGACGCCGTCGGGATCTTGAAGGCGCTTCTCGGGGAGGGCTTCCGTGGGCTCGAGCCGCGCGTCGCCTCGCTCCGTTCGCTGTACGATCCGGTGGCCGACGAGCTCCTGGACCGTGCGGTCGTCACCTTCTTCCCCGGACCGGCCTCGTATACCGGAGAGGACGTCGTCGAGATCTCGACGCACGGGGGGGAGCTCGTGCCGAGCGGGGTCATCGAGGCGTGTGCGTCGCTCGGGGCGCGCAGGGCGCTGCCCGGCGAGTTCACGCAGCGGGCCTACCTGAACGGGAAGCTCGACCTGGTGCAGGCCGAGGCCATCCACGACCTGATCGAGGGCCGGAGTCCCATGGCGCGCCGCACGGCGCTGCATCAGATGGAGGGTGGACTCTCGCAACGGATCGCCGCGATCCGCGACGGGTTGATCGGGCTGGAAGCCCTCCTCGTTCACCATCTGGACTTTCCCGACGAAGATGACCCGCCCGTGTCGACCGGGGAGCTCGCCCAGCGCGGAGACACCCTGGCCGAGGGGCTCGAGCGGCTGCTCAGCACGGCGCCCGAAGGGATGCTCCTGCGCGAGGGGGCGCTGGCGGTGCTGGCGGGGCCCCCGAATGCGGGAAAGTCCTCGCTCTTCAACGCGATAGTGGGGTCGGAGCGGGCGATCGTGACCGAGACGCCCGGCACGACGAGAGACGCGATCGAGGTGCCGGTGTCGATCGGGGGCTTTCCCTTCCGACTGATCGATACGGCGGGGATTCGTTCGCGGGCCGGCGAGGTGGAGCGGTTGGGAATCGAGGTGGCGCTTCGGTACCTGGACCAGGCGCAGGTCGTGCTCTACTGCCACCGGATCACCGAGGCGTGGGGGCCCGAAGAGCTCGACTTCCTGGCGGGGCTCGATCCGGCGCGCTCGATTCTCCTGCTGACCTGCTCCGATGAAGGGGCCGACGAGGGGGCGCCGGGCGGCGATCGGGACGGGGATCCGGTGCCGGCCGGGGTGGGGTTCGGTTCGGCGGATCCGATGCGGGTGTCGGCCCATTCGGGAGAGGGGCTCGATCGGCTGAGGGAGCGGCTGGCCGGGCTGGCCTTTGCCGGGCTCCGGATCCGGGGGGTCGACGGGGGGGTGGTGACCCGGCGCCGGCAGCGGGACGGGATCGAGGGGGCGCTCGGCGAGCTGCGCACCTTCTCGGCGGCGCTGCGACGGGGGGTGCCGGTGGAGCTGGCGGCCACGCATCTGCGGCCGGCCGAGAGCGCCCTCGAGGAGGTGCTGGGGATCATCGACCCGGAAGAGGTGCTGGATCGGGTGTTCAGAGAGTTCTGTGTCGGGAAATAGCGAGGAGATCATGGCTGGAGAGGGGACGGTCGAGCGCGGATGGCGGGTGTCGGGCGGGGTGCAGGGGGTGGGCTTTCGCTGGTCCACGCGGAACCGGGCCCGGGAGCTCGGGCTGTCGGGGTGGGTGCGAAACGAGCCCGACGGGACGGTGCGGGTGAGGGCGCGTGGGGCCGACGATGCGCTCGACGCACTCGAGGGCTGGCTGCACCGGGGCCCGCCCTCGGCCCGGGTCAGTGAGGTGATGAGGGAGGAGGGGCCGGGCAGTCCGGCCGACGAGGTGGAGCCGGGCGGCTTCGAGATCCGCCACTGAGCGGGGGATGAGACGATGGAGACCAGCTACGATGTGATCGTGGTGGGAGGGGGGCACGCCGGGACCGAGGCGGCTGCCGCCTCTGCCCGGATCGGTGCCCGAACGCTCCTGATCTCGCCGGACCTGGGGCGGCTGGGCCAGATGAGCTGCAACCCGGCGATCGGGGGGGTCGCCAAGGGTGTGGTGGCCCGCGAGATCGATGCCCTGGGGGGGCTGATGGGCCGAGCCACCGATGCCTCGAGCATTCACTTCCGGATGCTCAATCGATCGAAGGGCCCGGCGGTGTGGGGTCCGCGCGCGCAGTGTGATCGTGGGCTGTACCCGCGGGCGATTCGCCGCTTTCTCGATGAGACGCCGGGGCTGGACCTCTTTCAGGAGATGGTGACGGGGCTCCTGCTCGACGAGGTGTCGATGGGGGCGCGGGATGGACGGGTACGGGGGGTGCGCACGCGAGGGGGGCTCGAGTTTCGGGCCGAGTCGGTGGTGGTGACCACGGGCACCTTCCTGCGGGGTCGCATACACATCGGGGGCGAGGGGGCGTCGGTGGAGCTGGCCCGCGGGCTCGAGGAGACCGGGCTCACGATGGGGCGCTTCAAGACCGGAACGCCCCCGCGGATCGACGGACGAAGCGTCGACTACGAACGTCTCGAGATCCAGCCGGGCGACGAGATCGATTATCGCTTCAGCGCCTACACGAGAGAGCCCCGTCTGGAGCAGCGCCCGTGCTGGATGCTCTGGACCGGCCCGGCGCTCCGGACGGTGGTCGAAGACAACCTGAAGCGGAGTGCGCTGTACGGCGGAGAGATCTCGGGTCGCGGCCCCCGCTATTGTCCGTCGATCGAGGACAAGGTGGTGCGCTTTCCCGACGCGGAGCGGCACAAGGTCTTTCTGGAGCCCGAGGGGCTCGAGACCACCGAGCTCTACGTGAACGGTCTGTCGACCTCGCTTCCCGCCGATGTGCAGCGCGCCTTTCTGCAGACGCTGCCGGGGCTCGAGCGGGTGCGGCTCACGAAGGTGGGCTATGCGATCGAGTACGACTACTTCCCGCCCGAGCAGCTGCGGGCGACGCTCGAGGTGCGGCGCTTCGAGGGACTGTACTTCGCCGGGCAGATCAATGGCACCACGGGCTACGAGGAGGCGGCGGGGCAGGGGCTGGTGGCCGGCGCGAACGCCGCGCTGCGGGTGAGGGGGCGCGATCCCCTGGTCCTTGGGCGGGACGAGGCGTACATCGGGGTGATGATCGACGACCTGGTGACACGTGGGGTCGACGAGCCCTACCGGCTCTTCACCTCGCGGGCCGAGTTCAGGCTCCTGCTGCGGCACGACAATGCGGTTGAGCGGCTGGGGGAGCTCGGGGTCGAGTCCGGGCTCCTCGACCGCGGCCAGGAGGAGGCCCTGCGCGCCAGAGAGGGAGAGCGGGCGCGGCTCGAGGGGTGGCTCGACGAGACGCGCATCGGGATTGCCGAGGCGAACGTGATCCTCGACGAGGTCGGGGAGTCGCGGGTCTCCGAGGCACGGCCGGTGCGGGAACTCCTGAAGCGGCCCGCGGTGCCGCTGGATGCGCTCCTGCGTTCGTGCGGAGACGCGGAGGGCCTTGTGGGCGCCGAGATCCAGAGCTCGGTCGAGGTCGAGGTGAAGTACGAGGGGTACGTCGCCCGGGAGCGGGAGCGCGCCGAGCGACTGCGGCGCCAGGCCGGCTTCGCGCTCCCGGAAGACCTCCCCTACCCTGAGCTCAAGACGCTGTCGTTCGAGGGGAGAGAAAAGCTGCAGAGGGTGCGGCCGGAGTCGCTGGCGCAGGCGGGGCGGATTCCGGGCGTCTCGGCGTCGGACCTTCAGAACCTGGTGATGGAGGTCAAGCGCTGGCGGGCGGGAGCGCGCTGAGCGGCCGCTGAACGGGGCCCGGGCTGGCTTGCGGGTACGAAAAAACCCGGGGGGGTGAGAGGATGAGTTCGACGCCGCCTGTTTCACGACTCCCCTGGCGCCGCTGTCTCACCTCTCGACCCTACCCCGGGTTGAGCTTCTTCGTTGTTCGATCAGTTGGGCAGCAGCAGCTCCCCCCCTGAGATGCATGTGCGGGACGGATGTCCGGCCAGACCGAGACTCAGGTGCGCGGCGCGGGTGTCGCGTCCCAGACCATTCGTGAACAGCACCTCACTGCGAGTGACCTCGCCGACCCTCTGAAAGCGCGCCTCGCCGAACCGGAACGTGCCGGACGGGTGGCGACGGGGGGCCAGAAACCGTCGCAGTCCCCCCTTGAGTCGGAGCTTCGGGCCGCTGGGGACCTCTACTCGATCCTGTTGGGCTTGTCGGGATGTATGTGAATCCATGGAACAGCTCCGTGGTCGGTGGTTCGTTTGAGGAATTCGCAGTACAGCCAGGTCAGCTGCCCGGGATCAGAACGGTGTCGATCACGTGGATGACGCCGTTGGAGGCCTCGACATCGGCCGTCACGACCTGCGCGTCATTGATGCGGACGGTCTCGCCCGAGACCGTGATCGCCAGGTTGGTGCCCTGAACCGACTCGGCCTGATCGAGACCGACGACGTCGGCAGCCATCACCTTGCCGGAGACCACGTGGTACAGGAGGATCTCACGGAGCGCGTCGGGATCGGCCAGGAGGGCCTCGACCGTTCCCTCGGGGAGGGCCGCGAAGGCCTCATCCGTCGGGGCGAAGACGGTGAACGGACCCTCGCTGCGGAGGACATCGACCAGGCCGGCGGCTTCAGCGGCGGCCAGAAGGGTGTTGAAGGCGCCAGCTTCGGCGGCCACGTCTACGATATCGTTCGGGGACTCGCCGTACTGCGCCTGAGCGGGCGAAACCGCGACCAGGGCGAAAAGCAGCGCGGGGAGCAGGAAAAGGATGCGACGCATAAGTGGTACTCCTGAAAATCAAAGGTTGAAGAGACGCCTCAGAACCCGGCCGTCTCTGATGTGTGCAACAAGTGTACAGGGAGTGTATAGGGACTGTCAAGCGGTTGGTGGGAAAAGTTGTACGGAACCTTGACGTGACCGGCGAAAAGCTCTACGATTGGGGCGTTATGACAATGCCCAACACCTCTACCGCGCAGTTCCCCATGCGAGTGGTCGTCCGACGGACGGGCCTGAGCGCATCGCTGCTCCGTGCATGGGAGCGTCGCTACACGGCCGTCGAGCCCGGCCGGTCCGATGGGGGGCAGCGGCTGTATTCCGAAGACGACATCCGCAAGCTCCTGCTGCTGAAGGACCTGGTCGATCGTGGGCACAACATCAGCCAGGTGGCGGGTCGAGATGTGGGCGAGCTTCGGCTGATGCTCAGGCAGAATGGCTCGAACGGGGCCCGGACCGAGACTCTCCCGAGCGAGCCGGTGCCCTCCACCCGCACGGGCGATGCGGGTGGACGGGACTCGCGCGCATCGCTCTTTCTGGAGGCATGCGTGGAAGCCGCGCACGAGATGGATACGCGGGAGCTCGAGAGTCAACTGAACCGGGCCGCGATGGCGCTGGACCCATCGGCGCTGGTGGACCGGGTCCTGGTTCCCCTGCTGAACCGGATCGGACTGCTCTGGGCCGAGGGTGAGCTTGGCCCCGCTTCGGAGCACGTGGCCTCGGGGGTGATTCGGCGCTTCCTGGACTGGCTCCTCGACACGCTCTCGCCCACGGGCGCCGCGCCCATTGCCGTGGTTGGCACACCGGCCGGGCATCGCCACGAGTTCGGCGCGCTCCTCGCGTCGGTGGTGATCGCGGGCGAGGGATGGCAGGTGCTCAGTATCGGAGCGGATCTTCCCGCCGCAGAGATCGCCGATGCGGCGGAGCGGAAGAATGCGCGGCTGGTGGCGCTCTCTGCCATCTACCCGCGCGAGGACCCGCACCTTCCGGGCGAGCTGCGATCCTTGCGGCGGATTCTTGGCGAGGACCTCCCGGTTCTGGTCGGTGGTCCGGCGGCGGCACCCTTTGCCGAGTTGCTCCTGGCCGACGGGATCCAGTTTCTGGCGGATCTGACCGCACTCCGAGAAGAAGCCCGGTCGTACCTAGTGACGGAGCACGCGGTCTGAGGGCCTGACCGCTCCGTTGCGCTCCTCGGGGCGGATGGCGTCATTGTTTCACGTGAAACAATGACCGGGCTGGCCCGGGCTGGTTCGGAGCGCGCCCGGGCTCGAGTACGCGCGCTGCCGGTTCGACGGCTTCCGGTCCGGCTAGCGGCTGGACCCTTCCCGGAGTCATCCCGCGAATCGGCTGGTTCCGGCCACCCGAGAGTCCTTCTGGGCCGTGGAGCCGCTGCTTTTGCGGCTTCGCACCCGGCCCTCGAGGGAGCCTCCCCTGTGCGTAGCGTGGGGTACGGACGCCACCAGGAGGGTGGCCCTGCCGAGTGCCCGGCTGAGCGGGCAGTGCGAAGGGGATTCCCTTCCCGCGCCCTTCCCCTCGGGTCGCTGGTCCCAGGTGAAGAACACGGAGCGGACAGTCGGCCGTCGCTGCGGCGGGCGGCCTTCGGGAGATGTTTCACGTGAAACATTCCCCGGACCCCCCGCTGAGCCGCCCCCGACCGCGCCGGCGAGGGGGCCTTCCGGCAAAAGAACCGGTTCCCCCGGGCCCCACGGCCTTCTATATTGCACGCTCGCCCGGCTCCCCCCCTCGCAACCTCCTCCGTCCATGGCCCGATCCATCGCAATCGCGAACCAGAAGGGTGGTGTGGGTAAGACCACGACCGCCATCAATCTGGGCGCTTCCCTCGCCATCGCCGAGAGGCGAACCCTGATCATCGACATCGACCCGCAGGGCAATGCGACCTCGGGACTGGGGGTCGAAAAGCACGACGACCTTCTCACGGTCTACGACGTACTGGTGGAAGGGCGGGAGATCGGGGAGTGTGTTCAGGCGAGCCCGCACGTCGAGGGCCTCTTCATCCTCCCCTCGAACCGCGAGCTGGTCGGTGCCGAGATCGAACTCGTCTCCCGCAGTGAGCGGGAACGCATCCTCGAGGGCGCCCTGGCCGCAGTCCAGCAGGAATACGACTATATCCTCGTCGATTGCCCTCCCTCGCTGGGCCTTCTGACGCTGAACACCCTGACTGCGACCGAGTCCGTACTGATCCCGATTCAGTGCGAGTTCTATGCCCTCGAGGGCCTGAGCCAGCTTCTCAACACGATTCGGCTGGTACAGCGCGGGCTCAACCCGGGGCTCGAGATCGAAGGGGTTCTCCTCACCATGTACGACAAGCGCCTGAATCTCTCGCGGCAGGTGGCCGAGGAGGCCCGCGAGTACTTCGGCTCGAAGGTGTTCGAAACGACCATTCCCCGAAACGTACGCCTGGCCGAGGCCCCTTCGTTTGGTCAGCCCATTGCCATGTACGACGTGATGTCCGCCGGGGCACAGGCCTACCTGGCGTTGGCCGAGGAGTTGCTCCGACAGGGCAATGCACCGGTGCCGCAGGGCGCGTCGGGGGGAAGGAGATGACCCGGCCGGCGCGCAAGAGACTCGGTCGGGGCCTCGGTGCGCTCCTCGGCGACGACTACCTGTCGGAGGGGAGCCAGGAGGATTCGGGCCAGATCCGGACCATTCCGACGGCGGCCATCCGTGCCAACCCCTTCCAGCCTCGCCGGGAGTTCGCCGAAGAGGAGCTGGCTGACCTGCAGGCCTCGATTCAGGAAAACGGCCTCCTCCAGCCACTCGTGGTGCGTGCCGCGCCGGGACGCGAGGATGCCTGGGAGCTGGTGGCCGGGGAGCGGCGCCTGCGCTCGATCACCGCGCTCGGATGGACCCGCGTACCCGCAGTCATACGCGACGTCGACGACCGGACCCTCCTGGTTCTGGCCCTCGTCGAGAACATCCAGAGGGAAGAGCTGAGCCCGCTCGAGGAGGCCGAAGGCTACCGGGTGCTGGGTGAGGAGTTCGAGCTCACCCAGGCGCAGATCGCCGAGGCGGTGGGACGCAGCCGCTCGGCCGTCGCGAACAGCCTCCGCCTCCTGCGGCTGCCCCCTTCGGTGCGCAGGATGCTCTCGCAGGGGGAGCTCTCGATGGGGCATGCGCGTGCCCTGCTCAGCATCGACGACCCGGCCCGCCTTTCGGAGATGGCCCGAAGGGCCGCCCGCGAAGGATGGTCGGTGCGCGAAGTCGAGAAGCGCACTCGTTCGAAGGGGGCGCCCGGCCACTCGAGCGAGCCCGCGCCACCTCCCGCGACCCGTCCCGACCCGGTCCTGCAGGCCCTCCAGGAAGAGCTTCGGGAGGCCCTGGGCACACGGGTGGCGCTTCAGGCCGGCGCCGACGACCAGGGCGTCATTCGTATCCCCTTCCGCAACCGCGAGGACTTCGCCCGGGTCTTCCGCATCCTCACCGGACGGGATCCGCAGGATGTGGCCGGGTAGCGAGGGGCCGGGTCCCCATGGCTGAGAAGCCCGAGATCACGCTTCTGATTGTGCCCCCGGGGGATCGCGACGAGGGGCGAGCGATCCGAATCGGGACTGCGAGTCTGCGGCGCATCCTCGTGGCCGGCGGTGCCCTCATCCTGCTCTTCGCCCTCCTTGTGGGGTCCTGGTGGTACCTGGCCGCTCGGGCGCAGGAGGCCACGCGCCTCGAAAGTCAGGTCGAACAACTCACCTCCGAGCTCGGGCGGATGGACGACCTGGCGACGACCCTGGGGGAGCTCGAACGCAGGTACGAGGGAATTCGGTCTTTGTTCGGTCCCGCCCAGGGTGTGCGCCCCGAGACCTTCCTCCCCCCGGCGCTCGGGCGCTCAACAGGGGTGGCGTCGGCCGGCGATCCTGGAGACGCCCGCCCCACCTCCTGGCCGCTCACGGAGCGCGGCTTTCTGACGCAGCCCCTGATCGAAGAGGCCGGGACCGGGGATGACCATCCGGGGATCGACATCGCGGTGCCGGCCGGATCGTACATCCGCGCGGCGGGCGATGGCTCAGTCGTCGAGGTCGGTGACGATCCGGTCTACGGACTGTATCTGATTCTGGACCATGGAGGGGGCTACCGGAGCCTCTACGCGCATGCCTCGCAGATCTCGGTGGAGTACGGACGGAGCGTCCGTCGAAACCAGGTGATTGGCCTGACGGGGTCGACGGGCCGATCCACCGCACCGCACCTGCACTTCGAGATCCTGCGGGACGGGGAGCCCGTGGACCCGCTCGAGATCGTGGAGCGTCCATGAGCCGCCCGACACCCCTCGCCGCGAAGTGATCCACACCGCCAACGACTTGTCCACAAGTGTGGATAACGTCCGATGGCGATTGTGCCACAGGGGGTGTGGGAGTTCTCCACATCATGAGTGCCCGGTTTTCCACAGGCTCTCAACGAAGTCCTGGACAGCGCCCCGCGCTCCTTTTCCGCAGTATGAATCAAGGATGATTCCATGAAAGCAGAACCCATATTCGGTTTTCTTGACGACTACCTCGAGCATGCGGAGTTCCCGGATTATCCGGGAGCCGAAAACGGGCTCCAGGTGGCGGGGAAGGGCCCCATCACCAAGATCGGGGCCGCGGTGGACGCCTCTGAGCGGATCCTCGCCCGGGCCGCCGCCGAGGGGGTCGACCTGCTCCTCGTCCACCACGGGCTCTTCTGGGATCCCCATCGTCCTCTGACCGGGCGTCGGTATCGGAAGGCCCGGATTCTGATCGAGAGCGGAATGGCCCTGTACAGCTCCCACCTTCCCCTCGACGCCCACCCCGAGGTCGGCAACTGTGCCGTACTTATGCGGGCGCTCGGGTGGGAGACCACCGCGCGCTTCGGAGAGTGGAAGGGGGTCGAGATCGGCTGGAGGACTTCGACCTCGGAGCGCCGGGACGAGCTGGGCGCCCGCCTCTCCGACGTGGTGGGCGGCCCGGTGCAGCTGCTCCCCGGTGGACCGGACCGCGTCGAGAAAGTCGGGCTGGTGACCGGCGGCGGGGGGAGTTTCATCGGGCAGGCGGCCGAGGCGGGTCTCGACACCCTGATCACCGGAGAGGGCGCGCACCACACCTATGTCGACGCGATGGAGCTCGGCCTGAATGTGCTCTATGCCGGTCACTATGCCACGGAAACGTGGGGTGTTCGGGCGCTGGCGCAGCTGCTCGCGGATCGACTCGGCATCCCGTGGCACTTCTTCGACGACCCGTCGTCGCTGTGAGCCCTCAGAAGAGCCCGTCGAAGTAGAGCAGCCCGCGCCATCCCCGGTCCGGGCGCATCGTCCGGACCAGTTCGACCCGGACGAGTCCGTCCAGGAAGGAGAGCCCGCTCCCCGCGGCATAGTGCCAGTCGTCGAAGGGCGGCCGCAGCGGGGGAACGGGTTCGGCCGGCGGCTCGAAGAGCTTCATGGCGTCGGCAAAGAAGATCAGCCGGGCTCCGGCCACGCCCCTCCCGAGCTCTGCGCGCAGCAGGGTATAGCCCTCGCCGGCGCGCTCTCCCGCCTGCCCGCCGCGGTAGCTGGCCGGACCTCCGGGAAAGAAGTGCCTCTGCCGGGGCAGATCCCCCACCGACGTGCCGCCCGCCACCTCGAGCGCACCGGCGACCTGGCGGCTCAGGGGGACCGCGAGTGCCGCGCCGAGCTGCCCCCGGGCATAGTCGCTCTCACCCGTGGCGATCTCGATCCCGGAACGCAAGAAGAGCCGCACCCGATCGGGATCGAGTCCGGACTGCCATCGATGCACGGCGCGTGCGCCGCCGTAGAAGCCCTCGTCGGCGGGAAGGACCTCGGGCAGCCGACGGTCCGAGTCGAGGAGCCGCCGAAAGTGGAAGCTCGTGCCCCTCTCTGCGGACTCGTGCCACTCCCCGAAGAGCGTCAGCTCGGTCTCCCAGCCGGGAGCCCGCCACTGTCGGGCCCCCTCGAGACCCGCTGCGTAGTGGAAGGGACTCGGTCCCCCTCCCAGCGCCAGCGTGCTGGCCGAGGCCCCCAGGGTGTGCGGCGAGTCGAAGTCCGCCGAGGGGACGAGCCGTCGATACGCAGCCAGCCTCGAGACCCAGAGGGAGTGGGCCGGTTCGAACGAGAGCTCTCCGGTAGGCAGGAGGGCTTCGGTGCCGATGCGGACCTCCCCCGAAAGGCGGCCCCCTCGGGGGAGGGACACCCGGGCCAGGGCGCCGGTGGCAAGCCCCTCGACCCGGTTGTAGCGGGTGAGCTCCTCGGTCACCCCCCAGGCGGTTTCGAGGGGGGTACGGGGGCCGGGCCCGAACGTTCGCAGCCGTCGCTCGAGGGCGGTCAGCTCCGAGCCCGAAAAGGCCACACGGTCGCGGAACCCGATCTCGCGAAGCCCCGGTCCCTCCCGCAACTCGCCCGAGCTCGGGGAGACCACCAGGACGCGCCCAGGCTGTTCCTCGCCGGCGTCCAGGGTGTCGGCCCGGGCGGATCGATCCTGGAAGTGCCACCCCTCGGGGAGGGGGTCCGGAATGAGGTCGGCCGGCTCGTCCTCGTTGACCCATACGTCACTGACGATCCACTCTACCACCATGGGGAAGCGGGCAAAGCGACCCACGCTGCCCTCGCCCTCGAAACTGAAGCGGTACGGCAGCCACCACGAGAAGTCCTGCAGCGAGTACTCGACCAGGATGCGGGGGATCTCGAACCCGATCGAGGGGAAGAATCCGGGGATGTCGGAGTTGTCCGAGTCGATCCTGAGATTGAAGGGCCGGGCCGGACGATACACGGCCCGGGCCATGGCTCCGGACTCCTGTTCGAACCAGAGCGAGGCCTCGAGCAGGCGAAAGTCGGAGCGGCGCGGCAGGACCAGCACCTCGGAGAGGGTGATCGGCACGTCGGTGCCCGGGAGCCTCACGCGGAGCGAGTCTCCCGACTCGAACCGGTAGTGAAGCCCTGCGGAGTCTGCCAGGGGATGCAGGAACCACTGGTCGCGGCCTCCGCCGAGCCAGAGCTGGTCGCTCTGCGGATCGAAGGAGGCCAGGGGGGGAGGCAGCTGGCTTCCCACCAGCTCCCGCGCGTACGCCTCTCCTTCCCCACGGCGGTCGTCGAGGCTGGACCACCCCACGATCGGAAACTCCCGACGGCCGGCCTCCCACTGCACCAGCCGGTCTCCCGAGGCCGTCCAGCGGATCCGCCCCGCCCGCTCCTCCTGAATGATCCCCCGCTCGCGCCGGAAGCCCCGACCATCGAGCCCGGCGTAGAGACGCTCCCAGATTCGGCCGTCGAACGAATCCAGCCCCTCGGCCATGTTCTCTCGCGCGGCCCGGGCCCGTTCGACCAGCGCCCGGACTCCGGGGTTCCCGAAGGTGTCCGAGGGTGCGCGCAGGGCCTCGGCAGGATACGAAAGCCCTCCATGGGAGCCCGTTGACGGGCGCTCCGAGGTGGTGGGAGAAGCCTCGAACGGGAGCCAGAACGCGAGCAGAACCATGAGTGCGGCCATGCGGGCAGCCCGAACGAAGAAAGGTGATGGGGAGCGGGGCGAGGATTGCTTCAGTACCCCGGAAGCGGCGGAACGCATCCACCCCTACGGACCGGAGCAGGCAAAGGTGTCAGCGTCGGATCGGGACCCGGCGGCACCGGTGGTCTCGGCCCCAATGGACATCGCCTTTCGGCGGGGGAGGTACCGCCCGGGCAACCGGGGCACCGGGTTCCGGCCTCGCCCCCGCATCGGTTATTATACTCCCTCTGCGATATGCTGTCCCTGCCAAAGCTGAAGGGAGTTTGCGGATTCATGCATTGTACCCAGTGTGGGACCGAGGGGGCCGGCGCCTTCTGCGGTTCCTGCGGGGCGTCGCTTCGCCCCATGGACTGTCCCTCGTGCTCCAACCCGATGGAGAAGGGCCTGCGCTTCTGCACCGAGTGTGGCGGCCCCCTGCGGCTCGACCCCGGCGCCAGGGAGCCCGCGACCTCGAGCGCCGCGACCACCCTGCCGTGGGCGCTGACCGGAGTGCTTCTGGTCGCGCTTCTCGTGGTGGCCGCCTTTCCGATCTTCAGTGACGGAGGGGCCGGGGGCGCGCCCCCACCGGGAGCCCCGCAGGCCGGGGTTCCGGGCCAGCTCGGACCCGCGCCGAACGTGGACCTGTCGTCGATGACCCCGCGCGAGGCCGCGGACCGCCTCTTCGAGCGGGTCGCCATCGCGATCTCGGCCCAGGACAGCACCGAGGTCATGAACTTCCTGCCGATGGCGCTCGACGCGTACGACCTGGCGCGCCCCCTCGATCCCGACGGGCACTTTCACCTGGCGCTCCTGCAGCGGGTCTCGCTCGACTTCGAACGCTCGCTCGAGACCGCGCTCGCGGGGCTGGAACAGGATCCCGACCACCTCCTCCTGCTCTCGGCCGCCGCCGAGGCGCATCTCGAGATGGACGAGGAGGAGCCGGCCCGCGAGTACTACGCCCGGATGCTCGAGGTCTGGGACGAGCAGATGGCGCGCGAGCTCGACGACTA
Organism: Gemmatimonadota bacterium; assembly: GCA_007126575.1. Classification (GTDB taxonomy): domain Bacteria; phylum Gemmatimonadota; class Gemmatimonadetes; order Longimicrobiales; family Gaopeijiaceae; genus SLBA01. The sequence continues at coordinate 14,994 of SLBA01000132.1, read as the reverse complement.
CGACCATCACGCGAACCTCATGCCGATTCTTCGGCAGGATGCGGAGGCCCTTCTTGGAGAGAGATGACGGACGACGCCCCTCGCGGGCCCGGACCGAAGACGAACGCCTCCTCGAGAGCGACGAGAGGGACACCGAGGCCCCCGTCCGCGACGTGACCGACGCCTGGCGGGTCTTTCGGGTGATGGGAGAGTTCGTGGAGGGTTTCGAGGTGCTCTCGGAGATCGGACCGGCGGTCTCGATCTTCGGCTCGGCCCGAACGCTCCCCGACGACCCGGTGTACCAGACCTGCCGTGAGACCGCATCGCTCCTCGGGAGGGCCGGCTACAGCATCATCACCGGAGGGGGCCCCGGCATGATGGAGGCCGGAAATCGCGGTGCACGGGAAGCGGGCGCCCTCTCGGTCGGGTGCAATATCGAGCTCCCCTTCGAGCAGGGAATGAATCCCTACGTGGACCTCGGGGTCGATTTTCGGTACTTCTTCGTCCGCAAGACGATGTTCGTGAAGTACTCCCAGGGCTACGTCATCTTTCCGGGCGGATTCGGCACCCTCGACGAGCTCTTCGAGTCGCTGACGCTGATCCAGACCGGAAAGATCCACAATTTCCCCGTGGTCCTCTTCGGGACGGACTACTGGGAGGGGCTGATCGAGTGGATTCGTGCCCGTCTCCTCAGCGAGGGAAACATCTCTCCACCCGACATGGACCTCCTCCAGCTGACCGATGATCCGGCCGAGGTGGTCCGACTGATCCAGGCGACGAGCCCCCCTTCCGCAAGGTTGCCCCCAAACCTCTGATCGTGCTATCATCATTGAAAAGAATGGACACCTGCCACCGGACCCGATCGTGGAGTGCGGTCACGCCGGGTTGCGCTCTCCGCCTTGATCGCGAGGGTGCTTTTTTTTCGACCTGAGCTTCCGACGCACGAGCGACCCGACGCGCCGGGGAACGTCCCCGGGGCCCGGATCATTCCGGTTCGATGGCTGACCGCTCATCGGCGTCCGACACGGATCCCGAGGGCAGCAAGGAGATAGATAGATGGCCGATACGTTGACCCGCCCGCCGGGGGGATACCATCCCGGCGCCAAGGACACGGGGATCGTGAAGCCGAAGGGCACGGCGACCATTCGAGCGCACGAGGGGATCGAGACGGTCCCCATGGGCGATCGCAAGCCGAGCTGGCTGAAGGTGCGGTCTCCCGGAGGCCGGAACTACAACCGCCTGAAAAAGCTGATGCGCAGCCAGTCGCTCCACACCGTGTGTGAGGAGGCCGGCTGTCCGAACATCGGGGAGTGCTGGGAGGCCGGCACCGCCACCTTCATGATCCTGGGCGATGTGTGTACCCGGGCATGCAAGTACTGCGCGGTGGCCCACGGCATGCCCACCGAGCTCGACGAGGACGAGCCACGCCGTGTGGCCGAAACGGTCGAGGCGATGGAGCTCGAGCACTGCGTGATCACCTCGGTGAACCGCGACGAGCTCCCCGACGGGGGCGCGGCGATCTACGCCGAGACGATCCGGCAGATCCACGAGCGCGTGCCCGGCTGCTCGGTCGAGGTCCTGATCCCCGACTTCAAGGGCGACGAGGCCGCGCTGAAGGTCGTGATGGACGCCCGCCCCGCCATCCTCGGCCACAACCTCGAGACGGTGGACCGCCTTCATCCGGACGTGCGTCCGGGAGGCCGATACTGGCGTTCGATCTCCTTTCTGGGGGCCGCCAAGCGGATCGACGCCTCGATCCTGACCAAGACCGGGATCATCCTGGGAATGGGCGAGCGCGAGGACGAGCTCCGACAGGCGATGGCCGACCTCCGGGAGGCGGCGGTCGACATCCTGACGCTGGGCCAGTACCTGCGGCCCTCCAGGGACCATATTCCCGTGGCCCGCTGGGTCACCCCCGACGAGTTCCGCGAGTGGAAGCGGGTCGGAGAAGAGGAATTCGGGTTCCGGCATGTCGAGTCCGGTGCCCTGGTGCGCTCCTCCTACCACGCCAAGGAGCAGGCCCGCGACCTGGTCGCGGGGGGACCGGGTGCGATTCAGGAGGTGCTCGAGAAGGACATCCCCGCTCCCGCCGAGGTGCCGGGGCTGAACCTGGTCCAGCTCGAGATGGGACGGAACGGAAACGAAGCGGATACCGGAGGTGAACCCCGATGACCGACACCAGCACCATGAGCCGCGAGGCCGGGAAGGGAGACGAGTCGATGGCGGGTCTGGAAGGATTCGAGAAGGATCAGCTGAAGGGCTTCCTGAAGGAGATGCTGCTCTATCGCCGCTTCGAGGAGAAGGCTGAAGAGGCCTATGCGATCGGCAAGATCGGTGGCTTCTGTCACCTGCACATCGGCCAGGAGGCGGTCGCCCTGGGCTTCATCGGGCCGCTCCGCCAGGACGACTACGTGATCACCGCGTACCGGGATCACACGCAGGCGCTGGCGAAGGGAGTGGACCCGAACGGAGTCATGGCCGAGCTCTATGGGCGGGACAGCGGTTCCGCGCGCGGTAAGGGGGGCTCGATGCACATCTTCGATGTGGAGAAGGGGTTCATGGGCGGCCACGGGATCGTGGGTGCGCAGGTCCCGCTGGCGGCCGGGCTGGGCTTCGCGATCAAGTACCGCGAGGAGGACCGCGTCTGCGTCTGCTTCATGGGAGACGCCGCCGTGAACCAGGGGGCTTTCCACGAGGCCCTGAACATGGCAGCCATCTGGAAGCTGCCCGTGCTCTTCGTCGTCGAGAACAACGAGTACGGGATGGGCACCGCCTTCAGCCGGGTGAGCGCCCTGCCCGTGAAGGAGCGGGCCGCCGGGCTCGGCGTGCCGGCGCACCATGTGAACGCCCAGGACATCCTCGCGACCTGGACGCTCGTCGAGGAGTTGCTCGAGAAGATCCGGGCCGGGGAAGGGCCCCAGTACGTCGATGCACGGACCTACCGGTTCAAGGGGCATTCGATGTCGGATCCGGTCTCGGGGACCTACCGGAGCAAGGACGAGGTCGAGTCGAAGGTGAAGCAGGAGGACCCGATCTCGCTGCTCCGTGATCGACTCTTCGACGCCGAGTTCCTGACCGAGGACGAGCTCGAGGAGATGGACCGCGAGGTGCGCGCCGTGGTGGACGAGGCCGCCGAGTTCGCCGAAGAGGCCCCCTTCCCGGCACGCGAGGAGCTCTACAACCACGTGTATAGCGAAGTGAACGAGCACGGCCGACTGTTCTTCGACGGCCGCGACCGCGAAGGGGAGGACTGACCATGCAGACCATCACCTACCGTGAGGCGCTGAACCAGGCGCTGGACGAAGAGATGGAGCGGGACGACACCGTATTCCTGATGGGCGAAGAGGTTGCGGAGTACGATGGAGCCTACAAGGTCTCGAAAGGCCTCCTCGAAAAATTCGGAGACAGGCGCGTGGTCGACTCACCGATCGCGGAGCTCGGGTTTGCCGGGCTCGGGGTCGGTGCTGCGATGGGCGGGCTGCGTCCGGTGATCGAGTTCATGACCTTCAACTTCTCGATCCTGGCGCTCGACCAGGTGATCAACTCGGCCGCCAAGACCTTCTACATGACCGGTGGGCAGATTCCGGTGCCGATGGTCTTTCGGGGCCCGACCGGAGCGGCGCTTCAGCTCTCGGCGCAGCACTCGCAGGCCTGCGAGACCTGGTACGTGCACGCCCCCGGGATCAAGCTGGTCACCCCGGGCACACCGGCCGACGCGAAGGGCCTGCTGAAGGCGGCGATCCGTGACAACGACCCCGTGGCCTTCATGGAGGGAGAGCTCCTTTACAATGTGAAGGGAGAGGTGCCCGACGTCGACGACGGGGACTTCGTGATCCCGCTCGGAAAGGCCGACGTGAAGCGCGAGGGTTCCGACGTCTCGATCATCACGCACGGGAAGATGGTGCACGTGGCCCTCCAGGCCGCGAAGAAGCTCGAGAAGGATGGCGTCGATGCCGAGGTCCTCGACCTGCGGAGCCTGCGTCCCCTCGATGTCGAGGCGATCCTGGCCACCGTCCACAAGACGAACCGGGTCGTGTATCTCGAAGAGGGCTGGCCGTATGCCGGGATTGGGGCGCAGATCGCCGCCACCATCCAGGAGGAGGCTTTCGATTACCTCGACGCGCCGATCCTCCGGGTGACCCAGGCCGATGTGCCGATGCCCTATGCGAAGAACCTGGAGCAGATGGCGAAGCCCGACGCGGACCGCGTCGTGCGGGCGTGCAACCGGGTGCTGTATCGGAACGGGTCCGCGGACTGAATGGACCGGGCCGGCTGCGGCCCACTGAACACTTCGACGAATGTCGGGGGTGGATCTCCGCTCCCCGAACCTGAGTGCTCCCCCTGGGAGCGAACGCGCAGATACGAGGCAGACGCATGGCGACGAAAGTCCATATGGAAGCGCTTTCCCCCACGATGGAAGAAGGCCAGATCGTTCAGTGGCTGAAGGGTGAGGGGGACGAGGTGTCGAGCGGCGAGGTGATTGCCGAGATCGAGACGGACAAGGCGACCATGGAGCTTGTCGCGCGAGGCGACGGCGTGCTGCTCAAGATCCTGACCCAGGAGGGGGGCACGGCACCGGTGGGCGAGGTGATCGCCGTGATCGGCTCCGAAGACGAGGACATCTCGGACCTGGTGGGTGGTACCGGCGGGGGTGGCGATGCCGACGACGATGGGGAGGACGAGGAGAGCGCCGACGCGTCGAAGGAAGACGACGAGGATGAAGACGAGGGTGAGGACGGCGATGAGGACGCCGATAAGGCCGACGCCTCCGAAGACGATGATGACGCGGACGACGACGAGGACGAGGCCTCGATCCCGGATCCGGTGAAGGACGTGGATCGGTCCGACGCCGATGAGAAGAAGAAGGAGAAGAAGGACGACGGAGACGAGACGCGGGTCAAGGCGTCGCCCGTCGCGCGGCGGCTGGCCGAGGCGGAGGGCATCGACCTCGCGTCGCTCGAGGGCTCGGGGCCGGGAGGCCGGATCGTGAAGGCCGACGTCGAGACCGCGGTGCGCGAAGGGCCGGCCGAGAAGGACGAGCCCGCGAAGGCGCCCGATCGCAGGGCTCCCGACGAGGAGGAGTACGAGGACGTCCCCCTCTCGCAGATGCGCAAGACCATCGCCCGCCGCCTGGTGGAGTCGATCGGTCCGGTCCCGCACTTCTTCCTGACGATCGATGTGGACATGGGTCGTATCGTCGAGGCGCGCGAGCGGATCAACCGGCAGCTCGAGAAGGACGGGCTGAAGATCTCGTACAACGACATCGTCCTGAAGACCACCGCCCTCGCGCTTTCACGCCACCCCGAGTGCAATGCGCACTGGGGCGGTGATCACATTCGACGCTTCAACCGCGTGCACCTGGGTGTGGCTGTGGCGATCGACGACGGCCTGATCACGCCGATCGTTCGCGACGCCGAACGGAAGGGACTCGTCGAGATCGCCCAGGAGGTCCGTGAGCTTGCCGGGCGTGCCCGCGAGAAGAAGCTCAAGCCCGAGGAGTACACGGGGGCGAGCTTCTCGGTGTCGAACCTCGGGATGTTCGGAATCGAGGAGTTCACCGCGGTCATCAACCCGCCCGAGGCGGGGATCCTGGCGGTGGGGGCGATGGAAGAGCGCGCCGTGGTGGTCGATGGCGAGATCGTGGTCCGGCCCCGCATGAAGATCACGATGTCGTGTGACCACCGGGTGATCGATGGGGCGATGGGGAGCGCCTTCCTGCAGACGCTGAAGGGGATTCTCGAGGAGCCGCTGACGGCCTTCGTCTGAACCTGAAGGGCTGCACTCGCGCCGCTCGCGCGGGGGCACCGGCGTCGGGGCCGCTCGCCTGTGCGGTGGGGGTCCTGGTGGGGAGGCTCGCTACGCTTCGGGCCGCGTGGGGTGATCGGCCGGGCTTTCAACTTCGGCTGCGCCCCGAATGGTTCCCCGACGCCGGTGCCCCCGCGCGAGCGGCTCCAATGCGGTGGTGCTGGTGTCGTTGGTCAAGGACGAAAACAGAGGCGATGGGCGGTATACGGGCCGCTCGCTGCCTGCGCCGGCACATGAGCGATGACGAGCTCCGTGATTTCATCGTGAGGCGCCGGGGTCGAGGAATCAGCCCACGTCGCCTTCGGTTCCGGGGTCTGCTCCTGGACATTCCGCGCCGCGATGTGGACGAATGGATCGAGACCGCTCGTCGTAACCCCTGGAACAGTCGGACGCACGGATGCCCTTCCCGAGATGCTATGGCAGGTTGAATGGGATGAGGTCAAGCGAGCGTTTGGAACGGTGGGTCCTGGAGTACACGCACGAACAAGCGCCGCCCGGGTCTGGCGGCAGTATCCGCCCGTAAGCGATTCCCCAGAGGTCCTCGTCATACCCGTATCAGGACCCCGAATCATCCAGTCGGACCTGGGGTGCAGCCCGTTCGGACTCCTCGGCCTGGAAGAACTCGCGGGCCCGAAATCCGAAGGCGCGCGCCACGATGTTCGAGGGGATGCTGCGGGTGCGGATGTTGTAATCGCGGGTCACGGCGTTGTAGTACCGGCGGGCGCGCTGGAGGTCGTCTTCGACGGCGGTGAGCGCCTGCTGGAGCTCCGAGAAGTTGCCGCTGGCCTGCAGCTGCGGGTAGGACTCCGAGAGCGCGAAGAGGGACCGGAGGGCTCCGGCGAGCCCCTTTTCGGCCTCCCCACGTGCGGCGGGTCCGCGGGCCTCCATGGCGCTGGTTCGGGCCCGGGTGACGGCCTCGAGCGCCTCTCGCTCGTGCGCCGCGTACCCCTTCACGATCTCGACCAGGTTCGGGATCAGGTCGTGTCGGCGTTTCAGCTGGACGTCGATGTCGGACCACGACGCATCGCCCCGTTCCCGCAGGTCGACGAGCCCGTTGTAGATCATCACGATACCGACGGCGACCAGGACCAGAACCAGGGCGGCAAGCCACATGGGGGAAATCTCCGGATTCAGGGCACCGGCAAACGCGAGGTGCCGGAGGGACGGACAGCTCAGCGAGGCGTCGCGGGTTGCGATGCGCTCCGAGGGATCATGGCACGCGAGGCGGCGGATCGCAAAGGTCCACACCGGAAGGGGCGCGCGCGGGGGGTGGCCCGGCTCCGCCGATCCGTCTAACTTGTGCCGACTTCATGAGCCCGTATCGGGGCGCCCGAGTCGGGAACTCGTGAGGCGGTATGCGTGGCGTGCCGGAAGGCGCGTCTGAGACTGAATCTGACCCGAGGTGCAGCGTGGCCGGAAATTCCAAGGACAAGAAGAAGTTCGACCTCCTCGTCGTGGGCGGTGGCCCAGGTGGATACGTGGGCGCGATCCGGGCGGCGCAGCTCGGCATGACCGTCGGCTGCATCGAAGCCGACAAGCTGGGCGGGGTCTGTCTGAACATCGGGTGCATCCCGACCAAGTCGCTGCTCACCTCGGCGCTCCTGGTCAACGAGCTCAAGGGTGCCGAGAACCACGGGATAACCTTCGGCGAGATCAAGGTCGCCCTGGGGCCGGCGCAGAAGCGCAGCCGCTCGGTGGCGAACCAGCTCAACAAGGGTGTGGGGATGCTCTTCAAGAAGAACAAGATCACCCACATCGAGGGCTACGGGCGCCTCGCCGGAAAGGGCAAGGTCGAGGTCGAAAACGGCGACGGCGAGAAGACCACCTACGAAGCCAAGCACATCATGGTCGCCACGGGATCGCGGCCCCGCAGCCTTCCCTTCCTCGAGATCGACGGGGACCGGATCTGGTCGTCGGACCACGCGCTCTTCGCCGAAGAGGCCCCCGAGTCGCTCGTGATCGTTGGGGCCGGGGCGATCGGGATGGAATTCGCCGATATCTTCGACGCTTACGGGTCCGAGGTCACGATCATCGAGGCGATGGACCGCATCCTCCCCCTCGAGGACGCCGACATCTCGGCCGCCATGGAGAAGAGCTACAAGCGGCGGGGCATGACGATCCACACCGGTGCCCGGCTCGAGAAGGCGGAGCCCGGTTCGGACTCGGTGACCGTCACCTTCAAGGACGCTGACGGCGAGGAGCACACCCTCGAGGTGGACCGTGTGCTGTCGGCGGTGGGACGCATCCCCAACACCGAAGACCTGGGGCTGGACGCCGCCGGAGTCGAGGTGACCGAGAAGGGCAACTTCATCGCGATCGACGAGTGGGGGCGGACGAACGTCGAGGGCGTCTACGCCGTGGGGGACTGCGCCGGTGGTGCGCTCCTGGCCCACAAGGCCTCGCACGAAGGGATCGCCTGTGTCGAGAAGATCGCAGGGGAAGCGCATGCCCCGGTGGACCACGACAACATCCCGAACTGCACGTACTGCCATCCCGAGGTGGCGTCGGTGGGGCTGACCGAGGAGCAGGCGAGGGAGAAGGGGCTCGACATCCAGGTGGGCAAGTTCCCCTGGGTGGGCAATGGACGGGCCCTGGCCCACGGCGATACCGACGGGTTCGTGAAGGTGATCCGCGACAAGAAGTACTCCGAGATCGTGGGGGCCCACATCATGGGGCCGCACGCCACCGAGCTGATTGCCGAGTTCGTCATCGGCCGGCACCTGGAGTCGACGGTCGAGGAGATCGAGAAGGCCATGCACCCGCACCCGACCCTTTCCGAGGCCGTGGCCGAGGGCGCGCTCGCCGCGCTGGGTCGCCCGATTCACATCTGACCGGCTCCGGACCGAAGATCGGGAGACTCCACGCTACTGCGGAAAGAGGCGGGACCAACGTGACGGATGGACGCGATTCGGCGACGGGGCCCCGGAGCTGGAGCGACGACGAGGAGCGGGCGCTCCGACTCTGGATCACCCTGGCCCGGGCGTACCTGACGGTTTCCCGCGAGGTGGGTTCGAAGGTGACCGAGTACGGGCTCACCGTGCCCCAGTTCGGGATTCTCGAGGCCCTGCACCACCTTGGGCCGCTCTCGCTGGGCGAGCTGGCCGACAAGCTGCTCGTGACCGGCGGCAACATCACCTACGTGATGGATCGCCTCGAAGATCAGGGGCTCGTGTACCGGAAACGCTCCGACGAAGATCGCCGGGTGGTCAAGGCGTATCTGACCGAGGAGGGGCGCGAGCGGATCCGGGAGGTCTTTCCGGGGCATTCCGAGTTCATCCACGAACTCATGGCCCACCTGGAGCCGGCGGAGCAGGAGCGGCTGCGTGGGCTCCTGCGCTCGCTCGGTCGGGGGATCGCCGAGGCGGGGGGGGCGAAAACCCCCTGAGGGGGAGGGCGACCTCGGCCGGGGGACGGAGTGGTGCTCCAGTCCGGGTTGCTTCGTAGTACCGAACGCCGAGTGTGGAACTTGACGCGTGGGCATCCAGCCCGATAGACCTGTCCATGGGTGGTCTCCTGTTGGGGTGGGTACTTCCGGGCTCTCTCTCACATTCCAGAGTGTCCCGTCCCACGGGAGATCGCCAACTCTCTTTCGGGGCCAGCCGTCCCATCGATCCTCCTCCGGTCACGGACGCGCTGCCCCTAGATGCCTATCCCTTGGCCGATCGAGGGGCCGGCGCCGGAGATGGGCAATGCGCTCGTCTTCGTCAGCGAGCCGTTCGAGGAGCCCGTCGAGGTGAGCGGTTCGTTCGGTGGCCAGCTCACGGTGACGATCGACCGAAGGGATTTCGACCCCCTGGTCGTCCTCTACGAAGAGACGCCCGATGGGCGGTACGTGCACCTCTCCTACTATCTGGGTCGCGACAGCTACGCGCACGACATGACCGAACGGAACCTGCTCACGCCCGGACGCGCCGAGGCGATCCCGATCCGGCGAAGCTACATGACCGCCCGCAGGCTCCAGGAGGGAAGCCGGCGAACCGCTCCGAGTGGAGTGGCACAACGACAGCTTCATCGAGATCCAGATCCGGAGGTAGCGGGACGTTGCGCTCCCAACTCACCCGTAGCAACTTGGAAGGTGAGAGATCGCCCACCGGCGGGCGGAAGGGGCAGCGTTCGGATTGCCGGAGCCACACCCCCGAACCAGGGAGTCCATCATGAAGCCACGTGCGGTCGCACTGCTGGCCGCACTGACCGCAGGAGCTGGGGTTGCAGCCAGTCCGATCCACCCGGGAGAGCCTACGCCCAGTTCGAGCGACCTCTCGCACGCCCACGAGCGTCTTTCCGACGTTCGGGACACGGCGCTCAAGTGTAAGGCGACAGCCGAGATCCCGGGATACGCCTCCGGGACGGTCCTCGTGGTGGTGGACGGACAGGTACTTGACCCCCCGGACGAGGAGTCGGAGGGGCCTCGTATGGAGGAGTCGATCGGTTTCGAGGCAGACGAGATATCCTCGGTTCAGATCCGGTGCTGGAGTCCGGAGCTCCGGAGGTTCCTCGGTCCGTCCGACAGGGCCGGAGCGTGGCATCCGAGCTGGAACGTCATCGTCGTGCACTCGCTCGCGGCCCACCACGAGGCGGCCGCTCCCCTCGTCGAGCTCGCGAGGGCCCAGGAAGCTCACCTCAGGATCAACCAGCGCTTTGCCGTCACCCCGGAGGAGCTGGAGCCGTTCGGGTTCGATCCGGCGAGCGGGGTCGAGATCACGGTGACCGAAGGGAACTGGACCGCGGTGACGTCCGGCACCCGGCTCTTTGAACCCTGCACGGTCGGATCCACGGTCTCCGGCGAAGAGTTCGAGGGGCTGCTCGAACCGAGCTGCGCGTGGAGCGAGGATACGGTTTCCGCTGCACTCGCTCGGTGGGCGGACGGTCTGGAGGACGCAGCCGGGCGTCAACCCCGGTCGGTCCCCGCGGGGAAGTAGAGCTCGAAGGTGGCCCCCGCGCCCGGCTCGCTCTCCAGATCCACCCACCCGCCGTGCTTCTGCAAGATGGTGTGCACCGTGGCTAGCCCCAGTCCCGTCCCCTCTCCTTCCTTCTTGGTGGTGAAGAGGGGCTCGAACACCCGGGACTGATCCTCGGGTGCGATGCCGGTTCCGGTGTCCGTCACCGAGAGACACACGTATGGACCAGCGCGCGCATCCGGGCGAACGCGAGCCATCTGGTCGTCTACCGAGGCCCGCCGGGTTCGGACCGAGAGTACGCCGCCCCCGGGCATCGCGTCGCGAGCGTTGATGGCCAGGTTCATGAGGACCTGCTTCAGCATGCCCGGGTCCGCTCTGAGGGTGGTCGGTTCCGTGCAATGGTCCCGTCGAATCTCGCACGAGCTGCCCACCAGCCGCTCCAGCCTCGAATCGAACTGCCGCACCACGGCGTTCAGCTCCACCGCCTCGAACCTCGGCTCCCTCCGTCGGCTCAGGCCCATCAGGCGTCCGGCCAGATCGGCGCCCCGCCCGGCCGCAATGCGGATCTCGCTCACCGTGAGCGAGCCGCACTCCTGGTATATGAGCCGGGCGTCGAACTCCGAGGAGCGCCGGACCCAGCGCCCTGGGCTGCCGGAGTACCTGTTGGCCAACACGGCTGCACGAAGCGGTCCCCACGCTACGTGGTGGAACTGGCCCGGCACATGACGATGCGGGACGCGGCGCAGCACCTGGGTGTGAGCTGGAATTTGGTGAAGGCGCTGTGGAAGCAGGACCTTCGCCGGAGATTCCGGCACCCTCCGCTGAAGGATCTACGGCGTGTGGCGATCGACGAGATCTCCATCGGGAAGGGTCATCGGTACCTGACCGTAGTGCTGGACCTGGTGAGCGGGGAGGTGGTGTTCATCGGGAAAGGAAAGGGTGCCGACGCCCCGGGTCCGTTTTGGACGCGGCTCCGCAGGTCAGGAGGGAGGATCGGGCGGTGGCCATCGACATGCCTCAGGCCTACATCCACGCGGTGCGCACGCACCTGCCGGAGGCCACCATGGTGGTGTTCCACCGGTTTCATGTGGTGAAGCTGATGAATGACAAGCTGAGCTCCATCAGGCGGTCCGTTCAGCGGCGGGCCGAGGAGGAGGCGAAGGAGGCGCTCAAAGGCAGCCGTTGGCTTCTGCTGAAGGATCCGGGAAACCTCAAGGAGGATCGCGACGAGGCCAAGCGTCTCGAGGCGGCTCTCGAGCTGAATGCTCCCCTGGCAGCGGCGTACTACCTGAAAGAGGATCTTCGACAACTCTGGAGCCAGTCCGACAAGGAAACGGCTTCGAGCTTCCTGGACGGCTGGATCGAGCGGGCCCGAGCCACGGGAATCCGGCAGCTCATCACAATGTCGAACACCTTGAGCCTTCACCGGAAGGGCCTGCTCGCGTACTACGACGTCCCCATCAGCACGGGTCCTCTGGAGGGAACGAACAACAAGATCAAGACCCTCCAGCGCACCTCGAATGCTCCCAGGCGACCGGACACCTCGCTGACCGACGTCGTTCACATCCGGTCATCGGCCTTCGAAGCGCGTTCCACGGCGCGCGACCACTCGTTGCGCAGGTCAAGCGCGTGGACCCATTTCTTGACGTAGGGTCGATCAAGGCGATCCCAGGTGCGTTCGAGGAGTTGAACCACATCCCGACGCTGGAGGGCGGAATCCCCCAGACGACTCCATTCGAGCTTTGCGATCACCACATCCTCGAGACTCGCGATCCAGACTTCGACGCCAAGCAGGGTTGCGCGCTGACGCCGTTTGAACTCGACTCGGCTGTACGCCCGATCCTTTCGCACGATGAAGTCGACCTTCCATCCTATGACTGGATCGATCGCGTTGAACTGCCCACGTGCACGCCGGGCCTGCTGCGCGGTCTCCCGGTCCACGTACCAGTTCCGTTCCAGGAGATCCTGGACGATCCGCTCGATGCCAACTTCGTTCGCCGCGATCACGACGTCCAGATCCTGAGTCGCTCGGGGAACGGCGTAGTAAGCCGAGGCGATGGAGCCCGTCAACATGTACGGGACACCGGATTCGTCGAGTAGCGCTACGACCGTGCGCAGAAACCCCGCAAGGCTCACGACGTCGGGGGAAGCTCGAGGCCGTAGTCCTCCGAGACCAGGAGGGCAAGCACCTGCTGGTCATCAAGATCCGGGTTCCGTGCTCGGATTCCGGCTACCCGAATATCACGGACTGCCTCACTCAACTCGAGGGCGGCGCGAACCCGTGCCGAACCCCCCATTCGGTCAAGGAGCGCCGTATGGGTAGTCCAGGCTGCGGGTTCGGTATCGCGAGGACGGATCGTCATGAGACCAATCTAATCGCGGTTGAGGATTCTCGCATCTGTCCGCTGGATTACCTTATGTAAGCGCCGGTTCAACGTTATCAAGACCCACCACTCATACTCCGGCTGCTCCAGAAATCCAGGGGCGGTTCAATCCTGGACGGCCCGGAAATCGTGGATATCTGGGGAGTGAGTCGAGTCCCCACAGAGCGGCTCGGAATGGAGTTCGCGGGGATCGCCGGGAGCACTCGAGTCGTCGGACTGCGCACCCACAGATCCAGCGGCGTCGAGGGGATGCCCGGGGCTGGGGCTGCCCCCCGACCACGCGGACTCCATTGCAGTGCTGTTGGGCGGCCACTGGGTCGACGAGGAGAGCGAACCCCTCGAAACGCTCGTGGTGATCGCAGGGCCTGGAAACCGCACGTTTTGCATGTCCGTTTCTGCGGCCGACTCCCGCGGGACCAACCGCATCGGCGGATGCAGCCCGGTCTCCGGAGAAGACCTCGTCGTCCCCTTCCCGGATGGTTGGATCGGGTTCGTTCACCGCGCTCCCTACCGTGTATCATGGAGAACGCCGAGTGGAGGCTGGATTCAGGGCCCACCCCTCCCCACCGAAGCGCGTTCCTTTTCGTCGATGGAGGAGCAGTGTCTCGCCGTCCTCCGGTACCCCTTCAGGGGAGCGGAACGCCCCTGCAGTCGGGATGAGCTCGACGGACGGGACTGGCCGACCGATGTCCCCCCCCTTTCTCGGGTTCGCGACCTCGGCAATGGCTGGTCCGGGAACGCGCACAGCCTTCCCCGCGCCGGAAGGCCGCCTGGTCGTGCGACGCGCCCCTGACCTCAGGGTATTGGAAAATCGCTACGACCTCGTGGACCGCGAAGGCAGATTGGAAGCAACCCTGATCCTGCCCGCCAATGAGGCGATCGTGGGATTTGGCAGGAACTCGGTCTACCTGGTCGAAACCGACGAGTTCGACCTCCAAACTCTTCGTCGGCATCCATGGCCGTGGTGAGTCAGGAGATGCGCGTCCGCCGGGAACCGCGGCAGCTGACATGCTCGACGTGTCGGAGGTCACAGAGTCCCTTTCCTGAGCCCCTCGGCCTGTCTCCGGAGCAAAGGATCCTGGAGGAACTCCCGCATCGACTCATCGACTGGGTCACGGAGCTGAGCTACGAGAAGACGTGTCGACTGGGCCGGGAGTGGCTGGGGGACGCCCCGTCCCCGCGGACGCTCCACCTTTCGGCGGCTCACCGACCGTCTCCCAAGCTACTCCAGCGCGAATGCGCTCCTGAATAACGCGGAGCCGTACATCCTGCACGATTCGCCGTCGGCCGAGCGCACCACCAGCATCATGGAACGGGAAATGCGAGAGGTGAATCGACGCACGGACGTGGGAGCCCGCTGGAGCGTGAGCGGCATCATGAACCTCGTTCGCCTTCGACTGGCAAAGCGACACCATCCCGACGACTACGGGCGGCTCTGGAGCCCCCTCCGGAAACCCGCCTCGACCACGGTGTTTTTGTGCTGATGTCAACGGCCTTCTAGTGTCCTGAATCAGAGATTCGTCGGCATTCGCGCGCCGCTGCATCCACTCTGGCCGCGTTGCACCTCGCTCGGAATAGCGGTGCTATTCCTCGTCGGTGCGCCTTGCCAGAGCGGCGCATCGACTCGCTCGGTGCTTCAACGAATCTCTGACTCGGGACACTATGCTTCCCCCGCAAACACAGTGAGGAGGCTTCCATGACCGGGATCTGGACGGCTGCGATCGCAGCGGCGCGCGGAGCCCTGTCCCTCATGCTGGTGTGTGGTGTGGTCGGGGTCTGTGCTCTCCCTCAGGATGCCCCAGTACCGGTTCACCGAGGTCGCCGGGCACCGCTTCAGCGCCGGACGGGATCTCGGCTTCGCCGGGGAGTTCGCCGAGGTCATTCGGAGGCAGTCGATCGCATGGCAGGACCTCGCCCGCGAGGCCAGG